>JBKEEC010000039.1:0-9250 GCA_047975785.1 Sphingomonadaceae bacterium | reverse complement strand
TGGATTGCGCCGATCACCCTTTGGCTTATCGTCGCCGTTCAGGCTGCAATTGCAATATATCTGTGGCGAGCGGCAATAGCATGCGCCACGGCAGCTTTGTGCGGTGCACAGTCATTTTCAGAGCCTGTGAGAGGAAGGGCGGTGTCTGCGCTCACGTGCTTCATGATGCTGTGGCTATGTTTCATGATCGGTGGGTTTTGGTTTGGCTACTGGATCAAGCAAGGCGCGATTCAACAGGTGCATATGACGCTGCTTATCATTTCAGTTTTGTCAATTGGGTTCATCGGGAACCGTGAAATTGAGGGTTAGCCCAAGTTGACGTCAGCATGTCGCGGCTGCCGGATCTTTCGAAGAAATGTCCAATACTAAGTCTGGCGACTTCACTATCTTCTTTCATGAATAAATTAAGGTTTCCTCAAATGTACGATTGCATCGTGGTGGGTGCCGGTCCTGCAGGACTTTTTTATGCCGACGAATACCTCCGCGGCGCGGTCGGAAACACCATAGGTGTCCTGGATGCGGGTACTTCACTGACAAAGCGCGCTTGCCCCCTTGTTGACCATGGCAGTTGTAGCCAATGTAAGGTTTGCCTCGCGGTCTATGGCTCCGGTGGCGCGGGTATGTACTCGGATGGGAAGCTGTCCAGTTTCCCAGCAGGTAGCGGCCTAGAACGGCATTTCGGCGCGGCTGACACCGTGGTCGGCTTGAATAACCACGTACTACGCACCATTGAGCGCCGGGTCGGCGACTTTGGGCGAAAGCGCAGTTACGGGGCGCAAGCCAACACCTCTGAACTTGCGGAAAAAACAAAAGAAATTGGCTCTAATTTGAAGGGTTACGACGTAGTGCATCTTGGCACAGAGGGTATCCAAGAGTTTTGCGCTACCTTCGAAACGGAGCTTGAGTCCCGCGGTGTTGAGTTTCTGTGGCGCACCCGACTGGAGGCGATTTCGCGCACAGCGTGTGGTTACGAACTGTTTTGTACCCACCCTCGTAGCGGTGCGCTGACGATTCAAGCACGGACAGTAGTGCTGGCCACTGGAAAGGCCTCCGGCACTAGCATTCGTAAGCACTTCGCCGCCGCTGGGGTTGTGTATTTAGACAATAACATAGAAATGGGCGTCCGTGTTGAAGTGGCGCGAGCCGCAATCGATCCAATTTCCAGCTGTCACCTTGATGCAAAATTAAAATTCATGGGATCTAATAATTCTGAAATTAGAACATTTTGTGTCTGTAACGGTGGCTATCTGGTCAGTTGTTATTATGACGACTTTAATTTGAATGATCGTATTTGCACAATTAGTGGATTTTCTTTCCGAGATCGTCAGTCAGATAACTCAAATTTCGGATTGCTTGTTCGTAAGAAATTTCCAAGTAGCGTAGACGCAATCAATCTTCAACTTAATTTCATTAATAATATAAATCGCGTTTCTGGACACGGCGGTACCGTCGTACAAAGGTACGGTGATTTCCTGAAAGGTATAGCGACGACCCAACAGGCGCTGGACAGCAATGGTCTTCGCAGCACGCTGTCTTCGTCGACCCCGGTCGACCTAGGCTGGTTGCTGCCCGGTTTTGTCATGGAGAGCATTCGTACGGGCATGGAGAAGCTGGGACAGATCAGCCCGGCCATCACATCCGAAGACACGCTGCTGCACGCGCCGGTCTGGGAACTAGTACATGATCGTCCAGTGATTAATCGAGATTTCGAATCCACTGCGCCAGGGTTGTTTATTATAGGTGACGCAACCGGGATCGCGCGTGGAATTGTGCAGGCTGCCTCCAGCGGTGTCTGGGCCGGTCGTCGAGCGGCTCGTCAGGTCACTGCGGCAAAGGGTCAGGCGGGCCATCGCCCCGGGTGGGTCGAAGTCGCATGACGGGAACTGTCAGCGTGATACGCCTTGCGGCGCTGTACTTTGCCGGGGTTGGTGCCGCCACACAGATTGCCAAGGTCATCCCGGTGCTCGGTTACCTAACCGCGCAAGGGCTTAGCGTGTCGCAAGCCACGCTTGTCATGTCCGCCATTGGCATAGCCGCCATAGCCTTTGGCGCGGTGGCCGGTCAGATGGTGGTCGACTTAGGCCTTTGGCGAGTCATGGCCGTCGCCTCGGTAGTTGCGGTCGTAGCGGGTCTAACGTTACCGCTGGCACAGGGCTTTGCGACGCTGATGCTGCTGCGCATCGTCGAAGGTTTGAGCCACATTGCCATTGTCGCTGCTGCGCCGACGCTGATGATCACGCTCGCACCGCCAGCGCGTGCGTCGCTGGTGATGGGGATCTGGGCATCGTTCTTTGGCGTCGCTTTTGCACTGACGCATGTCTTTGCACTGAGCGGTTTGAATCTGTCGGACCCTGTCGCCTTCTTGCGCTGGCACGTGATCTACGTGATTCCTGCGCTTGGTTTCGGCCTGTGGCACTGGCAACAGGACAGCACCGTAATGCCGCTCGTTCGGAACTGGGCGCTGGTACCCAGAGGGCTGATCCGGGCACAGTTGCTGGCAGCTTTGTCCTTTTTGTTCCACGCCGGGGTTTTCACGACCATGCTCGTCTTTGCTCAGATGCGGATTGGTGGTGAGACTGGTGCTTTCATCGCTCCGTTACTGCCACTGATTAGCCTCGCCTTTGTCTTTGTTGGGTCCTCCCTGCTGGCCGTGGCTGGGTCGGTGCCGCTGTTCCTCACCGGAGCGGGCGTGGCGTCGATTGCGTTGCTGGTGGCGCTAATGTGGGTGCCGCTGGAGGGCTACATTTGTGCTTTTGCCGGGGTAGGTCTCATGCAACTGGGCATCTTTGCCCGGATCGGCGAGGTTTGCAATACGAACCAAGCTACCTCGGCCACCAACGGCGCATACACGCAACTGGGCAATGTGGGTAACGTGGCGATCCCCTATCTCGCATCCCTGTCAATGTCGGGCAGTCCTTCCGGGCTGATTGATGACAATCTGGAAGCGGTGCTGTTGGTAGTCGTTGCCTGTGCCGTGACTCTGTTCTGGCTTTCTACCACGAGGACCCGTCATGCGATATAAGCTCGTTTGCTTTGACTTCGATCACACACTGAGTATTGGTAAGACAGCCGCCGAGCACGCTTCGGAGTTGCTGGCCTGTGGGTCGGAGATTGCCGCCGCTGAACATGCCTTTCGGGTGGGGGAGCTGACCACTTGGCAGTTCACCGACTTGATGGCGATGAAGTTCCGTGACTGTACCCCCGAGACACTCTCCATACATATGACCAGCATGCCGGTCGTGTCGGGCATCGCGGACACGGTGAAGTGGCTGAAGGCGCGCGGATTGCGTGTGGTTATCAATACCGTGGGATTCCGCGACCTCATGCTGCCTATAGGAGAGGCGTTTGGTTTTGATGCGGTGTCGGGCGTAAGACTGACAACGCAAAATGGGCGCTTTACCGGAGCGGTGTCGAGGTACTTTCCGCTGGAAGACAAGATTGGCTTTGCTAGGGACGAAGCTGCACAGGTGGGGGCTGGGCTGGACCACGTTATCGCTATAGGTGACGGTTTGTCGGACCTGCCTCTGTTCCAGAACGTGCGCCGTACCGTGGCATTCAATGCGCCTCCTAGTGTCGAAGCGCAGGCGCATTTTGCGGTGTGTGGGCAATCGACCGGTATCCTACATCCGGTGTTCGAAACCATTCTTTCAGAGCAGGAGGCCAGAAAATGAGTGGCAGACCGATGACTGAAAGCTCCGCCTCCATCGACAGTTGGGCAGAAGCGACCTTTGGCCCGGTGTCAGATTTGACGGCATTGGTGCGCCGCGCTGAACTGGAGCTAATGGAACTGCGCGAGGCTATCAATGCTGGCGCCTCCGCCGACGACATTCGTGCGGAGGCTGCAGACGTGGCAATCTTGCTGCACCGGCTGGTAGCCCTGTCCGGTGGTGATCTAGGGGGCGAGATTGACAGCAAGATGGCGATCAATCGGGCGCGGCAATGGGTGGCGTCCGGCGATGGCACCGGAAGCCATACCCCTATGTAAATGACAAGATGGAGTCCACACGATGATACTGGCGGATCACAACCACAGGCGAGGCGAGATTCTGATTTCGGCTGACCGGATTGCCATGCGCATTACAGAGATGGCGCAGGAAATCGACAGTGCTCTGGCCCCTTGCAAGCAGGTGCTGGTCGTAGGCGTGCTGAAAGGTGCGGCCTTCTTTACCTCGGACCTTGTGCGTCGGCTCACTACGCCTGCTCTGATGAGCTATGCCACGATCAGCAGCTACGGATGGAAGGCGTTTGACACCGATGGGCCAAAAGTAGTGCAGGACACTGACATTGAGGTTGACGGTCGCCATGTACTGATCGTCGAGGACATTATCGACAGCGGCCAGACACTGGCGCTGCTGAAGGCGAGGCTGTTGGATCAAGGCGCACTTTCTGTGCGTGTAGTTGTGCTGTTAGATTTGCACCACCGTGCCGAGAATCGCCCGATCACACCTGATTTCATCGGCTTTGGCAGTGATGCCAAGTGGGTTTGCGGTTACGGCATCGACTATAAAGAACAGTACCGCAACTTGCCTGACATTAGTCGGATCGAAAGCCCCTCGCACTGACGTGCCTCGCTTGTTCCCGGTCCTAGATATTGTACCTGATGCAATCGGGGCTGTTCATCGGTAGCCGTAAAATTGTGGGTTAGCTCAGGTTAACGCCAATATGTCGCCGCTGTCGGATTTTTCGAAGAAACATCCAATACTAAATCAGGCAACCCCGTTATCTTCTTTCATGAATAAATTGAGGCAAAATTACATGCTTTTCGAAGATGCGCTGTACCGTTTCGCTGTAGGTGATAACCACACCCATCGTGAAATCGTTACATTGGGACCTGCTGGAACCAGTTCATTTCAGGCAGCAAATTTTCTTGGTGATCTGCTGAAGGCGGGGGTTATGCTTTATCCGACCTATGAGGCTGCGGCGCAGGCTGTCGAGCAAGAGCCTAAAAATCGTGCGCTGCTGGTAGCGAATGCATATGCGGAGGTGAACCGATTTTATATCTCGGCTTTATTGCGTCCGGCCGGCGCATTTTTTTACAATACCCCAGCCTATGTAGTTGCTGCGACGAACCCTGATATCTTGAACAAGCCGCAAATCAAGGTAGCCAGCCATCCTGCACCCAGCCACTTGGTCGGGGATACAATCCAACATGCCGATATTAGTATCATTTCTGCGGACTCAACCCATATTGCTGCAGAAATGACAGCCGAAGGACAAGTGGATGCTTGCCTGACCACACAGATTGCGGCCGAGATGCTGAATCTATGTGTTCTGTCTGTCGCCTTTCCGACGATCCCAATGCTTTGGACGGTATTTATCAGTAAGGAACATTCCTCATGGACCTCAAACCCGTTATCGCCCTGTCAGATGACCTCCCCTCCGGACTCAAGGCCAACATTGCTGCGGTGATGGGTATGAGCTTGGGGCGCTATCGGCCCGGTCTTATCGGTGTAGAGGCCTATACCGCCGATCGAACCAAGTTGCCGGGGATTACGACGGTGCCAGTTCCGGTTCTTAGTGCAGATCGCGCTCGGTTGAGTGAGCTGTTCGCACAAGCCGGCAATCTGGATCTGGTTGTACCCTTTGGTGAAGCCGCGCTGACCACCAAGAACTACAACGATTACCAAGTAAAGCTGGCCACGTTGCCGGATGCGGATCAGGGTATCGTCGGGTTGTTGCTGGTGGGTTCCAAGAAAGCCGTGAACAAGCTGGTTGGTCAGCTTCCACTTTTGCGATGATACCATGGATGGGTGCGCTTTGAACAATAATATGATTCGGTTGGAAAGTAGCGGTTATCTGCGCGGCTCTGATCTGTTTGGGAATGAGAGACCGGTTCGTATGGTCTCTCTCAGTCCCTATTTGATCGATCGTCTTCCTGTTACGAATGCAGATTTTGCGCTGTTCATAGATGAGGGCGGATATCGTGACAGATTGCTCTGGACCCCGTTAGGCTGGGAGTTCGTGACCACGCATAGGCTAAACTGTCCGAATTACTGGCACGATCCGAATTGGAACGCTCCGCAGATGCCTATCACCGGTGTCAGTTGGTGGGAGGCGCTGGCCTATGCGCGGTTTTTGGGTAAGACCCTGCCAACTGAGGCGCAGTGGGAGTTTGCCGCAGGGCAGGGGCAGCGCCTTTATCCTTGGGGTGCTGAGGCCCCTACGCAGGAGCACGCGAATTTTGCGCCGGGCTGCGAGCCGGCAGAACTGAACCGTCGTGCGACCGGTGTTGAGGAACTGCCGTGCAATTTCGCTGCTTCGGGATGCCGGGATATGGCGGGAAATATCGGCGAGTGGTGTCTGGATAACGCAGCGCAGGATTACAGCTGGGACCTGACCGGGCATGACCCAATTTATCTGACCGATGAACACAATGCTCATATCGTGCGTGGTGGGTCCGGTCTGCATGATGAGGACTGCTTGCGCTGTGCCAGCCGCGACAACTACACCCCTAGTTTGCGCGATAATATCGTTGGGATCCGCTGTGTGAAGAATCTATCATGAGGACCGCGATGGACAAGGTATTTGAACCGCCCTGCAAGACGCCGTTTCTGGAAAAAAAGCCCAGTTCGTTGCGATACTTTCAAGAGGGTCCGGCACCCGTTGATATAACGGCTTGGCGGCTGAATATTCACGGTGAAGTTGCAGCGTCTCTGTCGTTGGATTATGACCAAATCCGGGCGCTTCCAGTGCAACAGCATCACCGGCGGACGGTTTGCGTCTGCCTGTGGACGATCAAGCGGTATTGGCGTGGCGTATTACTGCGGGACGTCTTACACGCGGCTGGTGTCGACTTACAGGACGATGGCTTGTACTTACGCCAGTTGAGCATCGGTACGGAAAAGGGCCGCTATGATACGACCATCCATATGCGCAGCGCATTGGAGCGAGACGCACTGCTAGCCTATGAGGTGGATAATGCACAACTGACACTGGAGACGGGCTTTCCGTTGCGGCTGATTGATTTTGGTCTGTTCAATTACAAATGTGTCAAGGCGCTGCGTTCGATTGAGGTGACTCGCGTTAATGAGCTGGGCTATTGGGAGGCCCATTCCGGCTATGATCTGGATGGCACAGTGCAGCCCAAGAAATACTATGCCGTCGATCTACAACGAAAAGTCTGGTTTGGCGGCACGGGCGAAGTGCGGGATGGGGATATATGACACTGGGTGATCCCTTGCTTCCAATGGCTGCTTTTGCCTTTGCGACCTCAGCAACACCAGGCCCAGTCAATATTCTATCGGCCATGTCCGGCGCGCGGTTTGGAATTATTTCAAGTCTGCCGTACGTCTTGGGTGCAACGGCGTCCTTTGTTGCCATGCTGCTCTTGATCGGCTTTGGATTTCGATCCTTTATTGAGCTGATCGAAGCGTTCTCGCGGCCGATCGCGCTGATTGGTGCCGCATATCTGCTGTATTTGGCCTACAAGATCGCGGCAGACCGGGGCGATCTGAATTTTGACGGGTCTAAGGCTATACGCCCAAGCTTTATTACTGGGGCATTAACGCAAGCCGTCAATCCCAAAGCTTGGATTGTGTCGCTGTCGGCGATTTCGCTATATGTTGGTCCTTATACGGATCATGTATTCAGGCTAACAGCGTTCTCGGCGATTTTCTTTGCCATCTGCGCTACCTCGCTAGCAGGCTGGGTGGTGGTCGGCTCTTACTTTGCGCGGTTCAGCGGCAATGTTGCGCTGTTCAACCGTGCGATGGCGGTTTTGCTGGTGGCTTCCGTCATTCCGATGGTAATCTGACTGCTGGGTCAGTGATGAATCTGTAAGGCTCCAGGTGTAATGCCGACGACTTTGCGGAAATGCCGGATAAAATGTGATTGATCATAAAAACCAAGAGCCGTGGCTACATCAATGGCGCGCAGCCCGTCACCCAGAAGTTCTTTCGCCCGGCAAATCTTACGCTGCATCAGATATGCATGAGGCGAAACCCCCATAGTGCGCGAAAAGCACTGAATCAGATAGTTCGGTTTTAGGTTAACCTCTCGGGCAATATCAGCGATGGTGAGGTCCTGATCGGGTTGATTTTCGACATGAGCCTCGATGAATTCTTTCGCACGGCTTACGCTCGAGGGCTCGTTACCGCCCTTTCGCGCCGATTGGGTTCCATGGCGTGCAAACACCATCCGCAAGATCGCGTGAAAGCGCTCTTCGATAAACATGTGTTTAGCAGGTGGGGTGCCATTCCCGCGCAGAGCATTGGTGAGTGCGACGATATTTGTGATAATGTGCAGGTCGGGATCAGTAGGGTTGAGGTCGGTAAAACCCTTGATCTGCCTTAGATCAAGCAGAGACTGGACGCCCTCCTCGGAAATATAGATCATACTGTAGCGCAAACCATCGGTCAGTTCATAGCCAGTATGGGGCTCTTCGGGGTTCATCAAGGTTAGGGTCTGGGGCGGTAGAATGTGCGCTTCTCCACGGCACCAATTGCCGCCAACCCCATGCCTGATAGCTCCGATGGCAAAACCAGAATGCGCGTATCGTCTGTAGGATTTCTGTGTGTGGTTGGCATCGAAAAACTCGACCCCATGTAGCCAGGGGATTTTGTGTAGCAGATTTCTGCCGTGGTCCGGTTGCATGATGGATCAGTTATCTATTTTTAGAGATTGGTGAAACTATTCGTCAATCTAAAGCTGTGGCAGCCGCAAATCCAGTGCCTAAATAAGTAGTTATGATGGAACCCGCCAGACCCCCAAAGCAACTGCATCTCGCTCTGGGGCGTTTTCGCGCGTGTGGGCGCTGACTCGGGTGGAACAGCCAAGTCCTGCACCGTGATGGATTTGTTACGTACGCTGGACGTAGAAGTTGCCGTCCAGCCTCGCCACAAAGAGTTGCATGGCAACATTGAAGACATCTTCCGATGAGGCACGCAAGCGTCCGCCTGACCGTCGCCCTCAACGGGCGGCTTGTCGGTATGCTGGATCGCGCTGCTATCGTTCGCTTATGATCTGGCTGTGCGGCTTATTTAAGGCGGCTTAACTTGCGATTTATGTTATTAAAGATTTTGTCCGATTGCTTAAATAGTGCTGCCCTGCCATAGTGCGGCCATGAGTGATCCTGAACCAGATCAGCGCCTTGGCCGCTTCGTGGAAACGCCCGCCTCAGGTGAGGCCGTGCGCGCATTCGTGCCTCCGCCCCTGCCGCCAAAACCACAGATCGACGTGCTGGCGCTTCTCGATCACCTGAGCCTCGCCGAGCGTGCGCTCGGGCGGCTCGACGGCATCACCATGCTGCTGC
>JBKEEC010000038.1:0-3261 GCA_047975785.1 Sphingomonadaceae bacterium | reverse complement strand
TGCTGGGCGGATTGTTTGAGGAATTCCTTGGCCGGACACAATATCACCTGACGATTGTTGGTGCCACCAGTGGCGATACCGGGTCAGCAGCAATTGATGCCGTCGCCGGACGGGAGCGGGTCGATATTTTTATGTTGCACCCGCAAGGGCGGGTCAGCGATGTGCAGCGCCGCCAGATGACAACAGTGCGCGCGCCCAATGTGCATAATATCGCGATAGAAGGCACATTTGATGATGCGCAGGCCATGGTGAAGCGCATGTTTGCCGACCCGGATATGACAGGACGATTTCATATCGGCGCTGTCAATTCGATTAACTGGGCACGACTGATGGCGCAGGTGGTTTATTATTTTGCCGCCGCATTGCAATTCGGCGCGCCGCACAGGCAAGTTGCCTTCAGCGTGCCGACGGGTAATTTTGGCGATGTGTTTGCCGGTTATGTTGCTACACAAATGGGCCTGCCTGTAGAGCGTCTGATTGTGGCAACCAATGTCAATGATATATTGCACCGGGCATTGAGCAATGGTGATTATTCAGCCGGAACGGTGACGCCCACAGCCGCTCCGTCCATGGATATTCAGGTAAGTTCCAATTTTGAACGGCTTTTGTTTGATTGCGGTGGCCGTGATGGAACGGCCATGGCAGCGCAGATGCGCAGTTTTGAAGCAAGCAGGGCGATGCAACTCACCAATGCGCAGCGTGAAGGGGCTGACAGGCTCTTTACCAGTGTTCGCACCGATACCGATGAAATGGCAGAGGCGATGCGCTGGGCATATGAAAATTGCGGAGAGGTGATTGACCCTCACACCGCCATTGGTCTTCATGCGGCCCGCGTGGTTGATATTCCGGCTTCGGTCCCGGTTGTGACATTGGCAACAGCGCATCCGTCCAAGTTCCGCGATGCGGTAGAACGGGCAACCGGCACCAGACCGGGTTTACCTGCGAGAGTGGGCGATCTGTTTAGCCGGGAAGAAGCCTATGCCGAGCTGCCCGGTGATTATGATGCGGTGGCAGCCTTTATTGCCGAACGGGCGACACCTGCGCGCTGATGGCAAGGCTTGTTACCAGCCCGGTCGTGATGTGCGGCGAAGGCTGGGCAGACTACGCACTGCTGGATAGCGGGCATGGCCGCAAGCTTGAGCAATACGGGAAATATCAATTTATCCGGCCTGAGGCACAGGCTTTATGGACTCCGCGAGAGCAGGAATGGATCTCTGACGGAGAGTTTATTCCCGGCTCGGATGAGGATGGTGGCGGACGCTGGCATTATTCCCGACCGGTTCCGGAAGAGGGATGGCCTCTTGGGTGGAACGATGTCCGCTTCACGGGCCAATGCACACCGTTTCGCCATCTGGGGTTTTTCCCGGATATGGCACCTGTATGGGAGTGGATGCGCGGCGAGCTGGGGGGCAAGGAAATGGCGAGCAGCCTCAATCTCTTTGGCTATACAGGGGTCGGCTCGCTTGCGCTGAGTGCGTGCGGGCCGGTTGTGCATGTGGATGCGAGCAAGAAGTCGGTGGCTCAGGCGCGTGTCAATGCTGCCCTTTCAGGACTGGAGGACAGGCCGATCCGCTGGCTGGTAGACGATGCCGCCAAATTTGCCGCGCGTGAAGTGCGCAGGGGCAATCGCTATGACGGCATTATTCTTGACCCGCCGAAATTTGGACGCGGGCCTAAAGGAGAGACCTGGCGGCTGGAAGAGGGTCTGCCCGAACTGATGCGTGATTGCCGTCACCTGCTTGACGGGGAAAGCCGTTTCCTGTTCCTGACTGTCTATGCCGTCCGGATGTCCAGCCTTGCATTGGGCGGCTTGCTGGCCGAGCTTTTTGCCGACATGCCGGGAACTGTCGAACATGGCGATCTGGCCATTCAGGAAAGCGGGGGCGAACCACGAATTTTGCCCACAGCGATTTTTGCACGGTGGAGGAATGGATGAACCGATCAGACCGGGCATCTGGCCCGTCACAGGGCTTTTCACGGGGTTTGTTACAGGGCCTGTGCATGGCTGCATTGCTGGCAGTTTTGTCGGGATGCGCCAGCACTTCGCCTCCCCCTGTTACTGAGTCAGCTTCGCCAGAAGCATCAGGAGCGCCAGATGTGTTTGTCGGTGACATGCAATTATGCGTGGATACGGTCAGGGATGCTGTAATCCTGGACAACCCTTACGATAGCTATCCCGTGCTTGAGATTGCCCTGACTGACGAGAGCGCACGAAGGTTTGCCTATATGACCGGGCAATTGGTTGGTCAGTCCCTGGACATCACCTATGACGGAGAAGTGCTGAGTTCGCCAATTGTGCGTGAGCAGATTCCAGGCGGCAGGTTGAATGTGACAGGGATCGAGATGCCTCTGCTGCAAAAGGTGCTTTCTGCGGTGTCTGGCCGATGCTGATATCCCTGAGCCCGTTTCTTTTCTTGCCATCCGGCAATATTGTAAGCATTGCATACAAATGAGCGAATATCTTATTCTTGAAGTGGCTGATTTTGAACATGATGTTCTGACCGGCATCTATTCGGAAGAAACCGGCAATCCGCAGCCTTTGCGTTTCACCATTCAGGTGCGGTTGAAAGCGATTGACCATTTCACGCCTGACACCCCGCTGGATGCCAGCAAGAATTATATGGATCTGAAATTTGCCGCATCCGAGGCCTTTCCGCCGGGTATGCATTTCAAGCTGATAGAAGCGGTTGCGGATCATGTGTGTGAAACCCTGTTTTTGCAGGATAAACGCGTTGAAGCAGTGACGGTCAAGATTATCAAACTTGCACTTAGCGAAAAGAATGAGAAAATCGGCATTACCTTGCATCGTGAACGACGAGGATAATGCAGCATCTCTTGCGAATTGACGAATTGCCTGATGCAGCCATGGATGCGGCCACAGACTATTACCGCGTGTGGCAGGAAAAGGTCACGCATTTGCTTGATACGTTTTCCGATGAACAGGCGGACAAGCAGGATTCGCTGGTGATTATCATGGCGCCAGCCGGCTATGACCATGATGACTGGCGCCGCGCCATTGCCCGTGATCTGGCCCGCGCCTATGCACCATTGCGGATAAATCTGGTGGCGGGGGATGACGGTCCGGCACTGGATCAGACCCTGTCCTATCTGGTCAGCGCACCCGGCATAACCGGCCAATATCTGCAACTGGCTGGCACAAATGCGCAAGAGAGTGCATGATAGGGCCATGAGCGATGCCCTTCCCCTGATTGATTCCTTTGGCCGGACAATCAGCTATTTGCGTCTGTCGGTTACGGATCG
>JBKEEC010000037.1:0-33708 GCA_047975785.1 Sphingomonadaceae bacterium | reverse complement strand
TCTCATCGACCGGCGGGGCACCTGTATCTTCGCCGCGACCGGCAATGGTGGTGCAAAAGCACGCGCGCCGTTCCCGGCCATCATGGACACCGTCAACGGCATCACTGCGCTGGATACGAAACAACGGGCCTACAGATATGCAACGCCGGGCAGGCACGTTGCAGCAGCAGCCTTTGGTGTAAAGCGGCTGACGGCGGTACCTGGCGGCTATCGTATTGCATCAGGCACCAGCTTTGCCAGCGCATGGGTGGCGGGCCGGGCCTCCTTGCTGCCCCAATGTTCCGGTAGCCATGATTCTGTCGGCCTGCGTCGCCATATCGCCAGCCAGTCGGTAGATCTCGGCCAGCCTGGCCGCGATGATATCTATGGTTACGGCCAGTTCCGGTAAACTTTTGACAGGTCGTATGGTATCCGGCCGGGCCGGTCCTATTCCATCGCCAATGGCGGCCTTCTGGCGGCAACCTATCAGGCACCGCGGACCTATGGGGTCAGATTCGGAATGCGCTTCTGACTTTGTGTCTTTGATGTGGGAGCGGCGCGCAGGACAGCCGCTCTGCTTGCCGCCCCTTGCCAGCGCACCGTCAGCGCGCTCCGAACAGGCGCTTGCGGACAGACTGGATATGGTCACGCATGGCCATGCTGGCCCGGTCACGGCGCTGGCCTTCCTCGCTGCAGCCGAAGACCCAAGGCGGTTCCGGCGGGGCCGTACGCAGCACCTTCGCCTCGCTCTCGAAGGTGAGCGTTCCGCCGCCTTCGCCAGAGCCAGAGGGCATGAAAATCGCCGCCACAATGGCGATGACAGCCACGAAAAGGAACAACGCTTCCCGCATCCCCGCACCCTACGCGTGTGAGGCTTAGAGCGGGATGACATATGACAGAATCACATCCCGCTCTTTATACTTTTGTTGTCGTGCGATTTTTTGACAAAAACCGGTACCCACTTTTTGTCATCACACTCTAAGGGCTGGTAAAGCCTAGTCCCGCGGTTCGTCAGCCAAGGCATAGCCATGGTGAAAGGCCGTTCCCGCCATGACCGCAATCATGCCGACGACCAGCGCATCAAACGCCATCAACGCCCACACCACGGGAGTGGAAGCTCCCATCGCCCAATCGTGGTTGCGTCCATGGAGCCAGGACAGCGGCGCCCATGTGGCCGCGGCGAACAAAATCATCCGCAGCGCTGGCCACCAGCCCTTCCGAAAGGCGCGTCGCAAATCCATCGCGCCATCCCCGATGAGCGCGCCCGTGAACATGGTCATGAGCGGCAGCGTTGCGATCGTGAGCCCGATCGTCAAAGCCTGCCCCGCCTCCGCCGAAATGCGTCCCTTGAGCGACCATTCCGGCACCCCGACCAGACCGATCAGGATAAAGGAAAGCCCCAGCGCACCCCAGCGGATGCCGCGCAGGGAATACCATGCCTGCCCCTGGGCCAGCCCCTGCGTGCGCGTGGCCCAGAACCGCAGGCTGGCGAAGATGGCCAGAAACAGCCCAATGACCTTGAGAATGCCCCAAACCATCCGGCGCGGATCGTAAGAAAGGTCGATTGCCATTTCGCGGCTCTCGAAAAAGCCGATGTGAATTTCGGCAATGTGCTGAATCGCCTCGGGCACTACGGCCAGCATGGGCACCATCGGCGCGAGCCACCAGATGCGGCGCCCGTCGCGCAGCGCCTGAACAAAGCGCACGAGGTTCGCGCGGATCACTCCGCCGCTTCCTCCACGGCGGCGCTGGCGGCCTCGATCTCGGCGGCCTTGGCCTCTACCAGATGGACGATGTGGTCGAGCATTTCGGCGCTTTCGACATGGTGGTCGGTCACGCCCGACAGATAGACCATGTGCTTGCCCGCGCCGCCGCCAGTGATGCCGATGTCGGTCTCCCGCGCCTCGCCCGGCCCGTTGACCACGCAGCCCAGCACGGACAGAGAAAGCGGCGTCTTGATGTGCTGCAACCGGTCCTCCAGCGCCTGCACCGTGCGGATCACGTCAAAGCCCTGCCGCGCGCAGGACGGGCAGGATACCACACGAACACCACGCGTCCTGAGGCCGAGGCTTTTCAGAATTTCAAAACCGACGCGAACTTCCTCTTCCGGCTCGGCCGAAAGCGATACGCGGATTGTATCGCCAATTCCGGCCCAGAGCAGATTACCGATACCTATGGCGCTTTTCACGGTTCCGCCAATCAGCCCGCCGGCTTCGGTGATGCCCAGATGCAGGGGGCAATCGACGGCATCAGCCAGCCCCTGATAGGCGGCGACTGCGAGGAACACTTCGCTGGCCTTTACCGCGACCTTGTATTCGTGGAAATCGTGGTCCTGCAGCAGTTTGATATGATCCAGCGCACTTTCCACCAGGGCTTCGGGGCATGGCTCGCCATATTTTTCAAGCAGATCCTTTTCCAGGCTGCCAGCATTGACTCCGATGCGGATAGCGCAGCCATTGGCCTTGGCCGCGCGCACGACTTCTGCCACGCGGGCATCGGAGCCGATATTGCCCGGATTGATCCGCAAACAGGCCGCGCCCGCATCGGCTGCCTCCAGCGCGCGTTTGTAGTGAAAGTGAATGTCGGCCACCAGCGGCACACGCGCGGCCTTTGCGATTTTGCCAAAAGCGGCGGTGCTTTCCTCTGTCGGGCAGGATACGCGGATAATATCGGCGCCCGCCTCCTCGCAGCGGCGAATCTGGTCAATCGTGGCGGCGGCATCCTCGGTCGGGGTGTTGGTCATGGTTTGCACGGTAATGGGCGCATCACCGCCAACAGGCGTTTCGCCTACCATGATTTGCCGGCTTTTGCGGCGATCGATATCCCGCCAGGGTCTTACAGATGACATGGTTTCCATTATGGGGAATGGAATGCCGAACGAAAAGAGACATCTTCACCCTGAGCAGCAGTTAGTTCATAAGAATGATCATGAGCAGAACAGGTCACGATTCTGGTCACCATGCCAGTTCCGCAGGCAAAACCGGCCCGCTGCTGTTTGGTCGCGTGCTCGACGGAATTGGCGGAGGCCGGAAAATCGGCTGGGAAGATGCTGCCGGGTGGAAGCCTGAAAAAATCGGCGAAGTCCTGTGGGTCCAGCTTCAGCGGGATCATCCGGCTGCAAGAGACTGGTTAACGCACGGGCTGGAATTACCCGATGCAACCATAGCTCTTTTACTGAGCGATGAAGCCCGGCCCTGTGCATTCAGGGAAAAGGAAACGCTGATTACCGTATTGCGCGGGGTCAATACTCTGGGTGATGAAACGCCGGACAATACAGTCCTGATGCAATTGTGGTCTGATGGAGAGCGGGTCGTCACACTGGATCAGGAAACCATGTCAACGCTCCGGCAGGTGAAAGAGGATCTGGACCAGAAAATCGGCCCCACTGATGCCGGCGCACTGATTACAACCCTGGTCAAACAGATCATCAACCGCATGAGCCGCGCGATTCTCGAAATGGATGATGAAATCGACCGTCTGGAACAGGAGGATATGCAAAAGGCAGACACGCATGAATTGCTGGCCAGAATTGGCGATATCCGTCGCAATTGCCTGTCGCTTGAGCGCCATATGGGCCCGCAGCATGATGCGCTGGACAGTATCAGCACCGATGCCCCGTCATGGTTTGAAGATAATGACCGCAGCGAAGTCGTGGCAACTATCCACCGTTTGCGCCGGTATCTTGATGATATTGATATCAGCAAGGAAAGCGCGGTTGTGCTGATGGATGAATTGCGCGGCAGAACGCTGGCCCGGACCCGTCATACCAATTTTGTTATCAGTGTTCTGACCGGAATATTCCTGCCCCTGACCTTCCTGACCGGCCTGCTGGGTATCAATGTCGCAGGGATTCCGGGCGCAAAAGATCCGGATGCCTTCTGGTATGTCGTGCTGTTTTGCGCCGGGATTTTTGGCTCCATGGTCATGGTGATCTGGCGGTCAAACCTGTTCAGGGATTCGGAATAAATTTGCCTCGCAACTCCTTTCTCAGGCTAGCCTCTGCAGCTATTTCACTTTCGAAGCGTTCAACCGGTTGCGCGACACAAAATTACCATGCACCTGACTGCGCAGCGGCATTCCGGTTTTGACTTTTGCAACCGGCCCTTTGGCAATATTGTCTGCCTCGATGACCCACAGCTCTGACAGATAATCGGACGGGTCCGCACTTTGGGCAATATCCACCACGCTGAGCAGCCAGCCGCCATGCCCGGATGTTTTTGACGGGATATGCGCCGGTTCGCTGATTCCGGAATGGGGAGGCAGCCCCATCATGGATACATTATCCGTGCCCGGCTCAATCCGTAACAGGGCGTTGAAATTGGCACCTACAGGTCCGCCCGGCAAAGGGGGGCCGCCTTCGGGGTTCATGCTCAGATACCATGCCCTTGTGTAAGCACGCCCCTGATCGGCATCAGTCACGCGGCAGAGATCGCCCGGAGGGCCAATCATGGTCTGCTCCAGTTCAGGCTCGTCCTGGGCCATATCAATCGTCCAGCGTGTCAGGGCGCCCTGAACATCCTGCTGGGCAATGTCGATTCCGCCTGCCTCACGCATGAACGGAAAGGCATTGGTTGCCGTAAGGCACAAATCAATATGCACCTTGTTGCCATCATCAAAGGCGTTGACCTCATGGAAACAGGAGACACCCGGCGGCCCCTTGATCCATTTCATATCTTCCACCTTGCCGTAGCGGGGCATGATCCCGACCCAGCTTGGCATATGCTGGTGATGCGCCCAGTGCGCGCCACCATCCTTGATCCGGTCCAGATCGGCCGTGGTGGGGAAAATGGGCCAGATGGCGTATTTTTCCGTGATCACAAAATCATGAATGGTAGAGCAATAGGGCTGTTTGAACCATTGCTCGGATACCAGATTGCCATCTTTATCTGCCACGCAATAGGCAACATCAAGGCTGCACAGGCCACCTGCTTCATAACCGAAGAAAAACAGTTCTCCCGTTGCCGGATCAATCCGCGGATGGGCGGTGAAGGTTTCGGAACGGAGCTTGTCGCCAAAATTGTAGCGCCCCACTGTTTCCAGACTGTGGGGGTTGATTTCATAGGCCAGCCCGTCTTCCTTGGTCATGAACAGACGACCGGCGTGCCAGAGCGGGGTGGTATTGGATACGGTGCGGTCCTTGCCCTTTACACTCGGATCATCGGTATAGGGGTTGCGATATTCGCCAAACAGCGCCTTGCCTGCGGCCTTTTCCAGCAGATAGCGTTCTGTCTCGACAAATCGGATCGCGAAGTTGACACCAGATGATGAAATGTCGAAACTGGCAATCATGCCGTCGGCATTCAGCGCAATGTCATCATCAAACATGGGCGGATAGGGGTTATCGGGCACGGCACGAAAGAAGGCACCATCAATATCCGGGGGGATCTGGCCTTCTACTTCCAATCCCGCATGTGAAAGCTCTTGCGCACGAGGAGTATTCGTGCCCATGAAATGGATCGTTTTTGGAAATGCACTCATGATCGACTCTCCTGGAGTTTTATTTGCACTTAACTTTAACGAATGTTATGATTACTGCAATGGGGTAGGTGGCTGATGGCAAAGAATCATGAAGCTGCGCCGATTGTATCGGGTCGCGTTGAGGCAAGTGAATATGATGAGAATACGATTGTGCTCCATCGACTGCTGAAGCTGTCCAACCGGCTGATGGTGCCGTTTTCAACGCATCTTGAGAAGCAGTATAACATTTCGATCAATGAGTTCCGACTGTTGATGCTGATCGGCCGCAAGGGCCGCACTGCCAGTCATGAGTTGGCCGAAATGACCGGGGTGAATGTGATGAGTGTTTCACGCGCCGTCTCGGCGCTTGAAAAACATGGCCGCATCATCGTGACGCGTGACCCGGAAAACAGGCGGCGCAAGAATCTGGAATTGACGGAGGAAGGGCGCCGCCTTTTCCATATCATGCGGCCGCAAACGGAAACGGTGGCAGCTTATCTCCTGTCCGATCTGGATGACAGGCAGGTGAGCGAATTGCGCGGGTTTATTGACACGCTGATTGCAACACTTGAAGCCAAGGACGAGGAAGGCAATTCCCTGTTTCTTGAAGAAACACGGCCCAAAGACATGCCGGTGAAAGGCGGGCAGGATGGATAAGCAGACGCGCCGCATTATCGAGCAGGACATCACCGACCTTATTTATCGCTATGCGATGCTCAATGATGCAGGAAAATGGGATGAACTGGCTGAATTATATACGATTGATGCCCGTTTTTCCCGGCCAAGCGCACCGGATGATTATATCATCGGGCGGGAGGCGATCAGGGCGGCCTTCAAGGCGCGCCCGCCGCGCAAGACCCGCCATTTTGTCAGCAATGTCATGGTCGAGGCTGAACATCCGGCCCGCATCAAGGCCTTTAGTCTGATTATGCTGTTTCAGGGGGAGGCCCTGGCTGACGCTGAAGGCGCCCTGCCGAAAATGACCGCCAATTCTCCTCTGGTGGGCTATTTTGAAGATGAAATTGTCCTGATGCCGGAAGGCTACCAGTTCGCGCAGCGCCGTGGGGGGCTTGATTTCATGCCCTGAAAAGACAGGGGAATACGCACAAAAGCATTTCGTGCCTGTTGCAAAAAGTGTAGCGTAACGGAGCATGGCTGAACGCAAACGCCTCCCGCCCGAACAGGCGCGCATTATGGCTCTTGAAGCGGCCCGCATATTATTGATTGAAACCGGCCCGCAATCTGTGACGCTCAAGGCGGTAGCAGGGCGGGTGGGGCGCACCCACGCCAATTTGCTCCATCATTTCGGATCGGCGGCAGGACTGCAAAAAGCACTGGCCCGGTATCTGGCGGAAATGGTCTGTGATGCGATCACGCAAACAGTGGTGCAAATTCGTGCAGAAGAAGGCGGTGGCCCGCGGCAGGTGGTTGATCTGACTTTTGATGCGTTTGGCAAGGAAGGCGGAGGCGCACTCGCCGGCTGGATGCTGTTATCCGGCAATGAAGATGCGCTGGACCCTATTGTGGAGAGTATCCAGACACTGGTGGATGAACTCCACCCGGAGGAAACCGGGCAGAGCCGTGACCGGCGGGAAATGCACCGGACCACTCTCGCACTGGTATTTATGGCTCTGGGGGATGCCCTGATCGGTGATCAACTGGCCGAACCCATGGGGCTTCACCGCGATGCAGCCCGTGAGGCCGCCGAGAAAATGCTGGTCGATTCGCTGCTTGTCACCCAGTCGGACTGTGGGGCATCGCTGACTGATACCCATGTGCGATGAAATAATCTTTTGTTATCGCTTTTCTTTTGCGGAAGCGAAGCTGGCCACAGGTCAATAACCGGCGCCCACTTTTTGTCATCACACTCTAATCCCCAGAGGTAATCTCAAGGCTTTGCGTCAGCCAGTCAGGTGGATTGCTGATATCTGCCACCCGAACCAGATCGAGCGCCAGCCCCAGTTCCGGCCATTCCTGCTTGCGGCGCTTTTCATCTGAATGATCCAGCGAAACCACTGTCAAACGGCGGTTGACCTTCTGCCGCCAGTTCATGCGGGCGGTATTTTCCTGGCCGATATAGCACCCCTTGGTGAAGCTGACGCCGTTCAGTTCGGCGGCATTGGTTTCCAGCCACAAAACGCCGTTCAGCTCATCCTCCCCTTCGGCAACGCCAAGTGAAAGCCGGTGGGCCAGCCACGCACTATCCCCTTCGGCTATGTCGGAACCTGTCGGGGCAAGCCAGCGAAAACCAAGCGCGGACAGACGCGGATCGGCAGATGCTTCGGGGGGCGGGCTGTCCGGTGTCCAGTAAACCGAGAGAGATTCTACCCGTTCGATACGGATCTTGCTGCGAAGACGATAAAGAGTGAGCCTGCGCAAGAGCGCATCAGCGTGTGCAGCTTCACAATCCAGAAGCAGGCTGCGGGAGTCCCTCACATCCGGCCAGACAAGAAAATCAAACAGGGTCTTGCCCTGCGGGTTCAGCAGGCCTGCCCATTGCGGCAGATCTCCGGTTACATCATTGGTAATCAGACGCTGGAGGAAGCTGCGAACATCCTCGTCTTCCGTTTCGGGGGCAAGGCGAAGGACAGCACGAGAGGCAAGACGATATACCGGCATGGCATCAAAGTGGTATGGCTGCCGGAAAGGTCAACCCATAGGGTAAAATGCGTGTTTTATTATCTGTCATAAATTTGTCACCAAACGGGCACATAGCGGCGAGATAAATGACGACAAACTGCAACAAATAAACTGCAACAAATGAGGCAATCTTGAAAACGACATTTCGCATATCTGCACTTGCCGCTCTTATGGCCAGCAGTATTCTGGTCCCGGTTCAGGTTCAGGCCCGGACTTCGGCTCCGGCTCAGGAAAATTCAGGACCGGATATGCAGGAAATTATGGCTGAATTGCAGCGCCTGCGTGATCAGGTCAGTGTTCTTTCGGCAAAAGTGGAAAGTCTTGAGGCAGAAAAGGTGGCCGGGTCTGGTCCTGTTGCGGTTTCTCCGGCGCCCGCAACAGCTCCTGCAGTTGCCGGTATTGCCGCAGTAGCTGTTTCGGCTGCGGCGCAGGAACCGGATACCAAAATCTCATGGAAGGGCGCTCCGCTGATTGAGAGCAAAAGCGGCTGGAGTTTCAAGCCGCGTGGACGGATACAGTTTGATGCCGGTGCCATCTCTGTCCCTTCCTCTACCGGAGTCCAGGACGGCTTTGGCAGCGAGGTGCGGCGAATCTATCTGGGGGTTGAAGGCGATATGCCCGGCGGATTTGGTTATCGCCTGGAAAGTGATTTTGCCGGTAATAATGTTGATATAACCGATGCCTATCTGACCTATACTGACAAGGGACTGGAGCTGACCATTGGCCAGCACAATAATTTTCAGTCTCTGGAAGAAATGACCAGTGACCGGTTCGCATCCTTCATGGAACGTGCAGCATTTACCGATGCTTTCGGGTTTGAACGGCGTCTGGGGGCTTCTGTGCAATATTCTACAGGGCCGGTGCTGGTGCAGGGCGGGGTATTCAGTGATAATATCGCCAGCCTGCCGGGCAAAAGCTGGAGTGCTGACGGGCGTATAGTCTATATGCCCAAACTCGGAGATACCCAGCTCCATTTTGGTGGCTCTGCACATTATACCGATCTGTCACAGGATAATAATTCTGTGCGTTACCGGCAGCGTCCGCTGGTTCATTTTACCAGCGACAGATTTATCAATACCGGCAGTTTCAACGGATCATCCGAAACGGGGACCGGGCTGGAGCTGGCCGTCATTCACGGGCCGCTCCATGTGACTGGCGAAGGATTCTGGCAACATGTGAGCCGGTCTGGTGCAGCAGAAAATCCGACATTTTTTGGCGGTTATGCAGAAATGGGCCTGTTCCTGACCAAAGGCGATACGCGCGGATACAAACGCGGCGTGTTTGAACGCACAAAACCGGCCAACCCGGTGGGCAAGGGCGGCTTTGGTGCCGTTCAGGCCGTATTCCGGTATGATTATCTCGACCTGAATGATGCCCAGATCGTCGGGGGCAAACAGGACGCATTTGAAGCCTCGCTGATATGGGCGCCGACCGCTTATACCCGCTTCATGCTCAATTACGCGCTGATGAAATATAGCGATGCGGTATATCCGGCTGCTGGTGGAGATACTTCTTACGGGGTGGATGTCTTTGGAATGCGCGCCCAGATTGATTTTTGATCCGGCCTGAGAATCAGGGAAGATATGTCATATAGCTGTCATGAAACCTCCATATCGGGGCATGTGACGGACACAGATAGTGCAATGAAAAGTAAAGGTTGCTCATAAAATGAAATTTTCCAGAACCTTGTGTTTTACAACCCTGTCCACAATTGCTCTTGCGGCGTGTGGAGACAGTGGCACAGGAACGCGCGATTCCGTACGGGCTGTCGGCTCCTCTACCGTATATCCTTTTGCCAAGGCGGTGGCCGAGACGTTTGCCCGCTCCAACCCCGATGTAAGATCCCCACTCATTGAATCCACTGGCACGGGAGGCGGGATCAAACTGTTTTGCGCCGGTGTTGGTCCGGCCACACCGGATATTGCTGATGCCTCGCGGCAGATGAAAGCGTCCGAGTTTGATCAATGTGTGGCAAACGGGGTCAAGGATATTACGGAAATTCAGGTTGGACTGGACGGGATCGCCTTTGCATCCGTCAAGGGCGGGATCACAATGAACCTGACACCTGAAATCATTTACAAGGCATTGGCGGCCAATCCTTACGGCAAACCGCAAACGGCAAAAACATGGGCCGATGTTGATCCGTCACTACCCAAAGAGCCGATTCTGACCTATGGGCCGCCTTCTACCTCAGGCACGCGCGATGCCTTGAAAGAGCTGGTGCTGGAAAAAGGCTGCGAGGTCGATCCGGCAATGAAGGCCCTCAAGGAAAGCGACAAGGACCAGTTCCAGAAAATCTGCACCGAGGTTCGGTCGGACGGGGCCTATGTCGATCAGGGCGAGCAGGACAATCTGATTGTCCAGAAGATCGAGAAGAATCCCAAAGCCGTAGGGGTGTTTGGCTATTCCTATCTCGAAGAAAATCTCGACAAGGTGCAGGGCCTGCCGATGAACGGGGTCGCGCCGACCTATGAAAATATCTCCAGCTTTGCCTATCCCGGCGCCCGTCCGCTCTATATCTATGTCAAGAAAGCCCATCTTGACGCCATTCCGGGGCTGAAAGGCTATGTAGCCGAGTGGACAAAGGAATGGGGCAAGGGTGGCACTCTGTCACGGATCGGTCTGGTCGCCAACCCGCCTGAAGCCATGCAGAAAGCGACAGAGGCGGCTACCAGCTTTCCTTCCATGACGAAGGATGGCCTGCATTAATACCAGACCGCAATGATGCCGACCTATTAGAGCGGGATGACATATGACAGAATCATATCCCGCTCTTTGTACTTTTGTTGCCGTGTGATTTTTGCAAAAGAAAAGCGAATCCGTCTCATGCTTCGCCGCTATAGGGCTGCCTGTTTGTCCAGGCGCAGCCATACAGATTTGCCCCGGTTACGTTCAGCGTGACAGTGTAGGGATAGTTTCTGTCGGACATTCCATCCGAGCATTTTCCCGGCGTAATCGCCATACGGAAAGGTTGTCCGTCCAGTTCGCCGCTCAGGCCCATGCCATTATTGCCGTTGAACCGGCGCACGGCAATCAATGTGCCGTCGGGGTCCTCCGATGTTGTGTAACGCAGCTTGTCTCCCTCAAGCGTGCCACCCCAGAAAGGTTCTGTGCCTGCGAAGCTGATGATTTCATCGGCTGAAATGCCGCTGAACGCATCTGTTGGATGGTCGGTTATCATGCCGTCTTTTTGTTCTGATGGCTGACAGGCTGCAAGCATAAGGCACAGAAGGGGGCACAGCAGAGCGGTTCCAGCGCTGGTTTTTGGGGCAAACTGCCCTGAACCGGAGAATATGGCGCATTTGATATTCATGATTGCTCCATAATATCCATCTGCAAATACCGTGCTGGCATGGGCGGAATGCAACCGTCAATGCCACTGGATTGCGTATAAGCGTTTCAATCCGTCAGACAAGAAGCAGATATGCACGAAGGGCTATAGTCAACCTGCCCATAATATAGTATCAAGGCGGAGGAGTTATTTGCATGAGAATGTCATGAGGCGGACGGATAGCCTAACATCCTTTCCAATTGACCGTGAACTGCAGGCCATGCTTGATTCCATCTGGGATCGCTGGTCATTCCTGATATTGCAGACCAGTTTTAACGGAACATGCTATTTTGAAGACTATCTCGCCCAGCTTGGCGCGGCACGGAACATACTCTCCAACCGGCTGGGGCGCCTTGTTTCGCATGGGCTTCTTTTGCGTCGGCCCTGCGTGATAGACCGTCGGAGAATCGAATATCGACTGAGCGAAAAGGGTATTGGAATTTTCCCGGTTCTGGCGGCATTCTGTTACTGGAACAAGCGTTTTTCAGACAAATCCCAATGTCATATTGAAGCACTGGACCGGTCAACGGGTATGCCTGTGGCAAGAGTAGCATTCTATGCGGAAGACGGGGGTGAACTCACTCCGTCCGATATCGTCTTGCGGATTTCCATGGATGAGCAGCCCGACCTCTGCCCTGCAGAGTGATGCGGGGATACAATGCCGGGTTTCATGGAGTAATTGGCCGCGCAATTACAGATTCCCGATCCTCAATCCTTCCTCCGGGTCGATTTTCTCTTTTCAGGGGACGGTTTTACTTGCCCCGTCCCTCATAGCCGATAATGTAGCAATATTATTATCGGGTCGAATGAGGTGAATAATGGGCTGGTTTCTGATTGCCATTCTTGTGCTGGTGGTCGTATTTCTGATGATGGCGGTGCGGGTTGTCCGGCAGGGATATGTTTACACGATTGAACGACTGGGCAAATACACACTTGCTGCCGAACCCGGCTTTCACCTGATTATTCCATTCGTCGATAAGGTTGGCCGGAAAATCAACGTGATGGAGCAGGTGCTGGATATTCCCGGTCAGGAAATCATCACCCGCGATAATGCCATGGTTGGCGTGGATGCTGTCGTGTTCTTTCAGGTGCTGGACGCTGGCAAGGCTGCCTATGAAGTGGCCAATCTCTATGCTGCGATCATGGCGCTTACCACCACCAATCTGCGCACGGTCATGGGGGCGATGGATCTGGATGAAACCCTGTCCAAACGCGATGATATCAATGCGCGCCTGTTGAGCGTGGTGGATCATGCAACCTCTCCCTGGGGGGTGAAAATCACCCGTGTCGAGATCAAGGATATCCGGCCGCCGCTTGATATTTCAGAGGCGATGGCCCGCCAGATGAAGGCCGAACGGGAAAAGCGGGCCGAAATCCTTGAGGCCGAAGGGCAGCGCGCATCGGAAATTCTCCGTGCCGAAGGACAGAAGCAGAGCCAGATTCTTGCGGCTGAAGGGCGCCGCGAAGCCGCTTACCGCGATGCCGAGGCCCGTGAACGTGAGGCCGAGGCAGAAGCCCGTGCCACGCAAATGGTGTCTGACGCTATTGCCGGTTCAGGTGTGCAGGCAGTCAATTACTTTGTCGCCCAGGAATATACCAAAGCTATAGGCAAATTTGCCACCAGCCCGAATGCAAAAACAATCCTGTTCCCGGTAGAAGCGACACAGATTATGGGCTCACTGGGCGGTATTGCTGAATTGTGGAAGGACGTAACGGATGATTCTGCCGGACCGCCGGCAGGAACTGCCCGTGCGCAAACCGCGCAACGTTCCGGTTCCGGCATTCCTCCAACAAGGGCATCCTGATGCAATGGTATGACCATATAGATCCGCACTGGTTCTGGCTGGCGCTGGGCCTGTTTCTGGCTGCTGCGGAAATAGCCTTGCCGGGTATGTTCCTTCTCTGGCTGGCCGGAGCTGCCATTGTCACAGGATTACTGAGTTTTCTGTTCCCGATGAATATGGCGATAGAAATTGTTATATTCGCCACGATCTCGATTGCCCTGGTGTTTATCGGCAAACGCTATATCCGTGCGCATCCCGTGTCTGAAGCTGATCCGGCCATGAACCGGCGCGGGATGCGGTTGGCAGGGCAGGTCGCAACCGTGACCGAGGCCATAGTTGATGGCGAAGGCAGGGTCAGGCTGGGGGATAGTGAATGGATCGCCCGCGGGCCGGATTGTGCGGCAGGGAGCCGGGTGCGGATTTCCGGTGCAGACGGGGCGATATTGCTGGTTGAGCCGGTGTCTGTCACACCGCCCGGCGGAGCGGATATTCAGGACGCCAACAGCGTGTGATACGGTCTGGCCAGCTCATCTTTTGGCCTTTTCAAACAGATCGACCAACTCGGTAAACTTGGTTTCCTGTTCTTCCTTGTCCCCACTGGCGATTGCTTCTGCCACGCAATGCATGGCGTGGTTTTTCAGGAGTTCACTCTCTGCCCGGTTCAGTGCAGCTTTCACTGCCTGCATCTGGTGCAGGATATCCATGCAATAACGATCTTCCTCAACCATGCGCGAAATACCGCGCACCTGTCCTTCAATCCGGCGCAAACGGTTCAGCAGCGAAGGAGAGTGCGTTGACATAGCGTGTTTCCGGCCTTGAAATACCCTATGGGGGTATATATTCGCGCAGATGAGGAGAATCAATCACCATGTCTGACTTCACAGTGTCTCGCCGCAATCTGCTGGTCGGCAGCACTGCCGCGGCAGGGCTTGTCAGCCTGCCCGTCTGGGCCAGAACCGCGCATCAGGTCCAAGGGACGATGGCGCGCAAGGGTAGTGATGTGCTCAGGGGTGAGCATCTGAATATGACTGTTGCCGATGCCGGTTACGCCACGGGCAAAAGGCATGGTCCTGCGGTGACAGTAAACGGCACACTTCCCGGCCCTTTGCTCCGGCTGCGCGAAGGGCAGAATCTTGTCGTTGACCTGCATAATCACAGTTCCATGGAAACCTCCATTCACTGGCACGGATTGCTGGTGCCTTTCCTGATGGACGGGGTGCCGGGTGTCACCATGGATGCGGTCAGACCAGGCGAGCATTTCCGCTACGAATTCCCTGTCAGGCAGTCAGGCACATATTGGTGGCACGCCCATACATTGCAGGAGCCAATGGGGCATTACGGGCCGATTATCATCGATCCGGCGGGCGGTGATCCGCACAGGGTTGACCGGGATTATGTCGTGATGCTGTCAGACTGGTCGCCCATGCACCCGCATACCATCATGAAAAAGTTGAAAGTGGGCGAGGCCCCGTTCAATTTTCAGAAAACGACAGCCACTGACAAATATCCGCTTTCAGCGGCAGACAGGCGGATGTGGGCACGAATGAGAATGATGCCTACCGATATCGCCGATGTTTCCGCACCGCTTTATACCTATCTCATCAATGGCCATGGTCCGGATGATGGGCTGGAATTTGCTTTCCATCCGGGCGAGCGGGTGAGACTCCGCTTTATTAATGGCTCGGCAATGAGCTTTTTCAACATGCGCATTCCCGGACTTCCGATGACTGTGATTGCCACTGACGGGCAGGATGTGCGCCCGGTTGAAGTGGACGAATTCCAGATTGGCAATGCCGAAACCTATGATGTGATTGTCGAGCCAAAGGGTGCGGAGGCCTTTGCTATTGTGGCTGAGGCCATGGACCGTTCAGGCATGGGGGTCGCCATGCTTGCCAGTCGTGCCGGAGCGCGGGCGCTTGTGCCGCCCCTGCGAGATCCGCCACTGCTCACCATGAAGGATATGGGCATGGATCATGGCTTTTCAGACGGTTCGATGGATCACGGCCAGATGGACCATGGGGCTATGGCAGGAATGGATCATGGCGATGCGGGTGATCCTTCGGGCACAATGGATATGGGGTCTATGTCCATGCGCGACACTGCGCTGCTTCCTCCTAATGTCGAGGTCGGACCGGGGCTGGACATGGTGGCTATGAACCCGGTGGACCGGATGGGTGATCCGGGCATTGGCCTGGATACTGTCGGCCACCGGGTTCTCAATTACCGTCAGCTCGTTGCCGACAGAATGAACCCGGACATGCGCAGGCCCACACGCCTGAAGGAAATTCACCTGACCGGCAATATGGAGCGGTATATGTGGTCATTTGACGGCAAGAAATTTTCTGCCGTTACCGATGATCCGATCCGCTTTGCCTTTAATGAGCGGGTGCGGGTAAAGCTGGTCAATGATACGATGATGGCCCACCCGATCCACTTGCATGGCCATTTCTTTGAACTGGTAAATGGCGCGCCTCATGGTCACCAGCCCCTGAAGCATACTCTGGTCGTGCAGCCCGGAGGCAGTGCACAATTTGATCTGACCGCCAATGAACCGGGCGACTGGGCCTTTCACTGTCACCTGATGTATCACATGCATAATGGCATGTTCCAGGTGGTGACGGTTCGCCCGTTACAACAGGGAGCAGGCTGATGCGCGCTGCAATGCTCCTTCTGGTGCCGCTGTTTTTGTTCTCCGGTGTGGCAATCGCGCAAGACCATCAGCACGGGGCACCCCATGCCGGGAAAAATGACGCCACTTCACCTGCTGCCATGCCCGAAGTACCCCGGCCAGAGGAAATGGCGATGAGCCAGCTTCCGGCCGAGCCTGTGATGGACCATTCACAAATGGATCATGCAACCATGAACCATGGCGCCATGGACCATGGAACTATGGACCATGGGAATATGCGTGATGGCATCATGCACAACAATGCTCCAATCCCGCAAGGACCGCCCCCGCCCGAAGCTTATTCCGGTCCGCTTCATGCTGCCGATAGCTATGTCGGAGCCGACAGAATGGCTGCTTCGCGATCTGCCATTGTCCGGGAAATGAGCGGAATGCCGGTATTCTGGGTGCAGGGCGATCGCACTGAATATCGCTCCCATAGCGGCAGGGATGGCTATTTATGGGATGTGCAAGGCTATTATGGCGGCGATATCGACAGGTTCTGGTTCAAGAGTGAAGGCGAGGGCAGCTTTGGAGAAAAGCTGGAATCAGCCGAAGTGCAAGGGCTGTGGAGTCATGCCATCGGGCCATGGTGGGATTTTCAGGCCGGTGTCAGACAGGATCTGACCGGGCCTGAACGCACCCATGCCGTTATCGGTGTGCAGGGGCTTGCGCCCTATATGTTCGAAATGGATGCAGCAGCCTTCCTGTCCGGCAAGGGAGATCTGACCGCACGACTGGAAGCAGAGCTTGACCAGCGTATTACCCAGCGCCTGATCCTGCAGCCGCGCGGTGAACTGGGCCTGTCAGCGCAGGATATCCCGGAGTCCGGTATAGGTGCCGGGCTGGACAAGGTGGAAGCCGGACTACGCCTGCGTTATGAATTTACCCGCGAATTTGCGCCTTATATCGGTATCGAGCAGGAATGGAAAACCGGCAAGAGCGCCGATTATGCCCGCGCTGCTGGCGAAGATCCATCCGTTACCAGCTATCTGATAGGTTTGCGTTTCTGGTTTTGATTTCCCGCAGCAGGTTTCTTGCGGAAAATCTGCAACAGAATTGTGCATTCCCTTGCCCGGTGTTCCATCTCTGTTTTATGTTCACGCTGTGGTTTCTCCCCTGCCTCTTCCTGCGATCCATTCCAGCCATGCCGGAACATGGCTTCGTGATGCCAATGGCGTAACGCGAGGCTGCTCGAAGGGGGAGGCGATCATGGCGGCGGCTGATACCCCGCTCTTGATGCTCAACGCTCCGCTGGTGGCAAATCGTCTCGGTTATCCTGACCTGTCCGGCCTTGATTTGCTGGAACTGTTTGCCTTTGTGCATCCGGCGCGCTTTTGTGTGCCGACCCCGCGGGGACTGGCGCTTGCGCTTGGTCTGGCTGAGCCAAAGGACGATGCCGGAACCCCTGCCCTGCTGCAAATGGCCGCCGGGGTGTTGCTGGAAACATGTGCAAGCGAGTCAGGCACAGATAACACATGGCACGAACGTGAAGGCGCGTGGTCCAGCCTCCAGTCGCTCACCAGATTGCGCTGGCCATGGGCCAATATTCTTGCGCCTGTCATTGCCCGCCCCTCACGTGCAGAAAGATGGCTGTTTTCGCGCCTGCCGGAATGGGAAGAATCCCCTGAGAGGGTGCAACCCCGCGCTGTAACACTCAACCGGACGGAAATAGAATACCAGCTTGACCGCCTGACAGGAGCCGAGGCAGAATTGCGTGATGGCCAGCGTTCTTATGCGATTGAGGCGGGGCATATTTTTGATCCACGCCCGGCAAATAATGCGCCGACCGTGCTGCTCGCCCAGGCCGGAACCGGGATCGGAAAGACTCTGGGCTATCTGGCACCGGCATCACTGTGGACTGAAGCATCGGGCGGAACCGTCTGGGTTTCAACCTATACAAGAAACCTCCAGCGGCAGCTTCGTTCGGAAAGTTCACGTGCCTGGCCCGAACAGCGCGGTGATGGCAGCCGCCCGATTGTGGTGCGCAAGGGGCGAGAGAACTATCTCTGTCTGCTCAATCTGGAAGATGCGATGCAGGGCGGGTTTTCAGGTCGCGCAGCAGTGCTGGCGCAACTGGTCGCCCGCTGGGCCGCTTTTACCCGTGACGGGGATATAATTGGTGGAGATTTACCCGGCTGGCTTGGCTCACTGTTTCGCAAGCGCGGTATCACAGCCCTGACAGACCAGCGCGGGGAATGTGTCTATGCCGGATGCCCGCATTACAAAAAATGCTTCATCGAACGCAGCACGCGCGCCAGTCATGAAGCGGATCTGGTGATTGCCAATCATGCACTGGTGATGGTCAATGCTGCGCGTGGAAGAGATCAGGGCAATCGTCCTGCCCGCATCATATTTGATGAAGGGCATCACGTCTTTGAGGCAGCTGATTCAACCTTTGCCGCAGCCCTGAGCGGAAGCGAGACGATAGAGCTGCGCCGCTGGATTATCGGGCCAGAGAAAAAGCACCGGGGCAGACGACGCGGGCTGGCGGCCCGGTTGGCTGACATCGCCTCTTATGATGAGGAAAGCGGCAGGGCGGTGGAGCAGGCGCTTTATGCGGCAGAGGCCCTGCCTGCCGATGGATGGCTGCAACGGATTGCCAGCCATGAGCCATCTGGCCCGGTAGAAACCCTGCTGGCACGGGTGCGTGCCCTTGCTTTTGCCCGTGATGAAAGCGGCGGGCAGGAACTGGGATACGGAATTGAAACTGAAATAGCCCTGCTGCCCGGTGATTGTATCGAGTGCGCCCAAAAGGCTGCAGATGCGCTTGCGGCGATCCGTCGCCCATTGGTGCAACTGGGCAATCGGCTTGAAGCGGTGTTACAGGATGCGCCGGACTGGCTTGACGGGCAGGGGCGTGCCCGGATTGAAGGGGCGCGCTCTGCACTGGCCTGGCGCTGTGATTTGCTTGGCGCGTGGGAGGCAATGCTCGACCGTATGGGCGGGCCTGCCGATCCGGAATTTGTGGACTGGCTGGCGGTTGACAGGTCCGATGCGCGTGAATTTGACATTGGCATTCACCGTCACTGGCTCGACCCGATGAAACCCTTTGCCCAGGTAGTGCTGGAACCGGCTCATGGTGTCATGCTGACCAGCGCGACCCTGTGTGATCGCGTGGAAGATGGGCCAGACTGGGACAGCGCGATTGCCCGGACAGGTGCAGCATTTCTTGCCCATCCGCCGCGTCTGTCCGCCGAAGACAGCCCGTTTGATTATGCTGCTCGCGCAGAAGTGCTGATTGTCACGGACATAAAGAAAGGGGATATTCCTGCCCTTGCCGGAGCCTATGGCCGGATTATCGAGGCGTCGGACGGCGGAGTGCTGGGCCTGTTTACGGCTATCCGCCGGTTGCGCGCGGTTCATGGCCGGATTGCGGATCGTCTGGCGCGTGATGGTTTGCCGCTTTATGCCCAGCATGTTGATCCGATCGATACGGGCACATTGGTAGATATTTTCCGCGATGATCCGCGAGCAAGCCTGCTGGGGACCGATGCTCTGCGCGACGGTGTTGATGTGCCGGGGGAATCCCTGCGCTGTGTGGTGATGGAGCAGGTGCCGTGGCCGCGCCCGACTATCCTGCACCGTGCGCGCCGCCTTGCTGCAGGTGAGCGGGGGCGCAGTGGCGGGCAATATGACGACATGCTTATCCGGGCAAGGCTGGCGCAGGCCTTTGGGCGGCTGATTCGTAGCAAGGATGATTATGGCCATTTCATTGTGTTGTCGTCCGCATTTCCATCGCGCCTGCTTTCGGCATTTCCGTCGGGTACACCTGTTTTACGATTGACGCTTGATGAGGCTTTACAACGGCTTGGCAAAAGTGTTTTCGATAGGCTGGATGATTTGCCAGAATCCGGTAATTTACCGGAATCCACTGGCGCGGCTGGAGAGGAAATGGATCGCTCGTGAAAATTCTCGGTATTCTTCGTCATGCGAAATCCGATTGGGATGATGCTGCCAAGCGGGATTTTGATCGGGGCCTCAATGACAGGGGGCGGCGCGGTGCCTCGCTGATCGGCGATCATATCCGTGGCTATGGTATGCAGTGGGATAGACTATTTGCCAGCCCGGCAGAGCGGGTGAAGCAGACGCTGGAATCAGCCTTGCCGGAAATAGAGCCCGAATGGGACAAGCGCCTCTATCTTGCAAGCGCGGGCGCCTGGACCGACTTTATCGCCAGTAATGCCGCAGACGATGAGAATATTCTGATTGCCGGACACAATCCCGGTTTGCAGGAATTGCTGTTTGCGCTGGTTCCGCAGGCGAATGAAAATGACCTGTTTTTTGAAGCGGCCCGCAAATTTCCTACTGCAGCCTTTGGCGTGCTGGAACTGAATATTGATAGCTGGACCGGGCTTGATGAAGCCTCAGGCCGGCTGGTCCATTTTGCGCGGCCACGCGATCTGGATGAAACATTGGGGCCAGACATTACTGTCTGATACCCACTTTTTGTCATCATACTCTGAATCCCTGCGCAAGATCGACAAAATCCTGCTGAACACTTTTCAGCTTCCCATGATCGAAATTTGTGACACTATCCAGGATCACAGTGCGGGCATGGCCATAAATATGCATCAGCAGGCCTGCAAAAGGATGGTCATGCGCAATTCCCATTTCCAGCGCCGTCAATGCCGAGAGTGCACGGGTCACCCCCGCCGATCGTTTTGCCCTGTCCCCGCACCTGTCTGCCCGTAAAGCCGCAGTAATACCCGCGCTAACCTGTTCGCAGCATAGCACGACAAGCTGCACCGGACTGGCTCCGGCGATACGGGCATCCACCTCGCTGCGGCGATAGGCTTCACCGGGGTCGCGCAATCCTGTCAGGAGTGTTTGCATTATTGTGCGCTCCCGTTCCATGCTGCGATCTGGTTTCTGAGAAAGGATAATGTCGCCTGTGACGCATTGACCGCAATATCAGCTCTGGCCAGTCGCATATGCAGTCTGCTTCGCAATTGCTCCTGTTGCCCGGCCAGGGTACTGGCATCGGTTTTTACCTTGCTGGCAAGTCGTTCATAGCGCGCCACTGACCCTGCCAGAGAGCCGGGATCGCCTGCTGCTGAAACCTTGCGGGTCATTTTATCCACGGTCGCAAAGACACCATAAAGACCATTGCCGAACATGGCCGTCACGCTCTGGGGGTCACGCGACAGCACTTTTTGCAATTGCGTGCTATCCAGAGCGAAGCCTCCCTTGCGATCAAGCTTCAGGCCAAGGTCAGACAAGCTGCGCGGAGTATTTTCACTGGCTCCGGGCATGATGATTTCACTGCCAAGACCAGACAGAAGCCTGCGTAACATCCGGGCACCCGGATCACTGGCCAGATCACCACTTTCCCTGTTCATGGCTGTGCCCAACTGGCTGGCAATTTCATTCAATGCCCCTGTCAGATCCTGCATGGCTGAGATGATTTTATCAGCCGGATCTGAAAAGTGGATGATAGCGGGCTGGCCTGTATTGGTTGCTGTCAGCTCCAGCTGCAGGCCCGGTGCGATTTGCCCGGTGCGGTTTCTGGCGCTCTGCATCTGCAAGCCATCCACCAAAAAATGCGCATCCCCTGCCATGCGAAGCAACCGTGCCGGATTACTGCCCGACGAAGGATGCCAGGCCATCGCGGCCAATCCTTCTTCTCCCGGCGTTTCTGTTGCTTCAAGAATGAAACCGTTTGCCGCGCCCTCCTGCCCTTTCAGCACCAGTTGCGCGCCCTCTGCCGTGCGAGCAATATAGGCGCTCACACCAGAACCGGCTACGTTGATCTGGCTGGCAATATCCTGCAGGCCAGATCCACTGGCGATATTGACCGTTACGGGAGGGTGATTGCCTTCTTCTGTAAAATTGCCGGCATCAGTTATTCCGAAGCGCAAGGTCAGCGTGCCTGCACCAATAGCGGTATCTGACTCTGCAAAAGCAGGGCTGGCCATGGTCTGGGCCTGTGCCAGTCGGGTCACTTCCAATATATAGCTGCCACTACCGGGCACGGGGCCTGCAGTGCTTGCTTTTGCAATCGCAGGATTGCTGATCTGCGGCGCGGGCGCAAGATCGCCACTTCGCACACGGTCCCCCAGAGCACTGGAAAGTTGAGACAAGCTATTACGCAAGGTTGATGCGCTGGAGATTTGTCTTTCCAGAGTTTCACCGCGGCTGGCGAGCCGCTGATTGCGCAGGTCAAACTGCGCTCTGGCAAGATTGCTTGCCAGTTGTGCCATATCAATGCCGCTGCCCGCTCCCAGTTGCGTTACAAGAGATGTGCTGTCCATGTCAGACAGGACGGCACCAGCCCGTTTCTGTTAAGGGCAGTGGCTTCAGATCTTCACGGTATCCTTGCCATCCAGTATATGGGTGCAACCTGATGTGGACGGAGTATCCGTGCTATCAATCGCGGCAATGGTGCGCCAGCCTATTGCCCGTAGCCGCCCTGCCACAGACCGGTCATGGCCAAGCGGAAGGAACAGGGTGTCACGGCCCGCCTCGCCGTTTTCCTGTCGGTCTACCAGAGCATCAATATAGAGGGAAAACCCGGTCGCGACTTCTTCGGCGCCGCGAATGGCATAGGTTCCTCCGCGCCCCAGAGCGCCGCGCACATTGCCTGCATAAAGCGTAAACCCGAACCAGCTCTGATATTCAAAGCCATGCCTTTCGGTCGGGTCAAGCGTGATCCGGGCCTGTGAATTTATCTGCGAGGCGATCTGGCAAAGGCGATCAATCCGGCTGTCCAGCGCGCCTTTGGCGGGGAGCTGCGCGAGCTGACTGATCGCCTGATCAAATGGCCCGGTTGCATAGAGCAGCGGGAGATAGCTTTCTCCGCCCGCTGCCTTGAGGCCGCCAGCGTCCTTGGCATCCAGTTCGCGGCGCACTTCTGCCGTCTGTTCCGGCGCCAGAGGGAAAGCCTCGGCCGCCAGAGTATCCACCAGATCAGGCAAGGTAAAATCGACGGAAATATCTTCCGCGCCTGCTGCCAGCGCAGATTCGATGGCAAGCGAGACAATTTCGGCGGCGGCATTCACATTATTGCTGCCGATAAGTTCTGCCCCGATTTGCAAACGCTGGCGAGCAGGGTCAAGCTGATCGGCACGAATAACCGCCACTTCACCCGCATAACACAGCCGAAGCGGACGCGGTGCAGCAGCAAGGCTGGTGGCCGCAATACGTCCGACCTGAACCGTAATATCACTGCGCAGGGCGAGCGTGCGCAGGCTGACCGGATCAACAAAGCGGAACATGCGGCGCGGCTGTACACCATCCATCCGCGTCGCCATGCTTTTTTCAAACTCGATCAGGGGTGGACGCACCCGGTCATAGCCATGTGCATCCATCGCATCGAGCATATGGCGCATGGCGCGGGTCGCACGCGATGCGGCAGCAGGCAAACGGTCGGCCAGCCCTTCGGGCAGAAGATCAGCGGTTGGATCAGTCATGGCTAGGATCAGGATTCATTGGGGCGCGCTTGCCCTATTGCCGTTCAAAAGGCCAGAGCCTTCACCATTTTTACGCCTTCCAGCTTCTCCGCCAGTGCAATGACTGCATCCGGAATAGTCTGGTCGACACTCAGCAGCAGCACGGCTTCGCCGCCTGCCTGCCGACGCCCCAGATGGAAAGTGCCGATATTGATGCCACTTTCGCCCAACAGGCTGCCTATCCGGCCAATAAAGCCCGGCGCATCCTCATTCACGATATATAGCATATGGCCATCAAGTTCGGCCTCAACCCTGATCCCGAACATTTCTACAAGGCGCGGCTGGCCGCTGCCAAACAATGTGCCGGCAACCGAGCGATCGCCCTGGCTGGTTGCAACCGTTACACGCACAAGCGTATTATAGGCACCGTCCCGCTCATGACGGACCGAGCGCACATCAAGCCCGCGCTCACGGGCAAGATAGGGCGCGTTGACCATATTGACCGAGTCAGAATACTGGCCCATCAGCCCGGCAAGAACCGCCGCCTCAATGGGCTTGCCATTGAGCTGGGCTGCCGCCCCTTCACGCTCAATGCTGATTTCGGTCAGATTACCATGCGCAAGCTGGCCAACCAGCGAACCAAGTTTTTCGGCAATTTCCATATAGGGCTTCAGCTTGGGGGCCTCTTCCGCGCTGAGTGAGGGCATGTTCAGCGCATTGGTCACACCGCCATTAACAAGGTAATCAGCCATTTGCTCGGCCACCTGCAATGCCACATTCACCTGGGCCTCATTGGTCGAGGCACCCAGATGCGGGGTGCAGATGAAATTGGGCGTGCCGAAGAGGATATTATCCTTTGCCGGCTCTTCGGCAAAAACATCGAGTGCGGCGCCTGCAATATGACCCGATTCCAGCATATCCTTGAGCGCGGACTCATCAACCAGTCCGCCGCGGGCGCAGTTGACAATCCTGACTCCCGGTTTCGTTTTGGCGAGGTTTTCCCTGCTCAGTATATTGCGGGTCTGGTCTGTCAGCGGTGTGTGCAGGGTGATGAAATCGGCACGGGTCAAAACGCCATCGAGGTCGGATTTCTCCACGCCGATTTCCACTGCGCGTTCTTCGGTCAGGAAGGGGTCAAACGCGACCACTTTCATTTTCAGCCCCAGCGCCCGGCTGGCGACAATACTGCCGATATTGCCCGCCCCAATCAGGCCCAGTGTCTTGCCTGTGACCTCAACACCCATGAATTTGCTTTTGGGCCATTCGCCCTTCTGGGTCTGTTCATTGGCCTCAGGGATCTGACGGGCAAGCGCCATGATCAGGGCAATAGCGTGTTCTGCTGTGGTAATGGAATTGCCAAAAGGCGTGTTCATCACCACCACGCCCTTGCTGCTTGCATAGGGAATATCGACATTGTCCACGCCAATACCTGCACGGCCAATCACCTTGAGCCTGCCTGCCGCATCCAGAACATCCTGCGTGACGGTGGTGGAGGAACGAATAGCAAGGCCGTCATAGTCGCCAATACGGGCAATCAGCTGTTCGGGTGTTTCGCCGGTAATGACATCAACATCGCAGCCGCGCTCTTCAAAAATGCGGGCGGCATTGGGGTCCATCTTGTCGGAAACAAGGACTTTGGGTTTGCTCATGGTTTTAACTCCTTCACGGCAAGACCTGCGTGCCATGGGCCAGATCATTGCAGTAACTCTTCAAAGGGAGGGGGGAGAAGCGCCTCTGCGTATAGGGCAGGGGCGCTCCGTCCGGATCAGGCTTTTAGCTGGTTCCAGGCCCAGTCGAGCCATGGGCCAAGTGCCTCGATATCAGCACTGTCAACAGTCGCGCCGCACCAGATCCGCAAGCCCGGCGGTGCATCGCGATAGCCAGCAACATCATAGGCTGCGTCTTCAGCTTCAAGCAGGCCTGCAAATTTCTTGATGAAATCGCCATCGGCGCCTTCAACTGTCAAACAGACACTGGTGTTTGAGCGGGTTGCCGGATCAACCGCCAGATGGCCAAGCCATGGGCGCGCCTGCACAATGGCATCCAGCGCAGCGGCATTGGCATTGGCGCGGGCTTTCATGCCTTCCAGCCCGCCAACCGACTTTGCCCATTCCAGTGCGAAAATCGCATCCTCCACAGCCAGCATGGACGGGGTATTGATAGTTTCACCGCGGAAAATACCGTCGATCAGCTTGCCGCCTTTTGTCAGGCGGAACAGTTTGGGAAGTGGCCAGGACGGCGTGTATTCTTCCAGCCGTTCTACGGCACGCGGGCCAAGGATCAGCACACCATGCGCGCCTTCACTGCCCAGCACTTTCTGCCAGCTAAAGGTCAGCACATCGACCTTGTCCCAGACAATATCCTGCGCAAAAACTGCGCTGGTGGCATCAGCAATGCACAGCCCTTCACGATCGGCAGAGATCCAGTCCGATCCGGGAACGCGCACGCCCGAAGTCGTGCCATTCCAGGTGAAGATGACATCATGCGACCAGTCTATCTGCGTGAGGTCGGGAAGCTGCCCGTAATCGGCCCGAAGAATATTCGGCTCAATCCTGAGTTGTTTGACGGCATCTGTAACCCAGCCTTCGCCAAAACTTTCCCACGCCAGCGTGGTGACATCGCGTGCGCCGAGCATGGTCCACATTGCCATTTCAACAGCGCCGGTATCGGAACCGGGCACAATGCCAACCAGATGGGTGTCGGGCACTTCGAGCACTTCGCGGATCAGGTCAATACACAGCGCAAGCCGTGCCTTGCCGATTTTCGCCCGGTGCGAACGACCAAGGGAATCTGTGAGTAATTTTTCAGGGGAATATCCCGGCGGCTTGGCGCAGGGACCGGAAGAAAAAAACGGACGCGCAGGTTTGCGCACCGGAAGCGTATTCTCAGTCATAAAGACTCTCCTTACAGAGAGCACGCGCGGCGTTGGGACCGCGTGGCCCGCTGGCCGCTCTAGTGATCGTGCCCGCCAAGTCAAGAGAATATTCCTCTGTCAGTGAGGCAGGAAATGATGCAGGAAAAACCGGTTGCCTGAATACGCCCCCTCGCCAAATGGGCCGGGGCAGCCTATGGCGCTGCAATAATGCAAATCGACGATCTCCGCATCGCCCTGTTCAGCGGCAATTATAATTTGACGATCGATGGTGCCAACAAGGCACTGAACCGGCTTGTCGGCTATTTGCTGCAACAGGGAGCTGCAGTGAGGGTCTACTCACCCACCATAGACCAGCCCGCGATTGAGCCGACGGGTGATCTGGTCAGCCTGCCTTCACTTCCTATCCCGACCCGACCCGAATACCGTTTCCCGATGGGCCTGTCAGCCAGCAACCGCGCTGATCTGGGGCAGTTTGCTCCCAATATGTTGCATTTATCTTCGCCTGATCCATCGGCACGGGCGGCCCTGAAATGGGCCCGTGCGCGCAATATCCCGGTGCTGGCATCGGTGCATACACGGTTTGAAACCTATCCGCGCTATTATGGTCTTGGCTTTACCGAGCCGATCATCGAAAGCCTGCTGCGCAGCTTTTACACGCGCTGCGATGCTCTGGTGGCGCCATCGGAAAGCACAATCACTGAACTGCGCGCACAGGGCATGAATGATGACATTACCCTGTGGTCCCGCGGGGTGGATCGCACCATTTTCAATGCCTCTGTCCGCGATATGGAATGGCGACGGGCGCAGGGCCTCGCAGATGATGATATTGCTATCGTATTTCTGGGCAGGCTGGTGATGGAAAAGGGGCTGGATATCTTTGCTGATGCGGTCCGCCTGCTCCGCCAGCGCGGTATTGCTCACAAGATTCTGGTCATTGGTGATGGCCCTGCCCGTGCCTGTTTTGCAGAAAACCTGCCCGAAGGAATTTTCGTCGGTTTTCAGTCCGGCACGGATCTGGGCCGCGCCCTGGCCAGCGGGGATGTTTTTTTCAACCCTTCGGTGACTGAAACTTTCGGCAATGTTACCCTGGAGGCCATGGCTTGCGGCCTGCCGGTTGTGGCCAGTGCCGCTACCGGAAGCCAGAGCCTTGTTCTCGACGGGAAGACTGGCGCGCTTGTTCCTCCGGGCGATATTGAGGGTTTCGCCAACGCATTATCTCCCTATTGCACCGATCCTGCCCTGCGCGCTGCACATGGCAAGGCCGGGGCAGAGCGGAGCAAGGATTTTAGCTGGGATGCAATCAACCAGAGCGTGGCAGATACCTATTTGCGGCTGATAGAGCAGAGAAATCTGGCATCCTGAAGTCAGGGTTGAGCATTCAGCTCACGGCTCATGCGATTAATCGGTTCTGGCCCTTGTGGCCCTTTCCCCCCTGACCAGTGCTGCGACGACCAGCAGGATATAGTGCGCATTGGTGCTTGCATAGCGCCAGAACATCCTGCGTGGCTCCCTGATCAGGCGGAATAACCATTCCATTCCAGTATTCTGCATCCACACAGGCGCGCGCCGGACCTGACCGGCAAGCACATCAACCGAGCCGCCGACGCCCATGATAAAGGGAACGTCCATCCGGCGTGCATGGGCAGCAAGAAACTGCTCCTTGCGCGGTGTAGGCATGGCGACGAACAGGCAATCTGCCCTGCTTTGCCGGATCATCTCGACCACGGCGGTTTCATCCTGTGGGGGGAAATAGCCATGGGCCAGCCCGGCAAATTTCAGTTCCGGCCAGCGGTTTTTTGCATTTTTTGCTGCCCGTTCAAGAATATGCTGACGCGCTCCGAGAATGAAGGGGCGCATGCCTGAGCGGGCACATTCATCCAGCAGTCCCATCATCAGATCCACTCCGGCAACACGATCAGCAGCAGGCCCCCCCAGCAGGCGCAGCGCCCAGACAATTGCCTTGCCATCAATGCCAATAATATCAGCGCCAGCAACATCGGTGCGCAGATCAGCATTGCTCCGCATCCGGACCAGTTTTGCCGCATTAAGTGCAACATGGATACATGGCTGACGGTGCGTCATTGCGTTCAGGGCAAGTCTGATTGTTTCATCAAACCCCAGAACATCAACAGGTGTTTGCAGCAGGAAGAATCTCACCTTCCTTGTCCGTCCTGCCCGATTTCTCCCTGCCCGGTTTCTCCCTGCAACGCGCCAATCAGCCCATTTGCAAAACTGCGGGAAATATGATCGCGAGAAAAAGCTCTGGCTCCGCCTGCCTCCTGCCAGCGCAGCAGGGCCTGCTTCATGTGTTGCTGGTCCGTTATGGTCCGGACTATGGCTTCTGCCATCGCTGCCGGATCATTTCTGTCTACGCCAAGGGCAATATGCTCGCCATCAAAATAGCCGTCAATAGCTGCACCTCTTGGATAAATGACGGGGCAACCGGCACGCAGGGCCTCGATAAACACAAGGCCAAAACTCTCCCGACGGGAGACCATCATGAAGGCTGAATGCCCGTTCATGACCTGCTGGATAGAGGCATGGGGAACCGACCCGGCCCATTTCGCCGGTGCCCTTGACCGGGCGACCATGCTGTTCACTCTGGACTGGTCCTGCGCCTCGCCTCCACCGTAGATAGCGAACTGCAGATCCGGGACGCTTTTTTCTGCCTGACGGATAGCGAGCAGCATGGCGGGCAGGTTCTTGACCTTCCAGTTCCGCAGGTGAAAGGCTGTCATGATCCGGGGGCCGGTTTGCCGCGGGGGTATGATGGTTTCCGCATCGCTAATGCAGGGCAGCAGGCAGACCGGACCGCTGCGCCGGCCCAATCTGTTTTCGCAAAATTGCAGGGCCCAGGGGGAGAATGGAAATACCACTGCAGCCTGATGGAATATGCGGCGATATAATGGCTGAAGATCCCGGCGGACGGAAAGGATACGCTGATCCGTATGGCCCTGAACTGAAATACCAAAAGGGATGCCAAGCAATTGCCCTAGCCGGTGTGCGATAATGCCTTCCATGGACAGTTTGTGCCCTATTACCAGCTTCGGCATATGGCCCCTGCGCAACAGGTTTTCAGCCAGAATTTCGGCCAGACATTCAAGGCTGGAATGCAGAAAAACCCCGTGTGATGGAGCGGAATAAACCCAATCGTCCCGTGCTTCATGCCGGGCGACACATTTCGCAGGCCAGCTTTGCCCGGCATGGCAACGCAGCCCTTGCCATGGGGTAATATTCTCCCGGTTGAGCGAAATGACCTGATGATCAAACATGTCAGAAGTCGCACGGACCAGGCTTGCGATTGCCTGTGTCTTTTCAGGAACAATGCTGTCCGGGTAATCGGCAGAGATATGCAGGATATACATGGCAGAAAATGCAAATCAGGCCTGATTGCGGGCAGGTCCGCGCTTCGGCTTTTGAAACCTGCTGGCGTTCAGCCGGGCAACGTCAGGGTCTGCTTCTCTCAGTTGCGCTTCGTTCAGGTCTGCATCTGCCAGTCGGCCAAATTCCCCCACCTTGATATTTTCTCGCACAATACGGGCTGGATTGCCCGCTACCGTGCACCCTGCAGGAACATCTTTTGTGACCACACTGCCAGCGCCGATGATGCAGCCATCTCCAATCTGCACACCGGGCAGGATCAGGCTTTGCCCCCCGATAAAACAGTTCTTTCCAATTCGCGTATGCAGATACAGTCCGCGGGCAAAGTCATGCGTCATAATTCTGGCCCTGAATGCGACATAGCTGCCTGCACCGATATGAATCCCGCGGGAAAAGCTGGTGTCTATTTTTGCCGAGAGCGACAGGCGCGCCGTGGGGTGTATATCGATATGTCTGACCCTGCGCAGATAGGCTGATCGTAAAGACAGCAGGATATTTCGCACGGAGTGTTTTATGCGCTTGAGAGCATGTCCGGATGTCATGATCTGGTCTTTCTATGCCGTTTCCATACCGGCCTTGCCAATGATGGCCGGTATGATCGCGCAGCAGGCTCATACCCGGACACGGGGGCGTGGCTGGCCCTTGGCGGCATGGGCTTTCTGGCAGCAGAATGTCTTGATTGGCGGCGGGGATGATACAGGGCGATTGAAAGAGAAAAGCCCAGCAGAAGGTTAAACCAGGCTAGGGTCGCACCCCAGAATGTCACGGTGAACATCAGCACCAGGGTTACGGCAATGCTGCAGGTCAGGGCAAAATATGCGTTGCGCATGGACAGGGTGCGGGCAGCCCCCACGCGCAGAGCGAGCAGGACAACAATGCTGATCGCCAGCAACAGATAGAGCAGGGATGGCACCAGTCCATATTTCACTGCCATGGAAAGGTAATGCGCATCCACACTGTTGGCCCGCATCCATATCGGGCGGGTATATTGCTCATATCCGATGCCGAACCACGGATTGCGCAAAGCTTCGGCACCTGCATATTCCCATATCAGCATCCGGAAATGGCCCGTGGCAGGATTGAAGGTCAGATAACGATAGATGAGAGGGATGACGCCATTGCCGGATATCATCTGGATCATCAGCAAAATCGTAGCTCCGCCCGCCAGCACAATGGGCCAGACTGGCCGATAAGTGCGGCGCTGGATGAATTCACAGGCAAACAGGGCCAGATAGAATATCATGCCGACCACTGCCGCCGAACTGAGCGAGAAAAGCCCGCACACACTCATGGCTATGCCGGCAAGGCGGGCTTTCAAATCCCTGAATAGCAGGGCAAAGAGAGGCAACAGACTCGCGGAGATAATCCCGGCATGAATGGGGTGGATGAACACCGAATAGGCCCGCAGTAATCCGGCCCTGTATTCCATGCGCAATTCGCTGCCTGTTTCTCCGGCGCCTCCCAGCAGGTTTTGCAATGTCTGCCGGACATATAAATGATGGGTGACGCTCTCTATCAGCAGGAAGCCTGTGGCGAGCACAAATCCTGGCATAGATTGTCGCAGCACTCTTCGCAGGTCATCCGGTTTGTGGATGGTCGTCCGTCCGATCAGCCAGGCGAGCAGCATATCCAGAGACTGGCTGCCTCCGGCTTCCAGCCCGATGGGGAGAGTATAGTTTATGGTAAAGGATAGCGGCATCCAGAACGCTACTGCCATCAGCAGAAAATCGGGCATCCCCAATCTGGATTTTCCGTTCAGCAGCGCCATGATGATAATCGGGGACAGGCCTATCAGCGCCAGACGATAGGCCCCGATGCGCAAGGGGCCGATAAAAATATGCAGTTCGGGCGGCAACAGAAGGGCATAAATCAGGATGGTTGCGGGCGCTACGGGAAGCGTAAACCACCCGGAGCCGGGCTGACGATGCCCCGGTCGTTTTACACTGCGCAGGGAGTAACTGCGCTCACCCATGGGCCTTGATCCAGACACGCAGCTGCTGGCGCCAGCGGGCCAGTTTATTGGCATTCTCTTGCGCCAGCAATTCAACCCTGGGCAGTGATGTCTGCGATGTGATCGAAAAGCGTGGTGCAGGGACACTGGCCCGTGCTGTTGATATGCCATCACTGGAATAGATTTCCTGATAGCCTGCCTGTTTCAGCAGCCGGAGGGTCTGGCGGTTATACCGCCCGAAAGGCAGGGCAGCGGCGATGACCGGGCGCTGGATAATATCTTCCAGAATGGATCTGGACTGGTAGATTTCGGCATATTGATTATCGGCGGAAATATCTGGCCAGGCCCGGTGATGCAGGCCATGGCTGCCAATCCTGCATCCTTGTGTATCCGATATTTCCCGGATCTGTGTGGCATCAAGATAGCCTTTCTGGCCAATCTTTCCGGCCAGCACGAAAAAGTCTGCCCCCGTCCTGCAGGCTGTCAGACGGGGAAGGGCGAGTGTGTAGTCAGACACATTCCCGTCATCAAAACTCATCCGGACGGGTCTGGCCTGCTGCTTCACCCAGCCCAGTATATTTTCAAACAGGTCAATGCTGATCCAGTATGGCTTTTCATCCGGTTCAAACGGGCGAACGCAGGTCCCTATGCCATGAAAATTCAGGATCATCTGCTACGCGGCCCGTTGGCGCAAATGTTTCATGACCGATTCAAGCATTATCGGAATCTGGCCGGACAGCCCGTGCGGCCGTGCCTCAATCATGGCTGGGCCGCTATGGCGAACACCGCCCATGCGGCTTTTGAAACGGAATACACCGGGATTTTTCTGCTCATCTATCCCGCCCAGATCATAGGCGGGCAGACCCATTCGTCTGGCCCGCAGGATCACGGCCCAGTGCAGAGCATGGGAGGCACGCAATTCCCTTCCGCGATGTGTTGTGGCCCCCAGCAGATAAACAGCAGAATCTCCGCAAAATGACCCGATATGTCCTGAGATCATTTCATCTCCCTCCCAGGCCGCATGGAGCAGGACCTGTTCCGGGTTGCGGGCAGATCGCGATACTTCTGCAAAGAAATCAGTATTTTGCGGTATGGAAAACCCTTTGCGGCGCATCAAATCATCAAGCAAGCGGGAAAAGAGGGTAAAATCTGCCGGATTCTTGCTGCAGCTAATGCGCAGATTGCCCCGTTCTGCCCGGTTCAGATCCGTGCGCCATTTTCCGGCGAGGCCGCAGCGTAATGCCTTTATATCCTGTGTGGTATCAATAAAGATGGTGCGGTATTTTTTGTCAGTCAGAGTGGTAAAGCCAGTAAGGCCATGGCCCGTGATAAAGGGGTCATATCTGGCCCAGGCGGGATCAGGGTCCACTCTCAGAACCAGGACTTTTTGTCCGCAAATATGACGCCGGATTGCTGCCAGAACCATGGGCAGATCTGTCCTCCAGTGTTCTTTTGGGCGAAGCAGCACCGGACCGTGACTGATCAGCGCAATGCCGCCCAAAGGGGCCAGACATTTCACTCTTACATTTGCCAGAGCCAGAGGCCTGCCTTGGTCGCTGACCAGCAGGTAATGTGACCGTGCCCGGATGCGCCGCGCGGCACAATCGGCATAGGCTGGATATTGTCGCCAGCTTCCACCGCCATGCGCAGACAATATGCCGCAGGCCTGTTCCGGGGTGATGATTTCCAGTGCAAGGCAGGGTGATGAGACCATAAGTTTTCCTTGAATTACATTATGTTACGTATAATGCAATGCCAGGGTCAGGGGCCTGTCAGAATATTGAGAATATACGGATGTCGTTACCAGTTCCCGTCACTTGCGATATCTCGGTAATAATAGTCAGCTATAATACCAGAGACATGACGCTGGCCTGCGTAGAGTCAGTCTATCGCCATGGCGGACGCCTGAAAACAGAGGTGATTATTGTCGATAATTGTTCCTCTGACGGAAGCGCAGAAGCCTTGCGTGCACGCTTTCCCCAGGCAAAAGTCATCGACTCCCCGCATAATGGCGGCTTTGCCTATGGCAATGCTATCGGGTTCTCCCGGTCACAGGGCAAATATCTGCTTTTGCTCAATCCCGACACACAGCTTTATGAAAGCACACTTGAAGCCGCGTTCGATCATATGGAGGCGCAGGGCAATATTGGCGTGCTTGGCCCGCGTGTCTGGCTGGATAACGGGGAACAGCAATCCAGTATTATCCGGTATCTTGATCTGACCCTGCTGTTTTTCATCATCTTTGTTCCCGGCC
>JBKEEC010000006.1:0-4101 GCA_047975785.1 Sphingomonadaceae bacterium | reverse complement strand
TGCAGGCCCAGCTTGTCCTCTTCCGCAAAAACCGCAACCGTCCGCTTGCCCAACTCATTCGCAGCCCGCATCACACGAATCGCAATCTCGCCACGATTGGCAACAAGTATCTTGGTGAATTGACGCATTTTCATATCCAGTTTTCAGGCAAAATCTAACGGTATCGACGCGTTCGCAGCGGGCCTACATCCCCAGAACATTCGGGGCTTGATTTTCCCGCAGGCAAGTGCGCCACATGATTTTCAGGATCATCCATCGGAATCTTTATTTCCCTACTTTTGAGGCACATTAATAAACCCCAAGAATGCATGCAAGTTTGGAGTTTATTTGTGGGCGCAGATTGTGCGATCAAAATCCGCGAGCCTCAGCTATATGGCCATGGCGGTCTGTAGCCCGACCCCCGGCACAGTCTGCAGTCGTTTCACGACGGTTGAGGTCTTCGCCACGGCCTTCATCGCCTCGGTCATCTCGGCGATTTGCTCCGTCAGTCCCGCAATGTGATCGACATAGACACGGGCCATTCCTCTGACTTTATCCGGCAGGGCCACCGTCTCATCTTCGATCATGGCGGACAGCCTCTTCAGGCCACACTTGTTTGTCGCAGCAATCACACCGTGTTCCGCCAGATGCGAGCGTAACGCGTTGATCGTTTGGGTGCGCTGGCCGATAAACATCTGCCGGGTCCGATAGGCCATGGCACTGACCTGTTGTTCCTCTGACTTGACCTCGACAAACCTCATGGTGGGGCGTGATGCCGCCTCAGCAATCGCTTCAGCATCAGCCATATCGTTTTTCTGGCGTTTGACGTAAGGCTTCACGTATGGTGGCGGGATCAGACGCGAACTGTGACCGAGGCTGCCAATCTCCCGCGCCCAGCCATGCGCGGTCGCGCATGCCTCCATGGCCACAATACACTTCGGTTGTTCGGAGAGAAACGGAAGAACCTGATTGCGGGTAAGCTTCTTGCGAAAAGCGACAGCGCCGGTCTCGGATGCGCCATGAGCCTGGAAAACGTTCTTTGCCAGATCAAGGCCGATGATGGAAACTTGTGCCATGTTGAAGCGTCCTTTCGAGCACCATGCTGTGCCGTCAAGGTGACGGCATATTGCGATGCCTGCAGATGGCGGCATCCACACCATCATATCCCTTTCTCGGCTGAGAATTGACGGCGTCTTCAGCACCGCCATGATATGCCGCCCCTCAGGGTCATCACCAACTTTCAGCTATTGCTCCAGGACTGATCTCCCCAACCTGCCAGCCTTCACGCACCCAGAGCAGGTTGCCCCCAAGCCGCGCCGCCAACACCGCCGCCAGAGCCGCCGACACGGGACCGCAGACCTCGTGAACACGGGCCGAATGAAGCGGAAAGGCTGTGATCTGTTGCGACATACGGGTGAAAATAATCGCTGGTCGGGGCAAGTTCAAAGGTGTTGTGTTGGGAAAGAATCGGCCCATTGCGGACTCTCAATGCCTTGCTTGGATGCTGCGGTTGCAGCCCGCATTGCCGACATTCTCCGCGAATGATAGACGCTGATGGCTGAGTTCTCAGAATTCAAAAAATTCTTACGTTCCAAACCGTCCCAGTGTGACCGAGGTATCTTCTGAAATCGCAGCATAGCCTTCCTCCATGGGATCACCTTCGCGGTGGTATCCTCGGTGCGAACCCAATATAAGAACAAACACCGACTGAGCCGGGCAGGAGTGGCGAGTATCGTGGAAATTTCAATTGTTCATCTAAGCGACCTGCATTTTAGGAACGATGTCGAAAACAGGTTTCGCATTGAGAAGTTGCGGGACGATCTTGCCGCACTTCCTCTCGGGTCAAACGTCATAACGGCATTTACTGGCGCACAATAGTCGGAAAAGAAGTCCTGATTGATGCAGGTGACAAGATCACATTGAATTGTGGCATGGGGTCGATCACCATGCATGCAAACGGGCAAATCTCCCTCAGTGGTCGTAAGACCGACATCACGATGGACAACTTGATCGAACTGCTCGCAACTTTGGTCAAGGTCAACTGAGTCATGTCGTTCCAACGCAAATCCCGACCCTATGTCCTGGTCACGGCCATCATGGCGCTCGGTGTTGCTGCGTTTTTCCTAATGTTCAGCGGAGGACATTCAGCCATGCAGAAACTGTTCGACAACAGGTATGCCTATGACGCCTTCTGGGAACTTAGCGGATCGCGACTTGTCGAGGCTGGAGCCAGTCAGGATTTTGTTTACGTTGCGGCGAAAATATGGGCGCATCAGCCGCTCTCTGTTGGAGAACTTGCCCGGTTGGGTCCGGAAATTGATGCAGTCTACAATATCGGCGTCTCCCCGAGCGGCGACCGTAAGCGCGATCAGCCACTTTTGGCCCTTGCGGCTGAAAAGGACAATCCTGAAGCCTGGGATGTCCTTCTTGCGGCCGGGGCGAGGCCGGATGTCTCGAGTGTCATCCCCTATGATATGGTGTCCGCGCGCAAATTCGTCGGTTCTCAAGAAGATTGGAGTGCCTCTGTTGCGATGACACGGGCCTACATCGCACATGGCGGAGATCCGAACCTGCAGGTGAACGGTACGGAACCTCCTCTGAGCGATGCCCTGTCGAATGGCAATCTTGAGGCGGCTTTGATCCTTTTGGATGCAGGTGCAGAGCCTTGGCGCGAAATCCACACGCAGTTTACGACTGGAAACGACGGGTTAAATCGCTATATCCCGGTGAGGAACGCAGATTATTTTGGCAGTGGTCCCGCCTTCATCGCAGAGTTGGCGAGGAGGGGATATTTCGCAGAAGCCCCGACAGAAGCTGTGATCTTTCTGGTCGATCGCTACATCGACTCGGTTGAGGAAGATTTGCCATTGCGCTCCACAATCGCGTTGGAAACTTTGAAGAGCGTTACCGAGGTGTTGCGGGCGTTTCTGGAAGCCGGGATCACATATCGCGGCGAAGATATGCAAGACATTATCACGCGCGCGAATAGCAAGCTCGGTGGTGAGAGCGATGGGAAGTGACACCACCCGCGTGTCCGCTCAGGCGGAAATCTCGCCTTGCCTGCGCAAAGCGGCCTTTGTGATGTATGACGTCTACGAATATCCGCTGGGTAATATCCATGCGGATGTTCGACCCCATGTCGATGCGATCTGGGAGACATGGGAAAAGCCGGAGATCATCGACGATCCCAAGTCCGGCTTTCATGCGCGATATTATGAGCCGAAAGCAAAGCCGGGCTCTGAGGGATATTGCCCTCCGGTTCTCGCATTTCGCGGGCCGGAAACAAAGGACGAGGATTTCGCAAATATCGGGGTGATTATTGATGTGGACCTGCGTCATGACATATCTTGGCTTCCCGATTGCGATGGATTCGAAAAAAAGGCCATGGAAAGTGAGGCACGTGCTGCGGCGATTCGGAATCCTGCTGGGCGCACCTCGCGCAATGTGCTGGCGATCATCCGCGCCTCGGGGGCCGAGCCGTTGGTTATCGACTATCTGGCCGAGGGCTGGACACGCCCGCAGCTTCTGGCGCTGTTCGCGGCAGCGGGCCTGACGCCCCGGCAGGCGCTGCGCGAGACGAAATCCCCCGCCGCCGAACTGGGCCTGCTGGCGGAGGACGTCAGCGATGAAGCCATTCTTGCTGCGATGATCACCCATCCGGTGCTGGTCAACCGGCCCATCGTGGTCTCGCCCAGGGGTGTGCGCCTCTGCCGCCCTTCCGAGGCGGTGCTGCCGCTGCTGGACCACCCGCCCGTGGGGCCGCTTTACAAGGAAGACGGCCAGATGATCCTGAACGAGAAGGGCGAGATAGTTGCCTGACCTGCCGAATATCGACGCCGATTGTTTTCATCCGACCAACCCGGACCACCTGTTCCCGGCCACGCGCAGCACCCATCCGCCGCGCATCCTGCTGCTCTATGGATCGCTCCGCGACCGCAGTTTCTCGCGCTTCGCCGCCGAAGAGGCCGCCCGCATCCTGACCGCCTTTGGCGCCGAAACCCGGATCTTCGATCCGCGCGGCCTACCACTGGTGGATGAGAACTCGACCGATGACCCCAAGGTGACGGAACTGCGCGATCTGGTGACATGGTGCGAGGGCATGGTCTGGTCCTCGCCCGAGCG
>JBKEEC010000036.1:0-15486 GCA_047975785.1 Sphingomonadaceae bacterium | reverse complement strand
GATAGCTCGGCGGGCTATCAGCCTTCAAATACTTCTTGATCGTGTTCCGCGATAATCCCGTCGCCCGCGCAACAGATCGAATGCTGCGTCCATCAACCAAACTCCACCGACGGACCTTCGAGACGCGGTCTATCACAATCACCTGTTCTAGCAAAATCACCTGCTCTGTCCTCCTCACTTTTTGTGCGGACATTAACGAAAACAGGTGGGTCAATTTTAATCGCTCATAACCCACCAATCAGGGGCACTTTTGCATGCCGATTCACATACAGAGCGAGAAATAGTTGAGATACGTATCAACCAGCGAACATCAATGACGGTGTTTCCAGCAGGCGCTTTATTGATTGGGCAAAACTGGCTGCATCCCATCCATCAACGATACGATGATCGCAGCTGATTGAAAAATTCATCAGCTTAGCCGGTACCACTGATCCATCCTGAAAAATCGGTCTTTCAACAATCTTATTGGGGCAGAGAATAGCCGCTTCAGGTCGATTTATTACAGGGGTTGCAGCAATTCCAGCCAGAGGCCCCAAAGACGTGATCGTAAGTGTTGATCCTGTCATCTCTTCCGCCCGGATGGACGCATTGCGTGCGGCTTCGGCAAGGCGCAGTATCTCTGTTGCAAGCTGCCAGATATTGCGGCTTTCGGCATTGCGGATGACAGGAACTATCAGTCCGGCATCTGTCTGGGTGGCAAGACCCAGATGAACCGCTCCGAACCGGGTGACTATCCCGGCTTCGTCATCGTAGAGTGCGTTGAGCATAGGAAAATCGGGCATTGCCTTGCAGATTGACACGATCAGCAGCGGGAGCAGGGTAAGCCGGGGTTTTGTTCCTCGTGTGGCATTGAGATCGGCACGCAGCTCTTCCAGTCTGGTAACGTTGATCTCCTCAACATAAGTAAAATGGGGAATATGCCGTTTGGATGCGGCCATGTTCTCGGCGATGCGGCGGCGCAGCCCGACGATCCTGACCTGTTCATCCGGTAGGGGTGATCTGGCTGATCGATATCCGCCCGCTGCATTATAGGTCAGGAAGGCATCAAGGTCGGAATGCCGTATGCGGCCCGGCTCTTTGGGTTTTACGTCGGCCAGATCAATTTTCAGGTCCCGTGCCCTTTTGCGTACGGCCGGAGAGGCCTGTACCTCTGGAAGCAGGGGTGTAACTACCTGTTTTTCAGTATTATCCCCGGAAGGAACAGGGTGGGTTTCCGGCGCAATGACCGTTGCCGGTGGAGCTGGAGCAGCGGAAATGGCTTCTTCCGCTTCCCTTTCAGCTATCGCTTCAGGGCCGGTTTCATCAGCGCCGTCAACTTCAAACACAACCAGAACAGAACCGATGGCGATCAGCTCTCCCGGTTGTCCGGCAATTTGCTTCACTGTTCCGCTTACGGGAGAATTGATCTCGACTGTGGCCTTGTCCGTCATGACATCGGCAAGCGCAGCGTCTTCGTCAACCGTGTCTCCGGGGGACACATGCCAAGTGACAATCTCTGCTTCGGCAATGCCCTCGCCAATATCAGGGAGTTTGAAACTGTAGGTTCGTGTCATGGATCAATCCTGCATAACGCGTTGAAGCCCAGCGACCAGGCGCGCTGGCCCTGGGAAGTAATCCCATTCAAAGGCATGGGGATAAGGCGTGTCCCAGCCTGTTACCCGCTCAATCGGGGCTTCAAGGACGTAGAAACAACGCTCCTGTACCAGAGCGGCCAGTTCCCCGCCAAAGCCGCCAAAACGGGAGGCTTCATGCAGGATCAGACAGCGGCCGGTCTTTTTTACGGATGCCATGATGGCATCAATATCCAGAGGGACAATGGAGCGCAGATCGATCAGTTCGGCATCAATGCCGCTTTCCTCGATCCCCGCCATCGCCACATGCACCATGGTTCCGTAGGCAAGCACTGTCACCGCTTCACCTTCACGCATTGTGGCAGCCTTGCCGAGCGGAACCGTATAATGGCCTTCAGGAACCTCCGCAGCCGGATGGCCGGTCCAGCTTTTGACCTGTCGGTCATGATGTCCGTCAAACGGGCCATTATAAAGCCGTTTTGGTTCCAGAAAGATAACCGGATCATTGCATTCGATGGAGGCAATCAGCAAACCCTTGGCATCATGAGGGTTGGAGGGGATCACTGTCTTGAGACCGGTAATATGGGCGAAGATCGCTTCCGGGCTCTGGCTGTGTGTCTGCCCGCCAAAAATTCCGCCGCCATAGGGAGACCGAACCGTGATTGGGGCCTGAAACTCCCCGCCCGAACGATAGCGCAGGCGAGCGGCTTCCGAGACAAGTTGATCATAGGCCGGGAAAATATAGTCAGCAAACTGGATTTCGGCGACGGGACGCAATCCATAGGCCCCCATGCCAATAGCCGTGGCAATGATCCCGCCTTCGGATATTGGCGCATCAAAACAGCGCTTCAGGCCATGTTTTTGCTGGAGCTTGTCCGTGACCCGGAAGACGCCGCCAAAATATCCGACATCCTCGCCAAATACGAGTACTTGGGGATTCTTCTCCAGCATTACGTCCAGAGCAGAATTGAGTGCCTGGATCATGCTCATTGTAGCCATGGTTCAGACTCCCAGCTCGCGGCGCTGCTCATGCAGACGCCAGTCCGGTTCCTCGAACACCCCTTCAAACATTTCGGACAGGGGAGGACGGGACTGCCCCAGCGTTCCGGTCTTTTCTCCTTCCTTCACAGCGGCCCGCACCTGGCCATCAAGCTCTTCTTCCAGTTTTGCGTGTTGCTCTTCGCTCCACAGGCCGGAAACGACAAGGTGCTGTTTCAGTCGGGCAATGGGGTCTCCCAGCGGCCATGCTCCGGCTTCATTGGCAGGGCGGTATTTGGTCGGATCATCAGAAGTGGAATGGCCTTCTGCCCGGTAGGTGAAGAGTTCAATCAGGGTCGCCCCGAGATTCGACCGGGCACGTTCTGCCGCCCACTGTGTTGCGGCATAGACAGCCAGAAAGTCATTTCCGTCCACCCTCAGGCCGGGCAGCCCATAGCCAATGGCCTTGGCGGCAAACGTTGTCTCATCGCCGCCTGCTATGCCTGAATAGGACGAGATGGCCCACTGGTTGTTGGTGACGCACAAAATGACCGGAGCATGATAGACTGAGGCAAAGGTCAGTGCTTCATGAAAATCCCCTTCGGCAGTCGTGCCTTCGCCGATATATCCCAGCGCGATTTTGTCATCTTCCGAATAGGCAGAGGCCATGGCCCACCCGACAGCATGTCCGAAACGGCTCCCGACATTGCCTGACAGGGAATAGAAGCCATAGTCGCGGGCCGAATACAGGATTGGCAATTGCCTGCCCCGGAGCGGGTCATGGGCATTGGAAAATATCTGGTGTACAAGCTGGACCAGTGGATAGTCGCGGGCCATGAGCCAGCTCAGCACCCGATAGGTCGGAAAGCACATGTCGCCAGCAGCCAGGGCAAGTGACTGAGCTGCCCCGATTGCCTCCTCGCCGGTTGATTTCATGTAGAAGCTGGTCTTTCCTTGGCGGTGGGCGCGAAACAATCGTTCATCAAAAATGCGGGTGAGCATCATCGCTTTCAGGCCACGCAGCAGGTTCTCTTTGTCAAGATTTGGTACCCAGGAGCCAAGAGCCTGTCCCTCGTCATCCAGAACCCGGATGAGTTGATATGGAAGATCGCTCACGTCAGCAGGCAACGCATTTTCCGGGGGTCTCGCCACTTCCCCTGCAGATGACAGGCGGAGGTGGCTGAAATCTGGTATGCTGCCAGGGCGTCCTGCCGGTTGCGGAATATGCAGGTTTAGGGGGTGGATGTTTCGCAAGTGCTGGGTCATGCAGGCAAGGTAACGATACGAGACAGGAAGATCTTGACTAAATTTTCCTTTAAAAAGCGAGAATTTTAGATTATTTTTTCTTCATAAGTAAAATTTATGTAAGGAAATTTTCGTTTTGCCAAAAACTTCCCGCCCGCTTGATGCTATTGACCGGAATATCATTCGCACAGTTCAGGTAGATCCGGAAATTTCGGTTGCGGCTTTGGGTGATGCTGTTGGCCTGTCCCAGACCCCTTGCTGGCGACGCCTGAAACGTCTTGAGAAAAATGGCATCATTCTGCGCCGCGCAGTCATCTTTGATCCCAGAAAAATCGGCCTGCCAATCACTGTTCTGGCGCATATCAAACTGCAAGGCCACGATGAGGAGAAACTTGAATCCCTGGAAAGGGCAGTTCTCGATCAGCCCATGATCCTCGAATGTTTCTCGATGAGCGGTGAAAGTGACTATGTCATGCGGATCGCGGCAAAGGACATTGATGATTATGAGCGTTTTCTGAAGAAGGTGCTTCTTCATCTGCCAGGAGTTGTCTCGGTCAATTCCAGCTTTGCCTTGAAAACCATAAAATCAACAACGGACCTGCCCGTCTGAGCTGCAATCAGGCTGCAAGGCATAATATATCGAAATCGATACTTCACAAGGAAAGCTAGCCATGCCACAAGCTTGTGCAAAGTAGCTTCGGCCAGAAAACGGTAACCAGAAAGAGGAACAGGATTGGCTATAGGCATGTCAGAACCAGAACATTCTGTTAACCTGGTGGCTGTGGTCAGGGCCTTCTGCGAGGCATGGCAAGAGCCTGATATGCTAGCTATCCTGTCGATGCTTTCTTCGGACATTCTGTATTGCAACGGGCCGCTCCCGCCATTGTCAGGCAAGCAGCAGGTGACCCGATATCTCAGACAGGCAGGCCCCTTTGAAAAGGTGAAATGGGATGTGCTGCATATCGCCTGCACCGGCGATACGGTCCTGACCGAGAGAGTGGACATCATAGTCAAGAACGGGCGGACAATTTCCCTTCCGATAATGGGAGCTTTTCAGGTCAAGAACGGGCTCATCCGTGAGTGGAGGGACTATTTCGATCTGGACAGTTACAGGAAACAGCAAACCGGAGAGGAACAGCAGGAATGAAACTGGAACTGCAAGGGCGCGTCGCGCTGGTGACAGCCGGCAGCGCAGGAATTGGTCTTGCCACGGCAAAAGGACTGCATGAGGAAGGGGCCAGAGTTGCAATATGCGGTCGCAACCCGGAACGCCTTCAGGCGGCAGCGGAACAGATGCCTGGCTGCCTTGCCATTCAGGCAGATGTCCTGAAAGCCGATGAAGTGGAAAATCTGATCGCCAAGGTTACGGGCGAAATGGACCCGGTTGAAATTCTGGTCAATAATGCCGGAGGCCCCCGTGCAGGAAGCATTCAATCGCTTGAAGACAAGGACTGGCATGAGGCGGTTGAGCTGACTTTGATGTCGGTTGTCCGTGTGACACGCCTTGTTCTGCCGGAAATGCAGAAACGTCGGTGGGGAAGGGTGGTCAATATCTCCTCTTATGGCGTGAAGGAACCGGTTCCAGGGCTTTCATTGTCAAACAGTGTCAGAATGGCTGTGCTGGGCTGGGCCAAGACATTGTCTGCGCAGATTGCTGCCGACAATATCACCGTCAACACGGTTTGCCCCGGCTGGACCAGGACGGCACGGGTGGCAAGCCTTGTGACCCGCCAGGCGAAAGAGACTGGAGCCAGCGCAGAGACGATTGAGCAGGGTATTGCCGAAACTATTCCGATGGGCAGGCTTGGGGAAGCGGAAGAGATAGCAAATCTGGCTGTATTTCTTGCCTCGGGGGCAGCCAGTTACATTACAGGAACCGCTATTCAGGTCGATGGCGGCCTGGTCAGGGGATATGCATGAGCATTAAAACCGCAAAAGTCATTGATATTCACGCCCATGCGGTGCTGGAACAGACATTTGAGCAGGCCGGAGCTTATGGCCCCTGGCTGTATGAGGATGAAGACGGCAGCCCAGTCTTTCGTATCGGAGACTACAGACTGCGCAATGTTCGCTATCGCGGCAGCCCGTTCATGGATGTTGATGCCCGGCTTGCGGCGATGGACCATAGCGGGATAGACTGGCAATTATTGTCACCCAACCCACTGACATATTTCCACTATATCCCTTCTGCCGATGCTGTTGGCTTCTGCCGTCGACATAATGATGCCATGGCTGAAACTGTCGCCCTTCATCCTGGAAGGCTTGGCGGAGCAGCAGCTCTGCCGATGCAGGACATCGCTGCTGCCACGGATGAACTGGAAAGGGCGGTGAGGCAATTGGGGCTGATGGCAGCCTATATCGGAACGGATATGCCGCACGGTCTGGACGATCCGGCCATGGACCGTTTCTACGACAAAGTGATGCAGCTTGATGTTCCACTTTTCCTGCACCCCGCTCCGGCCGGGATTGATGGCCCTTCAGGCAGCCCGGCGCTTGGCCGGTATGAGCTGGATATTCTGGCCGGTTTCACCATGCAGGAAACCATTGCCGTGGCAACGCTTATTTTTGGAGGGGTTCTGCACAGGCATACTGGCATCGATATTTGCATCAGCCATGGGGGCGGTGCTATGGCGCTTGTCTGGGGCAGGTTTGAACATGCCTGCCACAAGCGTCCATGGGTGGCAGAGCATCTGAAGGGGCCTGAGGCCTTCCACGCCGAGGCTGCGAAATTGTGGTATGATGTTCACATGCATGATGAGCAGGCCCTGCAGATGCTGGCCGACCGGGTTGGCACTGCTCAATTTGTCTATGGAACAAATTTCTCCGGCTGGGATGCACCGGAGAAATTTGTTTCTCCTTCCATTGATGCGCCTTTGGCAGACAATGCCCGCAGGCTGCTGCGAGCCTGATCAGTCTTGGGAAACCCCCAGCCCGAGACCACCATCGACATCAAGGATTGCTCCTGTAACCCATTTGGAAGTCAAAAAATACTCCACAGCCTGGGCAATGTCTTCTCCTGTTCCAAGGCGTTCGAGTGCCTGCATGGAGGCCATGGCAGATTGTCGTTCAACAGCTTGTTCTGAAGTCAGTAATCCGGCCCGGACATTGATTTCCGTAACAACCCCGCCGGGAATGACACAGTTGACCTGTATTTTTCTTGGCCCCAGTTCTGCGGCCAGAACCTGGGTCAGTGTCTGCACTGCAGCCTTGGTGGCAGCATAGGGGGAGGCACCGGGAAAGGCTCTGCGCGTATGCGATGAGCCCATGAAGAGAACGCAGCCTGCTGTTCTTTCCAGATGGGGGACAGCAAGCCCGGTGAGCATCATCGCGCCTACCACATTGGTGTTGAAAATATCCAGCAGCCGGGCTTCTTCCAGCTCTTCAATGGCCCCGCGGTACATATTACCGGCATTGTTGACTAGCGCATCCAGCCGACCGGCGTGATGCAACGCCGCGTCGAGGATTTTCTTGCGATCCCCTTCCCGGGTAATATCGCCTGCCACACCGTTGCAGCCAAGGTTTGCGGCTACATGCTGGATCTTGTCTTCCCGCCTGCCAGTGATGGTGACTTTGGCCCCTTTGTCGACCAGCCAGCGCGCTGTGGCTTCCCCAAGGCCGGAGCCACCTCCGGTAATAATGATCCCGGCACCCTTCAGTTCTCGCATCCGTTTTCTCCTGTTTTTGGATTAATGAAGCTGCTCCAGCATGGACCGGTCAAAAGGCACCATATCCTCCATTCTGCCTGCAGCGAGTTTCGCCACCCAGTCCGGATTGGCAAGCAATGCCCGCCCGATCGCCACCAGATCATACTCCCCTGCCCTAACCCCTGCTTCCAGCCGGGCAATATGATCCGCAGCGGGGGCAGCTGCCTGTTTTCCTGTCGGAGCCTTGAAGTCCGTATCCAGTGTGACCGAGCCGACAGTAATGGCCGGCAGCCCGGTAATGTCTTTGACCCAGCCAGCCAGATTACGCGGGTCGGGGGCAAATTCCCCTTCCCAGAAGCGCCGGGTCGAGCAGTGGAACATGTCCACGCCAGCTTGTTTCAGTGGCAGGACAATATCCGCCAGCATGGCAGGGTTTTCTGCCAGCCGCGCCGAATATTGAAGCTGCTTCCATTGCGACAATCGAAAGCTGATGGTGAAATCCTGCCCGGTCCTGTCGCGTATGGCTTGCACCAGTTCTGCCGGAAAGCGCAGGCGAGCTTCAATCCCGCCGCCATAGTCATCCTCCCGCCGGTTGGTTTCGGACCACAGGAACTGATCGGGAAGGTAACCATGGGCGCCATGGATTTCCACACCGTCAAACCCTGTCTCGCGGGCATTGGCTGCTGCATCGGCAAAGGCACGGATTGTTCTGGACAGCTCAGCCTCGTCCATGGCCTTGCCGAAGAGCATATCGGGTGCGGCAAGCCCGGAAGGGCTGAGTCTGGTGAGGCTTTCCGGCAAGGAATCCTGCATCCCGATCAAGGATGGCGAAAAAGCCCCGACATGCCATATCTGGGCGAAAATCTTTGCCCCGTGCCGATGCACGGACCGGACAGTTTTTTCCCATCCGGCAAGGGCTTCACGGCCAAACAGTCGCGGCACGTTACTGCCGAAGCAGCCGGTTTCGTCCGGTGCTGCCCCTTCCGTGATAATCAGCCCGGTGCCGCCCTTGGCCCGTCTGGCATAATAAGCGGCAACGTCATCGCCGGGTATGCCCTGAGGGCAGAGTTCCCGGGTCATGGGGGCCATGACAATGCGGTTGCGAAGATGCAGTCGCCCCAGTGTAACAGGCTCCAGCAATGGTGAAACCGCAGTCATGAAAACTTGATATATCGATTTCGATATAATATACAATAGCCATGAGAGACTTTATGCCGAAACTGGTCTACCTGACCCGGCGTCATCCGTCCTTTCAGCGGTCCGAATGGACGGCACGCTGGCGCCAGCATGGCGCGCTGGGCATGTCCCTGCCGAGATGGAAGAATGTCGCCCGCTATGTCCATTGCGACCTGATCGAGCCTTCTCCCGCTCATGTCGATCTCCTGCCTGATTATGATGGCATAGGGTTGATCTGGCATCGTTCGCTGGCGCATCGGGATGCGCATTTTTCCGACCGGTCATCGCAGGAAATCATGGAACAGGACGAAGCGGAAACTTTTGCGGAGCCGATCAGCCGGAATTGCGTGTCGATGAGGGAAACAGCAATCCTGCCTGTGCAGGGGGTAGCCAAAATCCGGGTGTTTTGCTTCATGAGGAATGGCGAGGCGCTGGACACCCCTGACAAGGCACAGGGCCATGTCCGCAACCATCCCTTGCCGGCGCCGCAAGGCCGTAGCTGGGGGCTGGATTGCACATCTCTCGAGGAATTCTGGTTCGACGGACTGGCAGTTGCTCAGGCGGCGCTGCCCGGCATTGCAGCACCTGACAGAATTTGTGCAATCGGGCATCAAACCGAACTCTATAATATTGGCTGAAAGTCAGCAGGCAGTCCTGCCCCCGTCACTGACCAGCGTTGTACCGGTCACAAAGCTGGCCTGATCGGATAACAGCCACAATGCCGCAGCAGCAGGTTCTTCGGGACCGGACACACGCCCCAGCGGGATTCCAGCGACTGTCATCTCTTCGCCTCCCGGCCGGGTTTGCATCTGGGTTTCGAACATTTCTGTTCTGGTCGTGCCAGGCAGGAGCGCATTGACCCGAATATTGTCCCTTGCCCCATCCAGAGCCGCTGACTTTGTCAGGCCGACCACGGCATGCTTGCTTGCCGAATAAAGAGAAAGACCCGGATAGCCACGAATGCCGGCAATGGAAGCGACATTGACAACCGCTCCGCCATGCCCGCGCATCATGGCAATTTCACGCGACAGGCAATAGAACAATGCCCTGACATTGATCGAGAAAACCTGATCGAACAGGGCCATGTCCATCTGGTCAACAGGGATGGCATCATGTGTCGTTGCGGCATTGTTGATTGCCCCGTCGAGAATGATCCCCCGCCCGGGAAGCGTGTCAAAAAAGCTGCTGATGGCGCTGTCATCGGTAATGTCTACCGCTTCGAACAGGCCACCGCATTCCTCCGCCAGCGCCCGACCCTGATCATTCCTGCGGCCAATACCGATTACTGTTGCCCCTGCCTTGATGCAGGCTCGATAGATTTCTGCGCCTATTCCGCTGGTGCAGCCCACAACAAGAATGGTTCTTCCATCAAGCATGGCGGCTCCGCATCTGTTCAAGTATTCCGTCGATCAAGGCGCGGTGCCCTGCAACCCGCAGCGAGTGTCCATCATGCCCGAGGCTATTCACTGCCACCAGGCCTTTCCCCACAGGACGAACCCAGACAACCGGCTGGAATCCTTCACCTGCATTCCCTTCGGCAAGAATGGTGCAGTCAGGCGAAGGATTGAGTGCATGATAAACTTCATCCTGCAGGGAAAAGGTTGCAGGTCCCGAACTGACAGATTGCCCTTCAGGCGTCAGGCGGATATCGGCTTTTCCCAAAGGCGGGTGATAAGACCGGCCCCAGTGCCAGCCGCCGCCTATCAGATTAATCCAGCCAGGCTGCGTATCGAAGCATATGACCGATGTGTGGAGAACCAGAAGGGCACCGCCGGCAGCAACGAAATCCTGCATTTTCTGCAGATACGGGCCGGAAAGTTCGAAAGTCCACTCTTCCCGGTCGGCCGCATATTTTTCATGCTGGGCCATTGTCCAGTAGAGGGCATTGACAACCAGAAGGTCGGTTTGCTCCGTCAGGCTTTCCAGGGCCTCGCAGACACCGGGGAAACGGGAAACATTCCAGCCTTTTCTCGCGATTGCGCTAGCAAGCTCATCACCCGTTTCTTCAAACGGGTGAGAATAGCCTCCGCTCAGCAAAATACAGCCGGGAGCCATTAGTCACGAGGCAGGTTGCGCAGGACACTGTTTGTCACCCCGCCATCAACAACCAGATCATGCCCGTTGATATACCCGCCATTCTCGGAATCCAGAAATGCCACCGCCTCGGCGATATCGGAAGGTTTTCCCAATTGCCCCAGCGGAACACCGGCGCTGCGCAAGGCACGCACTTTCGGATCGGCATAAATCGGTGTGGACATGCCGCCATCAATGAAACCTGGCGCAATGCTGTTGAAGCGGATGCCAGCCTCGCCATATTCCAGGCTAAACTGGCGCATAAGCTGTTTGACAGCGCTTTTTGTTGCCGGATAGGCACCTGCGCCGGGGCCGGGGCCATAGGCATTGATCGAGGTCAGGGAAATCACATGACCAGAACCACGATCCTGCATCCGGCGCACGGCTTCACGGGTGACGATGTAAACCGCATTCAGATTGACACTGACAACCTGGGCAAAATCGGCCACACTCTGCTCTGCCAGCGGGCCAAATCTTACAATCCCGGCATTGTTTACAACCAGATCGGGGACAGCCCCAAAAGTGTCAAAGGCTGCGGTCACTGCTGTTTCGCTGGTAACGTCGCACACCAGAGATGTGCTGCCTTCTAGGAGGCTGGCCGTCTGTTCGACCTTGTCGGAATCAATATCGGCAATGCCGACCCTGTATCCCTTGCGGGTCAGGGTTGCTGCAATTTCTGCCCCAATTCCCTGGGCTGCACCTGTAATGATAGCAGTTCTGTTCATGCTTCCACTTTCGTAAATACAATTGGGTAATCACTGTAATTGGGCCGGGATGTGGTCGTATCCGGCACAGGCGGATCGCCCTCAACCTTGCGCGCTCCCAGCCGCAGCAATTCGATGACAATCAGTGGAACAATCCCGAACTGGCATATTTCGGGGGCACTGCCCGGTTTGGCGACAACGCCTCCGTCCAGTTCCCTGCCAAGGCAGGTATGCAGGCCAATGCCGAAGGCGAGGCCCGAGCGCAAAACGCCATTGGGAACAACGCGATCGGGGTTGAACAAATCCGCGTCTTCTCCGAAAATAGTCTTGTCCCTGTTGGCAGTGAACAGGTCCAGCTCGACCCTGCTGCCGGTTTCAAGAGTTCCCCTGCTTTCAAAATGTACCGGGCAGGTAGATTTTCGCCACGCTTCCGGGCTGGCCGGGTGCAGGCGCAAACTTTCATGTACGCAATGCTGGACAAAGACAGGATCATCCAGTCGCGCCCAGCGTCCGTCATCATTTCCTGCCCAGGCCAGTACCTCTTCCAGGGCATGAACAACCGAATTGGCTGTTGAGTGAGAGCCTGCCTGAAGGTAGAACGCTATCTCCCTGAGGCGCTGGGCTTCGTCAAAATTCAACTCATGCTCTGCCTGAAGCAGCACCGTCAGGACATCACGCGGCAGGTCATCCCGGGAAATCTCGCCGTGATCGGCGCGCTCCATCAGTTCACGCCTTCGCATTATGGATGGAGTCAGGAACCTCGCATCGAGTTCTTCCAGCGCCTGCTGGACCTCTGCGTTGAGCTCGTCCGGGTCGCGGGTGGAATGCACCATCGTTGCCCCTTCGCTCAGCTTTTTGGTTATCCGTATCAGATCAGCCGTTTCGGCAACTGACTTCAAGGGCCGGTCGACCCCTGCAAAATCAGCCGTCAGATTAACTGTGAGACGGTAGCCGATTTCAACCAGATTTCCGCCGCGCTGATCCAGATAGGGTGCAAGCGTTTGTGCCAGAGTATCGGGAAAAACCTGTTTTTCATAGTATTTGAAGAAGTTGCGGCGAAAGACTCTGACTTCCACTTCACGCCGATCAGCATGGTCCTGCCCGTGCAATGTCAGCAATACGCCATCCATGACGACTTTGCCTGCATCATAAAGGGCTTGCTCCAAATCGCGATTGCGCAAGGCAGCTTCACAATCCCGGAATTGCTCCAGTCGTTCTGCGGTTGTCATATCAGCGCTTCCTCAGGCTTGAACAGAACCGGATAGTGTGACCATGTGATGCGGGTAATGCCCTCATCCTTGGTCGCCTCTCCGGCGGGGTCCTGCTGGATTCCGGCTTTGAGCAGCGCCTCCACGATCAAGGGGACAATTCCATATTGGTGGCTGTCAGCTGTGGAACCGGGCCGGGGTTCGACACCAATGGCCAGGTTCCTCCCCAGACATGCATGCATGCCAAGCCCCATGGAAACACCATGCGGGGCCACCTTGCCTGCCACTTTGCGGTGCGGGTTGAATGTGTCTGCATCCGGGCCGAAAATCGCCGGATCGCGATTGGCCTGATAGAGATTTGCCACGACAAAATCCCCGGTTCTGGCATCTTCCCCGTCATGCAGGCTGACCTCGCTCAGGGCACGGCGTCTTGCCACGGGGCTGGAGGGGTGAAGCCTGACACTTTCAAACACGCATTGCTGGATGAAGAAAGGATCATCGCCAATCCGGGCAATATCCTCGGGGTGTTTCTTCAGCCATTCCAGCAATTCATGCACCGCATGGGTCAATGAATGGATTGTGGTATGCGCGCCAGCCAGAACGTAGAAGATACCTTCCTGCAAAAAGGCATCATCACTCATTTGCAATTTATCCTGACCTCGTAGCAAAGCCATCAACACATCTTGGGGAAGATCGGTTTCCTCAATCTTGCCGGCCTCCAGATCGCGCAGCACTGCTTGCCTGTGGGCTATTGAGGGCTGAAGAAAGCTGGTATCAAACTCCTTCATGGCTTCGCGAATGCGAGCCTTTTTGTCATCGACATCTTCGGACCTGGACTGCCCCAAAGCCGGGGCAAGGCTGAATTCTTTCAGCAGGCGAACCAGATCGGCCGTTGCTTCAGGGCTGGATTTGGCACGATCAATACCGGCAAAATCGACCGTCAGGTTCATCATGATCCGGTATCCCATATCGACCAGATCCCCCTTGCCTTCTTTCATGAAGGGGCCGATCGTTTCTGCAAGTGTCTGGGGTACGGAATCCTTTTCGTAGGCCAGAAACACATCCTTGCGGAAGACTTTTGCTTCCACCGTCCGCCGGTCACGATGTTCGGTGCCGTGCAGATTGACCAGAGCATGCTCCATCATCAGCGACGCCTCATCATACAGCGCCTGCCTGAGTTCGCGGCTTTTCATGGCGTGCACACAGCCATCAATAGTTGTCAGTTCATGTTCGGACATGTGCGTTCAATCCTTGTTGCGGAAAATTGTGGCAGCGCGAGTTGCCGGAATGCTTGAATAATTGGACACACGCCAGGAGGGAATGGGACGCCGTTCCGGCATGGGCGTGTGAATGTCGATATTGCGTCCTGCACGGAATACATGCGCAAGCGCATTCTCGCCGCCCAGCACGGTTACATCGGCCAGCGGGTCGCCATTGACGACAATAATGTCTGCCGCCTTGCCTTTTTCCAGAGAACCGGTTGTATCGCCCATGTTCAGCACTCCGGCGCTCACACTTGTGGCACAGGCCAGCGCCTGGGCCGGGGACAGCCCCAGATTTTCCACCAGAACCTGCAATTCCCGCCAGTGCCATTCTCCATAGGGTGTGATGGAAAAACCGCTTTCACTGCCACAGAGAATGGGAACACCGGCATCATAGGCGGCGCGCAAGGCAACGCTGCTTTCAGCCACTTCACGGGAGAACAGATCCTGCAGCATGGCGCTGGAGCCGACCATGTCCCCATGGTCAGCAAGAACAGCCTGAAATGTCAGGGTCGGGACAATGGGCACTTTTGCAACGATGACGGCATTCAATGCTTCGTCATCCATATAGGTTGCATGGAGAATCATGTCGAAGCCAGCAATTGCACAATCCCGTGCGCTGGATGAGTTGCGACAATGCCCGACAATCGGCAGGCCGAGTTCATGCGCCGTATCGGCGGCCAGTTTCAACTCATCCAGATTCCAGACCTGGATCTCTCCTGCCTGCTTCTGACGAGGGATCAGTCCCGTGACATGGATCTTGATCCAGTCTACGCCATTCTTGGCCTGTCGGCGGATTTCGGTTACGATTTCATCGCGCGTTCGCGTGACCCGCAAATAGCCGATCTGGCCTTCATCGGGGACCAGAAGACCGGCAGTACCGCCCACGGAAGTGAACAGGGCATTGCCGCCACAGGCCATTTTCGGGCCTTCGACAACACCGGAATCAATGGCATCGCGCAAATCCAGCGACGTGCTGAAAATGGTGTCGGCATCAAAGATTGTGGTGACACCCGAGCGCAAAACCTTGCGCACATTATAGGCGGCAATAATGGCTGCCAGCCCTTCACGCCGGTGGAAAAATAACTCATCATTGCTTAAGGGTTCATCAAAGCTGATATGACAATGTGCATCAATCAGGCCGGGCATTACCGTGAGGCCGGTCGCGTCAATGCGCTGAACGCCCTGGCGTCCGGCTGCCCACTGGATTGCGTCATCGCCAAGCCCCACGATCTTTTCATCAAAAGCGATGGCGCATGGGCGTGCGCTGTCTGAAAGGCCATCAAAGAGCAGGCCATTTTCTATCAGAAATCCCGGGTTCATTGACATCCCTCTCGCCCTCTCATTTGATTCTTTTGCCGTGCATGCACAAATTATATTCAAATCGATATAATTGCAAGGGGCGCTCTTTCATGGACCATTCTTTACGAGCGAAGCCAGCACCTGAACGGTTGACAGTATTCCTCAAACAGTAAATATCGATTTGAATATAATAAAGGGAGAGGTCTGATGGAAATCCGTACCAGCACGCCTGAAAAACAGACGATAATCCAGAATGCGTATCATGTTCCGGATCTGGATGAAGCCGTGGACCGCTTCCATGGGGGTCTCCTCGGGTGGTTCGG
>JBKEEC010000035.1:0-18513 GCA_047975785.1 Sphingomonadaceae bacterium | reverse complement strand
CCTTCAAACATGGCAGTGCCGTTCTGGTTCGCGGTTGCGCCTATGGTCAGCACAAAGCGCGCCACGCGGCGCGGCAGATTCAGTTCAGTATCTGCTACCCGCAGCGCAGTGGGCAATGTGGCGTTGGAACTGGCCGTGGAGAAGGCCATGACGCTTGCCTCGCGTGTTTGACGGAAAAAAGCGACCGGACTCTTTTTTGCCACGAATTTGAGGATCATCGGAAATACGCCGAACATTTGCAGTCCGAGTGCAAGCAATACCACGCCGACATAGGCAGCGAGCTTGAACAGGAGGTCCCAGCCAAATTGTGCGGTCAAATTGAACATGAAACAGAAAATTGCCAGCGGGGCGAGCTGGATGACACAGCCGATCAGTTTCATCGCAACTTCGAACACACCTTCTATTGCGTCTTTCAGCACTGCCGTCCGTCGCGTTTGCACCATTAGCAGGCCAATCCCGAAAAACAGGGCAAAGAACATGACGGCCAGAATATCGTTAGCGGACATTGCAGAAATGATGTTGCTGGGGACAATGGCGATGACCTGATCAACCCCTGCCTGGCTTTGGGCACTTGCCTCCACAATGCCGGAGGCGCCCTTCGCCCCCTGTGCGAGAAGATCCTGTGCAGCCTGTGGATCAATCCCGTCTCCCGGACGCAGCACATTGACCAGCAGCAGCGAGACAATCACCGCAATTGAGGAGACGATCACGGTATATACCAATGTCCGCAGCCCCACACGCCCCAGTGATTTGACCTCACCCATCTCTGCAATCCCGACAACCAGTGCGCTGAAGAGTAGCGGGATGACCAGCATGAACAGCAGTCGCAAAAAGATCTGCCCGACAGGGTTGGTGACATAGGTGATGATTGTGCTGACCCACACAGCATCACGGGCAAAACTGTAAACTGCCAGCCCAGCCACCAGACCAGCGATAAAGCCGATCAGAATCCGCATTTGCAGCTTGCCGTGATTTACGGGCGTTCCTTCAGCGGCGATTTCTGCAGCATCCTGACTGGACATTCATGTTTTCCCTGATTGTGTTGAACTGTTGTCGGGAGGTCATATCAGAATATTGCGATAATGCGCCATTGCTATACGCTTACTTGCGCAGGTATTCCAACCAGCAATGATGGCCAGGCATCAGCAGGTCGAATGGCTGGATTGTCGCACGGACTTGACCGGAATGCCATGAGTCACTCTCATCGCATTCCGGGGTTACGTCCAGGTCTTCCGCCATAGATGATAGAGTTACTGGTCGTTCTATTCCACTGTCTTCAGGCCGCGGGCTTCCAGCATGGCCTCCACGCCGGGGTCGCGTCCGGTAAAATTGCGATACATGACATCATAATCCATCGTGCCGCCGCGTGACAGCACGGTGTCACGGAAATGATCGCCATTTTCGCGGGTCAGGCCCCCGTTTTCGCGGAACCATTGACGGCTGTCCCGATCCAGCATTTCTGTCCAGAGATAGGAGTAATAGCCCGCGCTATATCCTTCAGAGCTGGAAAAAATATGATTGAAATAGCTGCTGCGATAGCGGGGAGGGACCAGAGAAACTTCCAGTCCGAGTCCTTTCAGCGCATCATTTTCATAGGCGCTGACCTTGTCCGGCGTATCAATTGCAGCAGCAGCATCGGGTGACAGGGCGTGCCATTTCATATCGAGCAATGCGGCCTCGACAACCTCGCCCAGTTCATAGCCCTGATTGAATGTGCTCGCCTGGTGGATTTTATGGACCATATCCATGGGGATAGGCTCGCCCGTCTGATAATGACGCGCATAATGGGCCAGAACTTCAGGGTCACTGGCCCACATTTCATTTACCTGGCTCGGATATTCTACAAAATCGCGCGCGACTTCGGTTCCCGACAGGGATTCATATTGCTGATTGGCAAACAGCCCGTGCAGGGCGTGGCCAAATTCATGGAACATGGTTTCGACATTGTCGAAGCTGACCAGCTGCGGTTCACCATCTGGAGCCTTGGGGATATTGAGCACATTATAAATTACGGGTTTGGTTTTGTTGAGGTGGCTCTGTTCAACAAAATTGCCCATCCACGCCCCGCCGCGTTTGCTAGGGCGCTGGAACGGATCAAAATAGAACAGGCCCAGTTCGCTGCCATCCCTGTCAACCACCGTGTAAACGGTGACATCGGGATGATAGACGGGAAGATCCGTGCGTTTTACAAAGTTCAGCCCGTAGAGCCTGTTCGCCGCGTAAAACACACCATCTTCCAGAACGCGCGTGACCTGAAAATATGGTTTTACCGCGCTTTCATCAATATTGAATTTGGCCTGCCGAACCTGATCTGCATAGCGGGACCAGTCCCACGGCTCGACAGTGAAGTTTTCTCCATTGGAACGGATCTGTTCATTGAGCATTTCTGCTTCGAGCCGCTGGGTCGCGGACAGCGCAGGCACCATATTTTCCATAAAACCAATGGCCGTTGCCGGCGTCTGGGCCATCCGGTCATACATGATGTAGCTGGCCCAGTCAGGCGCGCCGAACAATGCTGCCTTTTTAGCCCGTAGCTGGACGATTTCGGCAATCAGTGCGCGGCTGTCATCGTCATCGCCTTTCTCGGCGCGATTGAAGCCAGCCTCAAAGAGTTGTTCGCGTGTGTTGCGATTGTCGAGAGACGGCAGCAGCGGTTGCTGGGTGGTATTTTGCAGGGCAATTGCGAATTTGCCTTCCGCCCCCTTTTCAGTCGCAAGCTTGGCTGCAGCATCAATCTCGCTGTCCGACAGGCCGGCAAGATCCTCTTTCCGGTCTACGATCAGGGCGTTGTCAACTGTCGCACTACGGACCTTCTGCGAAAACTCCGTTGTGATGGCAGACAGGCGGTTGTTGATCTGCTTGACCTGTTCTTTCTGGTCCTGGGTCAGCAGGGCACCGGCATGAACCATGTCTTCATAGGTCTTTTCCAGCAGGCGCGACTCTTCTGTGCCCAGATTCAGGCTGTCTTTCTGGTCGTAAACCGCCTTGACGCGGGCAAAGAGCTGCGGATTCAGGTTGATTGCATCATAATGAGAAGAGAGTTTCGGTCCCATCTCTGTGTCTATGGCATCCAGAGTGTCATTGGTGTTTGCGCCAACCAGCGCGTAGAAAACGGTAATAACACGATTCAGCATCTTTCCGGACTGCTCGACCGTAAGAATGGTGTTGTCAAAAGTGGGGGCGTCCGGGTTGTTAACGATCTGCGCAATTTCTGAATTATGCAGCGCCATGGCCTGCTCCATGGCGGGCTGATAGTCGCTATCGGAAATTTTCGTGAAATCAGGTGCGTAAAAAGGCAGGCTGCTTGGCTCTGCGAAATATCCGGTTGCTTCAGGTCGGGCCGGGCTTGAAGCGAGCGCAGAGGGAACCGAAATACCATCATTCATCGGGGAAAATCCTGCAAACAGTGAGGCAATTACAGCAGCGGAAGACACTTTGGCATAAAGCCCGAAATTACGCATATTCACTCCATTTTGATCAGGATCAGACCTTTGATCCGGGCAGAACATGATGCCGGAATCAGCGTGATGTATCTGGCCTGTTGAGCCTTTGGCGTTGAACCGCAGATTAATTGCGATTGCAACCTTTTCCGCTGCATCGGGCGGATTTTATCCATGATCCAGTGATGCTGCAATCTGACGCACAAGGGACAGGCGCTCCGTATCCTCCTGCCAGTTCGCTGATAGTCTGAACCCGATTATGCGGTGGTAATCATATCCGTAAACGGGAATCTGGGCCAGTCGTTCATCAGCAAAGGATAACGGGGCCGTGGTAATCCCGATACCGGCTGCAACCATAGTCAGGCACCGCGCATCATTGTCAGAGCGCAAGGAAAATCGGGGCCGCACACGATGACGCGTAAAAAATCGGCTGGTTTCTTCCAGCAATTCGCAACTGCGCCGGGCAATCATGATTTCGCTTGCCAACTCCTCCGGCATGACACTGTCACGACGAGCCAGTTCATGATTTTTATGGGCAAACATGACGTAAGGTTCATGGATCAGGGCTACGCTGTCAGGAGCGGAGCTTTCCTTGTCAATCAGGGTGATTGCCAGATCAATCCGCCCGCGCTCCATCCGTTTGCGCAGATCTATCGCGCTGCCTTCAACAATTTCAAGACTATAATGCGCCGACAGTTGCGATATGCATTGTTGTAATATGATGTCGGGAAGCGTCGGCAATATTCCAATCCGGCAATCGGGCCAGTCGGATTGGTGAGACTGGCCGAAATTGTCAGCCACCTGAAAATTATGATCAAGATCGCGGGCAATCGGGAGGAATTTTCCTCCCGCCTCTGTCATGCGGATCCGCCGCCGGTTGCGGACAAACAGCTTCGTTCCTACCATGCGTTCAAGATCGGAAATCCCGGCTGACAGGGTCGGTTGGGTGATGTGAAGGCTTGCAGCGGCCTGGGTAAAACTGCCTGCTTCAACAACTGCCAGAAATTGCCGGATATGCGATCGCTTTATCATAGAAAAAATCTATAATACTATTGGCAAAGTTTCAATTTTCTTTTGGGCTCAGGCGGGATTATCTCACAAGGCCCGTGCATGAAAATTCATGCATGAGTCGTATTTCGCAACATAATAAACAGATTCCCGGGTAGGAGGATTGAGCCATGCGTGCCACGCCAGATTTTGATTTTGCGCTGGGGGATAATGCGCAGATGATCCGCGAAACCACGGCCCGTTTCGCTGACGAACAGATTGCACCTCTTGCCGGACGGATTGATCGGGATGACTGGTTTCCGCAGGAATTATGGCCGCAAATGGGAGCGCTTGGCCTTCATGGTATAACGGTTGAGGAAGAATATGGCGGGTTGGGGCTTGGCTATCTGGAGCATGTGGTTGCAGTCGAGGAAGTAAGCCGGGCAAGCGCATCTGTGGGTCTGTCCTATGGCGCGCATTCCAATCTTTGCGTCAACCAGATCAGGCGCTGGGGCAATCCTGACCAGAAGGCAAAATATCTGCCCAAACTGGTAAGCGGAGAGCATGTTGGCTCTCTGGCCATGAGCGAGACCAGTGCGGGGTCAGATGTGGTGGCGATGAAATTGCGGGCTGATCCGGTGGCAGGCGGCTTCAGACTGAACGGGACCAAGTTCTGGATAACCAATGCGACCTATGCCGATGTGCTGGTGGTTTATGCCAAAACCGAGATGGAGGCCGGTAGCCGGGGAATCACCGCCTTCCTGATTGAAAAGGACATGCCCGGCTTTTCCATCGGCCAGAAGATTGACAAGATGGGAATGCGTGGCAGCCCCACTGCAGAACTGGTATTTGATGACTGCTTCGTGCCGGAAGGCAATATTATGGGGCCGCTCAATGGTGGAGTTGGTGTGCTGATGAGCGGTCTGGATTATGAACGGGTTGTGCTGTCTGGCATCCAGACCGGTATCATTCAGGCCTGTCTGGATGTGGTGCTGCCCTATATCCGCGAGAGAAAGCAATTTGGAAAGCCAATAGGCGCTTTCCAGCTGATGCAGGCCAAGGTGGCGGATATGTATGTCGCGCTACAATCGGCACGCGCCTATATCTATGCTGTAGCCAAGGCCTGTGATGCAGGCCAGACCACCCGGTTTGATGCTGCAGGAGCGATCTTGCTGGCAAGTGAAAACGCTTTTCGTGCCGCCGGAGAGGCAGTGCAGGCACTGGGCGGAGCGGGCTACACCAAAGACTGGCCGGTGGAGCGTTTTCTGCGTGATGCAAAACTGCTGGATATCGGTGCCGGAACAAACGAGATCCGCCGGATGCTGATCGGGCGGGAATTGATTGGCGCGGCGGGGTGATGGTGATGACAGCACCTGTTCTTTCCAGCAAGCTGGACCGCGATAGCCCCGATGCAAAGACACGGTTTGCGCATAACAGCGCATTGGTAGACCAGTTGCGCGCGCGTGTTGCCCATGCAGCGCAAGGTGGGCCGGAAAAAAGCCGGGAGCGCCATGTCGCGCGCGGCAAGCTCCTCCCTCGTCAACGTGTAGAACGCCTGCTGGACCCGGGCGCACCATTTCTGGAAATAGGCCAGCTTGCGGCAAATGACCTGTATGATGGAGACATAAACGGTGCCGGTATCATCGCCGGTATTGGCCGTGTTTCCGGCAGACAGGTGATGATTGTGTGTAATGATGCCACGGTGAAGGGTGGCACTTATTACCCCATGACCGTGAAGAAACATTTGCGTGCGCAGGAGATTGCACAGGAGAACCGGCTTCCCTGTATTTATCTGGTCGATAGCGGCGGGGCAAACCTGCCCCATCAGGCCGAGGTTTTTCCTGACAGAGAGCATTTCGGGCGCATCTTCTTCAATCAGGCGAATATGAGCGCGCTGGGCATCCCGCAGATTGCCTGCGTGATGGGCAGTTGCACAGCGGGCGGTGCCTATGTTCCGGCGATGAGCGATGAAACGGTGATTGTGCGCGAGCAGGGCACGATTTTTCTTGCCGGCCCTCCGCTGGTCAAGGCCGCGACGGGCGAGGAAATCAGCGCAGAGGATCTGGGTGGGGGTGATCTTCACGCCAGAAAATCCGGAGTGGTCGATCATCTGGCCGAAAATGACGAACACGCATTGATGATTGTTCGCGACATCGTGAGCCAGCTGGGTGAAAATACAGGTGCTGCGAAGGATATTCGTCTGAAAACGCCACGACCACCGCAGTTTGATGCGGATGACCTTTATGCGATTATCCCCGATGATGTGCGTGCACCCTATGATGTGCATGAAGTGATCGCCCGACTGGTTGATGGCAGTGAGTTTCAGGAGTTCAAGGCGCTTTATGGCAACACGCTGGTATGCGGCTTTGCCCATATCTGGGGAATGCCGGTGGCAATTCTTGCCAATAATGGCGTGTTGTTTTCCGAAAGTGCGGTGAAGGGCGCACATTTCATCGAACTTGCCTGCCAGCGCCGTATTCCGCTGCTGTTCCTGCAAAATATCAGCGGCTTCATGGTCGGCGGGAAATATGAGGCAGAAGGTATCGCCAAACACGGCGCCAAGCTGGTGACAGCGGTTGCCACCGCTACCGTGCCCAAAATCACCGTGGTTATCGGCGGGAGTTTCGGTGCAGGAAATTATGGTATGGCCGGGCGCGCATATAGCCCTCGATTCCTGTTTACCTGGCCCAATGCCCGCATTTCCGTGATGGGCGGCGAACAGGCGGCATCAGTGCTGGCCACCGTCCATCGTGACGCCGAAAGCTGGACAGATGAGCAGGCAGAGGCGTTCAAGGCCCCGATCCGCCAGAAATACGAGGACGAGGGCAACCCCTATTACGCCACCGCGCGCCTGTGGGATGACGGGGTGATCGATCCGGCACAAACCCGCGATGTTCTGGGTCTGGCTTTTGCTGCAACGCTGGAAGCTCCGATAGCAGAGACTCCCCGCTTTGGTGTGTTCAGGATGTAATGACCATGATGAAATCTCTCCTTATTGCCAATCGCGGAGAAATTGCCTGCCGGATTATCCGCACGGCGCGGGCCATGAATATTCGCACTATTGCCGTCTTTTCCGATGCGGATGCAGATGCGCTCCATGTCAGACAGGCAGATGAAGCCGTGCATATTGGTGCCTCGCCTGCGGCGGAAAGCTATCTGCTGGGTGATCGTGTTCTTGCGGCGGCACGGGATAGCGGGGCAGAAGCGATCCATCCTGGCTACGGGTTTCTGTCTGAAAATGCCGATTTTGCCCGCGCGGTGATGGATGCCGGTCTGATCTGGGTCGGGCCAAAGCCGGAAAGCATCGAGGCGATGGGGCTGAAAGATGCTGCGAAAAAGCTGATGCGTAATGCCGGTGTTCCGGTGACACCGGGATATGAAGGCAAGGACCAGTCTCCTGAGCGTCTCGCTTCCGAGGCAGATGCTATCGGCTATCCGGTGCTGATCAAGGCTGTTGTTGGCGGCGGTGGCAAAGGGATGCGCAAGGTAGATGATCCGGCGGATTTTTCTGCTGCGCTGGAAAGCTGCCAACGTGAGGCAAAAGCCAGCTTTGGCAACGAAGATGTGCTTCTGGAAAAATGGATTACTTCCCCCCGCCATATTGAAGTGCAGGTGTTTGGAGACAGCCACGGAAATGTGGTGCATCTGTTCGAACGTGACTGTTCACTCCAGCGCCGTCACCAGAAAGTGGTTGAAGAAGCCCCCGCACCGGGGATGGACGAGGCGACCCGCGAGGAAATCTGTGCTGCTGCAGTGCGTGCGGCAAAGGCGGTGGCGTATGAAGGTGCTGGCACGATTGAATTTATTGCCGATGCCAGTGGCGAAGAAGGCGCCAGAGATGGCGGAAGGCTGCGTGCGGACCGGATATTCTTTATGGAGATGAATACACGGTTGCAGGTTGAGCATCCGGTAACAGAAGAAATAACCGGCGTTGATCTGGTCGAGTGGCAATTGCGCGTTGCCAGTGGTGAGGTGATCCCTCTGAAACAGGATGAGCTGGCTATCAATGGCCACGCTATTGAAGCGCGGCTTTATGCCGAAGATCCGGCAAAGGGTTTTCTGCCCAGCACCGGCCCGCTAACTGTCATGAAACTGCCGGATTCGGCACGGGTGGAAACCGGCGTTGGGCAGGGGAGCGAAGTCTCCCCTTATTATGACCCCATGATCGCAAAAATCATTGTCCATGGGGAAAACCGGAAGTCTGCACTGGATGCCATGGATCAGGCGTGCAGGGCGGTCGCAATATGGCCGGTAAAGGCCAATGCCTGGTTTCTTTCGCGCCTGATGCAACTGCCTGACTTTGCCAATGCCACCATGACGACAGGCACAATTGATCAGCATCTGGATGAATTGACGACTGAACCCCTGCCATCAGCGCAGGTGCTGGCAGCTGCTGCAGAAAATATTTTCGAGGACTACTGGCCTGATACCGATGAGGAAACCGGCAGAGGGTTGGGGGGATTCCGGCTCAATTCCGGGCGTGTCATGATGGCATCGCTTGCCGTTGGCGGTGAGCGGCAGGACGTGCCGATTGATTTTGACCGGGCTGAAACTTTCTGGATGTCAGGGCATACGTCGTTTGACTGGAAGAACCGCATTTACATTGATGGTGGTGCCAGCTTTGCCATTCCTGAATACCGTCCTGACCCATCCGGCCATCATCACGCCCATGATGGTGATATTATTGCTCCAATGCCGGGCAAGGTCATTGCCGTTGATGTGGCAGAGGGCGACAGTGTTACTGCCGGCCAGCGTCTCATGGTGCTGGAAGCGATGAAGATGGAGCACGCCCTTGCCGCACCGTTTGATGGCACGGTGACAGGCCTGGCTGTCAAAGCTGGTGCGCAGGTGCAGGTGGAGGCCGTGCTGGCAGTTATTCAGCCGGTTGATCAGGGTTGATATTTATCCGGCAGGGCACCCCTGCCGGAATTGGAATCAGGCCGCTTCCTTGCGCCTTGCTTTCTTGCGCTCATGCGGGTCAAGAATGGCCTTGCGCAGGCGGATGCTTTGCGGTGTCACCTCGACCATTTCATCATCGTCAATATAGGCAATAGCCTGTTCCAGCGTCATGATTCTGGGCGGGGTCAGGCGGATAGCATCATCCTTGCCGGTGGAACGGAAATTGGTCAGCTGCTTGCTTTTGAGCGGATTAACCTCAAGATCTTCCGGCTTGGCATTTTCACCGATAATCATGCCTTCATAGACCTTGGCCTGTGGCCCGACAAACAGAATGCCCCTGTCTTCCAGTGCATTAAGGGCATATCCTACCGCCTCGCCCGAACTGTTGGAAATCAGCACGCCATTGATCCGTCCTTCAATCGGACCTTTATAGGGACCATATTTTTCATACAGCCGGTTCATGATCCCGGTGCCGCGCGTATCCGACAGAAATTCTCCATGATAGCCAATCAGGCCGCGGCTTGGAGCGGAGAAGGTGATACGTGTCTTGCCCTGACCGGAAGGCCGCATTTCTGTCAGTTCTGCCTTGCGGCGCTGCATCTTTTCAACCACCGTGCCGGAATATTCGTCATCAACGTCAATGACGACGGTTTCATAAGGTTCTGTGCGCTGGCCGTTCTCTTCGTGCAACAGCACCCGTGGGCGCGAAATGCCCAGCTCAAATCCTTCGCGGCGCATGGTTTCAATCAATACGCCCAGCTGCAATTCGCCGCGTCCGGCCACTTCGAAACTGTCCTTGTCGCTGCTTTCGGTAACCCGGATGGCGACATTGCTTTCTGCCTCACGGGCAAGCCGGTCACGGATCATGCGACTGGTCACCTTGTCCCCTTCGCGCCCTGCAAGCGGGCTGTCATTCACCGCAAAGCGCATGGCGAGGGTAGGCGGATCAATCGGCTGGGCGGCAATGGGTTCTTCAACCTGAGGATCAGCGATGGTATTGGCAACAGTGGCCTTTTCCAGACCGGCCAGAGCAATAATATCTCCCGCCTGGGCGCTTTCGACAGGTACACGCTCCAGCCCACGGAAGGCGAGAAGCTTGGTTGCCCGCCCGCTTTCCACAACATTGCCATCGGCATCCAGTGCGCGGATCGGATCGTTGACGTTGATCTTGCCGGACTGGACGCGCCCTGTCAGCACACGGCCCATGAAATTGTCACGGTCAAGCAGGGTTGCAAGGAAGGTAAAGGGGCCATCCGTATCAAGATCAGGGGCGGGAACATGATCGACAATCATCCGGAACAGCGGATCAAGCGTGCCCGAACGGGCATCAATATCTTCACTGGCATATCCGTCGCGCCCCGAAGCATAAAGCACAGGAAAATCAAGCTGCTCATCATTGGCGTCGAGATTGACGAAGAGGTCAAATACCTCGTCCAGCACCTCGCTGGGGCGGCCATCGGGCCGGTCAATCTTGTTGACTACCACAATCGGGCGCAGGCCCAGCGCAAGTGCCTTGCCCGTGACAAACTTGGTTTGAGGCATGGCGCCTTCCGCACTGTCCACCAGCAGGATAACCCCATCGACCATAGACAAGATACGCTCCACCTCGGCGCCGAAATCGGCGTGGCCGGGCGTATCGACAATGTTGATCCGCACGGTATCCCCTTTGGGGTCATCCCATTCTACCGATGTGCATTTCGCCAGAATGGTAATACCGCGCTCTTTTTCCAGATCGCCGGAATCCATTGCCCGTTCCTCGACCCGCTGATTGTCGCGGAATGTGCCGGATTGACGGAACAATTGGTCAACCAGTGTGGTTTTTCCGTGGTCAACATGGGCGATAATAGCAATATTACGCAGGTTGCGAGGCGCGGTCATTGAGGTAGCTTTCAAAAATAAAAGTAAAAGTGCGGGATGTGCAAAGCAGCGCGTGCCTGCCCGGTGATGACATGCCCTTCATGGCGCGCCCCTATACGCTGGCTGCGCATTGGGCAAGATGAATCCGCCACTTCTGTTGCGCTGCACAACGTGACACTTCGGCAACAGAGCGAGGCAAGATTGGAGAATTTGGGGCTGTGCCTGATTGCCGTGCCGGTGATGCTTGCGTATTCATGAACTATCAGAATGGGTGAGGGGCAGGCAAAAAAGATATGTCCCTGCATCTTTTGTTCAGAGGAATGCCTATTATGACTTCCACAGTTTCTTTCCGCACCATATCTTCGCGCAGCCTGTTTCTCGCCGGGGTTGCAACCCTGGCCACGAGCTTTCCGGCGGTGGCATATGCCCAGGAAACACCTGCCAGGGAAGAGTCAGGTTTTGCCGGTGAGATCATCGTGACTGCGACCAAACGTGACCAGACGCTGCAGGAAGTGCCTGTGGCTGTCACCGTTACAACCGCAGAAACGATCGAACGTGAACAGATCCGCGATCTGAAGGATTTGCAAACGGTTGTGCCTTCGCTGAAGGTTACGCAATTGCAATCTTCTGCCAACACCAATTTTATTATTCGAGGCTTTGGCAATGGTGCCAATAATGCCGGTATTGAACCATCCGTAGGCGTATTTGTTGATGGTGTGTATCGCTCCCGCTCCGCCTCGCAGATCAATGATCTTCCTGATGTTGAACGGATTGAGGTTTTGCGCGGCCCGCAATCGACCCTGTTCGGCAAGAATGCTTCTGCCGGTGTGATCTCGATTGTCACCAAAAAGCCCAGCTTTGAAACCAATGGGCAGATGGAAATGAGCATCGGAAATTACGATGCCATGGTGGTGAAAGGTTATGTGTCCGGCCCGGTGTCAGATTCCTTTGCCGTAAGTGTTGCTGGCGGGGTCAATCTGCGCGACGGCTATATGCGGGATTACGGAACCGGCAACCGGACCAATAACCGCGATCGCTGGTTCATGCGTGCACAGGCCCTGTTTGATAATGATGGTCCTGTCACGGTTCGCCTGATCGGTGATATCAGCCAGATTGATGAACGCTGCTGCGCCGCAGTGAATGTGCAGAGCTCCGGGGCCACCAGTGCGATTATTGCTCTTGGCGGGCAGGTAAACAGCCCCAGCCAGAAATATGACGGTATCGTTTTCAGCAATATCGATTCCACCAATGACATTGAAAATTATGGTGTATCCGGCCAGATTGATGCTGACCTTGGCCCGGGCACACTGACTTCGATTACTTCCTGGCGCCGGACAAATTCGATTACCGATCAGGATTCCGATTTTACATCGGGAGATCTTATCGGACATAATTATCAGGATCTTGTGCTCAAGACCTTCACGCAGGAACTTCGTTATAACGCTGAAATTGGCGACCGGGTGAATCTGCTGCTCGGCGGGTATTATTTCAACGAGAAGGTCGATCAGACCAACCAGCTGCTTTATGGCAATGATTTCCGCAATTATGCAAATATTCTGATTCAGGCGGGCACAGGCGGGGCGCTGAATGTCGGAAGCCTGAATCCGGGTCAGGATCTGGAGCTGATTTTTGGCGCACTGGACGGAAACCCCATGCAATATGTCGGTCAGTTCTTTGCTGCCGGACAGGGTATGCACGAAGCCTATACGCTGAAAGATGAATCCATTTCCCTGTTCGGACAGGTGGATTTTGAAGTGACGGACGGACTGACCCTGACGCTGGGTGGCAATTACACCCGCGACAAGAAGCATTATTCCGCCAACGTCAATTCGAATGACGTATTCTCAGCTATTGATGCCAATGCCCCGCAATATGCGCCTTTCCGTTACCAGCTGATATACATGGGCGCGCTGGGGCAGGGGGCTACACCGGCACAGGCCAATGCGATTGCCATGGCAGGGATGAACGATCCGGCGCAAAATCCGCTTAATGCACTGCGTCCACTCCAGTTCCTGCCTCCATTTGTGGATGTTCCCAACTCGGTTGAGCCAGGCAAGACAAAGGATAGCAATTTCTCCTACACGGCACGGCTGGCCTATGACCTGAATCCCAACCTGAATCTCTATGCAAGCTATGCAACAGGGTTCAAGGCCAGCTCGATCAATCTGTCACGCGATAGCCGGCCGGCAGCGTCCGATGCGGCTGCGCTTGCCTCGGCAGGGCTGACAGTAAATAATCTCAGATATGGTTCGCGCTATGCCGGACCGGAAAAGTCCAAGGTCATCGAGCTTGGACTGAAAGGCAATTGGGGGAATTACTCCGCCAATATTGCGGCATTCCGTCAGACGATCAACGGCTTCCAGTCCAACACTTTTACCGGCACCGGCTTTGCCCTTGCCAATGCGGGCAAGCAGCGGACATGGGGTGTTGAATTTGAAGGTCGCACCAATCCGATTGAACAGCTTTCCTTTGATCTGGGTGTGACCTGGCTGGATGCCAAATATGTTTCTTTCCCGATTTCTTCTATCGGTGATCTGAGCGGATATTCGGTTGGCGGTGTGCCGGAATGGTCTGTGACTCTGGGCGGCCAGTGGGATCAGGAACTTGGCAATGGAGATCATCTGATTGCCCGTGCTTCCTATCACTACGAGTCCGAAACCCAGGTTTTTGATGGACTGCCGGGCTTCCTCGATCCGTCATTGCCTGATGGCGGGCAAGCGCAGGCAATTGCGGCTGCACAGCCTTTTACCCGTCAGGTTGATGAGCTGGCTGCTTCGCTTACCTATGCAACTGATGGCGGGCTGGAATTTTCGGTCTGGGGCCGGAACCTGCTGAATGATCGCTATCTTCTGTCGCTGTTTGATTCGGTTGCGCAATCCCATGCGATTTCAAGTTATCCCAACCAGCCACGCACATATGGGGTTGCTGTGCGCGCACGTTTCTGACGAAACTGCTATTTTTTCTTAATATGACACATTTTTTTTAATATGACACAAGGGGGGGCGGATATCTGTCCCTCTTTTAGTTGCAAACTTCGTCATATTGTGGTGCGTAGCCTAGGCATTTTTATTTATTTCGGGGAATCGCAATGGAATGGATGTTTTTACCCTATAAACGTTACGCAGACTTCAGCGGTCGTTCTGGCCGCAGGGAATACTGGATGTTTTTCCTGTTTTTCGTCATTGTTTATGTTGTACTCGCGATGGTGAGCGGTGGTCTTGGTGCGATGACCGGGAGCGATTCCGGGTTTGGTTTTACCGGCATTTTGCTGCTTCTGTTTATTCTCGGCTCTTTCATACCGATGCTGGCGGTGCAGGTGCGTCGCTTCCATGATCAGGACAAATCCGGCTGGTTCGTGCTTTTGAGCTTTATTCCCTTCGTTGGCGGGCTGATTGTGCTGGTGTTCATGTGCCTTGAAGGCACAAAGGGCGAAAACCAGTATGGCCCCGATCCAAGCGGGGTAAATCCCAACGTATTCGAATAATAAGCAGTAATATTTCTGACGGCGTGCTGCATGATTTATGTGCGGCACGTCGTTTTTTTAATCACATAGTATTTTTAATCTCATGGTATGTAAGCGGGTGCACACATGGAATGGATGATCCTTCCCTATAAACGATATGCAGATTTTAATGGTCGTTCGCGGCGTATGGAATACTGGATGTTTACGCTGTTCAGTTTTTTGATGGGGATGTTTTTTGTTGCTTTGATCCTTGCCGGTTTGCCGTGGGATTCCATCAATGCTGATGGAAGCGAGTCGACAACTCCACCACAATTTAGCCCGCTTTTTTTTGTGGGGATCATGTTATACTTTGTATTCTGGTTGGGCACGATTGTCCCGGCGCTTGCTGTTTTGGTTCGGCGTTTTCATGATCAGGACAAATCGGGCTGGATGCTTCTGCTCTATCTTGTGCCCTATGCCGGCCCCATCATTATATTTGTATTTATGTGCCTTGATGGCACAAAGGGCGAAAACCGGTTCGGTCCTGATCCGAAAGATCCTGACCGGGCGGATATCTTCGCCTGAAGCCCTTATAGTGCCCGCAATGCCTGTGCAGGGCGGGCGCGTAGCACCGGCCAGATGCTGACCAGTGCGCATAACAGTATCAGGATGATTGCTGCGCCCAATATGCCGGCAATGGCTGTCCAGTCTGGCAGCCAGGTGAATTCGAACATTTGTGTCACAACCAGCCATGCCAGCAGAGTGCCAAGGGGAAGCGTGATTGCGGCCAGTATCGCCGCCAGCAAGAGATATTCTGTCATATTCATGAGCAGGATCTGACGTGAATCTGCACCCAGAACCCGCAGGATAACCGTGTCGTAGCTGCGCGCAGCCCGTGCGGCCAGAATTGCCCCGATCAATACCGCGATTCCGGCCAGAACGGCCACCGAGGCAGCAGCGAATGTCGCAAGCCCCACTTGCGAGACAATGCTGCGCGCCTGCTGCAGAAGCGGGCCGGTTTCGATAACCGAACTGGAAGGAAAGGCGCTGATCAATTCGCGCAATAACGGGCCAGAATCCTGATTGTTTTTGCTTTCAGGGTTTGCCGGTGCGGGCAAATGGATGGTCGCGGCCAGATTATGCGGAGCATCCATCAGGGCATTGGGGCTGAATACAAGTGCATGGTTGAAGCCCATGCTCTCCCAGTCAATCTGGCGCAAATTGGCGATTGTGGCGGTTCTTTCCACGCCCAGAAGACCGATAGTGATCTGATCTCCAATCTTCAGGTCAAGCGTACTGGCAAACTCTTCATCGACAGAGACCAGTGGCGGGCCGGTATATGGGTCAGGCCACCAGGAGCCTTGCGTGATGGTGTTACCCGGCGGCACATCACTTGCATAGGTCAGGCCGCGTTCTCCGCGCAAGGCCCATGCACCTTCGGGAACTTCCTGCATATCGGCAACGCGGGTCAGATTATCGCGAGGCCCAAAGGCGAGGACGGCACCGCGCAAGGTTGGCACTGCGCGTATCCGGGCACCCGATTGTTGTTCAGTTACGATCCGTTCAAAATCCGGCAGAAGATCACGGGGAATATCGAGCACGAAATAATCCGGCGCCTGACTGGGGACGCGTTTTTCGATATTACCATCAATTGCCGTCTGAACACCGGCAAGCAGGACAAAGCTCATCAGCCCAAACCCGATTGCGGTGACTAGCGCAGCAGTCGTATTGGCCGGACGATATAAATTGGTGACAGCGTTCCGGATCATCGGGTTTGACGGACGAGGGAGCCTGCGCGCCATGGTAATAACGCCGCGTCCGATCAGGCCCAGCAGAGCAAGGACCGCCGCCGAACCTCCCAGAAAACCGGCCGCGAGCCATGGTTGGGATGATGTCAGCAAAACCAGTGCGCATATTGCGGCCAGTCCCGCGCCCATCATCCCCCAGCCAGCCGGAGCGATTTTTACTGAAGAGCCACCGGCGGGACGCATCATGGCCAGAGCTGGCACCTGTTTTGCGCGCATCAGGGGCAGAATGGAAAATATGAATGCAACCAGAATCCCGTATGACAGGGCCAGAATGACGGCGGGAACAGACAAGCGAAGCTGCGCATTGACAGGCAGGAGTCCTTCAAGAAACTGCGCAAGAAAGGGTGTGGTGACAACACCGGCCAAAATCCCTGCAACACTGCCAGTCAGGGCGGTTACCCCGATCTGCATGGCGTAGATACGGGCAATATCACCGCTTGTTGCCCCAAGAATTTTGAGAGTGGCAATATTGCGCCGTCTGCTGTCGAGGTAGGATGTTACCCCTCCGCCAATGCCAATTCCAGCGATGACCAGTGCAGACAGGCCTACCAGAAGCAGGAACTCCCCCATCCGCGAGACAAATCTGTCTGCTCCCGGAGAAGCCCTGTCGCGCGTGCGCAGTTCATAACCGGCATTGGGGAATTGCTGCCGGAAGTTCTCTTCTGCACGTGAAATATCTGCAGATGGCGGAAGTGCAATGCGGTAGACAGAACGATACATTGCGCCCGGTTGTAACAGGCCGGCGCGGGCGGGCAGATCTTCTGCAACAATGATGGTGGGGCCTAGCTGGAAACCTTCCCCCAGCCTGTCAGGTTCAGTCCCGATCACTCCGGCGGCAATCAGAGATAATGTGCCGATCTGGAACCTGTCACCTGTTTGCAAACCCAGTCGCGCCATTGCATCAGGTGAAAGCCAGGCGGCATCTCCTTCAGGAGCGTGTGCAACCTTCTCGCCTGTCAGGGTAAATTGACCATAGAGTGGCCATTTTGAGTCAACGCTTTTCAGTTCGACCGGCGCGGCGTTATTCTGGTGACGGGCCATTGCCTGAAGCCGTGTGCCGCCCGACACAGTCCCCATGGCGCGCATGGCTTCCAGTTCCGCAGGTGCTGCCGGACGTTGCCACAGGGCAAGCTGGATATCACCGCCAAGAATCTGTTGACCTTGTGCAGACAATTCATGGTCGATTGCATCTGTCAGCGAGATGATCGCTGTCAGGGCGGCAGTGCCAAGAAACAGGCAGACAAGTAAAAGACGCAGACCCCGAAAACGCAGATGCAAATCACGCCGGGCGATTTTCCAGGCCATGGCAAGGGGAAGAGAGCGACGCATCAATGAATCCTGAGCCTAAACACCTAGCTTACCGGGTGGCTGTCGCTGACAAGCGTGCCGTCTGCCATGGTGATGATCCGGTTGCAGCGTGCGGCCAGTTCAGGATCATGGGTGATCACCAGCAAGCTGGTCTGAGCTGTATTGCACCGGGCAAGGAGCAAATCCACGATTTCATGTCCGGTTGCTGCGTCCAGATTGCCGGTCGGCTCATCCGCAAAAATCAGGCGGGGGGCAGGGGCCAGGGCACGGGCAATAGCGACACGTTGCTGTTCTCCGCCTGACATTTGCGAAGGATAATGATGAAGGCGATGCGCAAGGCCCACTGATTCGAGTTCCCGCTCCGCCTGTAATCTTGCGTCTGCTATTCCGGCCAGTTCCATCGGCGTTGCGACATTTTCCAGTGCCGTCATGGTGGGCAGGAGATGAAATGCCTGCAGGACAATGCCTATGGTTCCTCGCCGGGCTTTGGCGAGAGCATCTTCGTCCATTTCATAGAAATTCTGATTGGCAATCATGATAGTTCCCTGTGTGGCCCGTTCAAGGCCAGACAGGACAGCCATCAGGGAACTTTTGCCGGAACCGGATGCGCCAAGCAGGGCGACCGTTTCTCCTTGCCTGATATCGAGGTCTATTCCTTTCAGAACTTCTACAGGAGCGGACGCGGCACCCAGGGTGAGCGAAACGCCGCGAGCGTGAATTGCGGGGGGTGTTTGTCGGGAAGGGCTTGTCACTCCCTCTCGATGACATAGGT
>JBKEEC010000034.1:0-31577 GCA_047975785.1 Sphingomonadaceae bacterium | reverse complement strand
TAGGCGGTATTGGGGAAGCGGCGATCAACCTCTTGCAAGGCAGCGCGTGCCTGTTCGGTTACTTTCTGGTCGCGCTCCACATCGCTGATCTGTTCGTAATATGACAGGGCGATAAGGTAATAGGCGTAAGGCGCATCCTTGTTGCCGGGGTGGATCGACAGAAAGCGTGTCGCCGACTGGATCGCATTATTGTAATCGCGCGCGACGTAATAGCTGAAGGCGCTCATCAACTGGGCACGGCGCGCCCAGGGGGAATAGGGGTGCTGACGCTCAACCTCATCAAACAGGGCGGCCGCCATTTTCGTGTTGCCCTGATCAAGCCTGCGCTTTGCCTCGGTATAGAGCGTATCCACATCACGCGCGACATAGGCCACTTCCTTGTCATTCCCGCCGCGACTTGCGCAACCGGATGTCAGGATCGTGGAAACAGCAAGCCCTGCCAGGAGGGCTGTGCGAACAGGCGAGAGATATTGTGCGCTGGATATCATGCTGCGCCTATAGCCAGCAACGACCTGAACGCCAAGTGAAGTTGTGCACTCCATGCACATCGCAATTTCCGCCCCGCTCTCCACCCTTATGGAGCAGCACATAGGGAAAATGCGTAATATGCGATAAAAGCGCCATTAGCTATCATCAGAGTAAGATGGAATCATGAAAACTGGCATTAAAATCAGGGAAATACTGGACCCTCCGGTGCCCATTGCCATTCGCGACGAGTTTACCATTCTCGCGGCCACCCGGTTACAGCTTCATTCCCGCCATCTCTTTGCAGGTCTGATGATCACCCTGCCTCCGCTGTTTTTGGCGGTAACGCCCGACATTCTTTCAGAAGTCTGGGCGGTTGTTCCCTTTATCGCATTCCTTCTGTTTCTTGCCGGTTATCTTTCCCTTCGCGGCGATCTGAGAATCAGCGATAATGTTTATCGCGCCCGCAGACTCATCCGCAATGCAACCCGCTATTCCCTGATTATTGCCGTGCTGGCCAGCATATGGTGCATCACCAACTGGATCACGGCGCCCCCGACCATGCGCCTGCATTATCCTGTAATCGGTGCGATGGCAGCGCTGGCATCAGGATATTGCATGGCGTCGGTGAGGCCCGCAGCAATCGGGCATCTTGCCATCAATATCCTGCCCATCAGCATCCTGATGCTGTTTACAGGAAGCTATCTCGATTTCGCAGCAGGGATGAGCATGTTGATTGCCGGCCTGTTCCAGCTCAGCATGGTGATGAGCAACCACCAGAACATTATCAACCTGCTGGAACTGCAGCAACAGGCAAGAAGTCTGGCAGAAACCGACCATCTGACCGGCCTGCCCAACCGGAGATCCGTGCTTGATCAGGCGCTCGATTTTGGCCGCAATGGCGATGATATCCTGTTGTTGCTGATTGACATCGACCGTTTCAAAAAGATCAATGACCATTTCGGACATGAGGCGGGAGACAGGACGCTGCAGGAAATTGCGCACATCCTCTCGGTTCTGAAACAGGATAATATCGGCGTTGCCCGGCTGGGAGGAGAAGAATTTGCCGTTTTTGGCCGGGCGGACATTTTATCGGAAGAACATGGAAACGCGCTGATATCAGAAATACAGCACTCTCCCATGCCCCATGGCCAGCACGTTACCGTCAGCATCGGGGCCGCATCTGGCCCATGCAATGATGCGCAGGACTGGCGATTATTGTTCAGACGCGCTGACGATGCGCTGTATCAGGCCAAGCATGGCGGCAGAAACCGTATGGTTTGCGCCAATACCGGCACAACATATCGTACCCGCACGGCTGAATCACCTGGCTCATCTGGCCCGCTACCTGTTGCCATAGAAAGTTTCCGCAAGGCCGGATAATCTGCCGGACAGCTTGCGGGTTTGTCAGACTGCCGATCACTCCCAGAAAGCGACAGATCTCGTCTCAATACTGGCTCGCGTATGCGCACCCTGCATGGCGCCATCAATAAATGCCGTATGCGGACAGCGCCATGTCCTGCTCTGGTCGCTATCATAAAATTTGAAAAACAACACATCGTCGCGGTCCATATTGGAAAAATACCACCAGCGATGATCAGGGTTATAACTGGGAATGGTCGCGGCGATCATCTGATCTTCGCCCTCAACCGGCTTTATCGCATCTTCTCCCTCAGGAAATTCATCAACCACAAACAGGGTGTTGCTTTTTTCTTCTCCGCCTTCAGCACTGCGCCCATCGCAGACTGCCAGCGGCACATCCTGCGGCGGAGGGGAGAAAGTCCGCCAGTAGGAAGAAATCAGAAACCGTGTGTATCCCGGCCCATCGGGGAAATGCTCGGCATAGGTATGTTCTGCCATACGATGCGCCGTTGCCGGATTGATATCAATATGCGCTTCACCGGCAGGAGGCTGGACCCCGCCTGTATGTCTGTATTCCTTGACCTTCTCCTGCGCACGCCGGGAAAGGTCGGCACTGGTGCGGATCATCCAGCCGCGAGCAACCACCTTGTCCGCTCCGGCAAGCTGCCGGATATGACGCTCCACCTCCCGCTCGTAAGAGCGATCAACTTCATCCTTGTCATAAAAATCACGAATTGCAGAAGGCTGGCGCGCGATCATGAAGCCATGCACATCCAGTTCAAAATGATCCCGCATGGGCATCCCGTCACGAATGATAACTTCGTGATCGCTATAGGTGCCAGTATTCATTTCCCTGCCCTGACTGACATAGCGCCGGGTGACAAAGTTACCCGGATCAACATAGCGCATCATCGCCCTGACCTGACGGGCCTGAGCCTCAATATCCTGCGCAATAGCTGCCATCACCCAAGCTTCCTTCTTATGAATTATAAAGGATAATTTTACATTATACGAATGTATAATGCTTCAATCTATTGAAAATTACAAGTTAATTCTACAAGATGGAATAAGCATGTCTCATGAAGTTCTATCGGGAGGGCTACGTGCTAGCAAACACAAAACCGGATACTCGTTCCGCTTTGCTTCAGGCGGCAGAACAGATTCTGGTCACGAGAGGAGTTCATGCGTTAACGGTGCGTAAAGTGGGCGCGGTATCCGGCCTCAACGGGACGTTGATAACCTATCATTTCGGAGGCATCGGGTCGCTGCTTCAGGAACTCGCCATGCTTAATATGCAGCCCATGGTCGCCGCGTGGAATGCCATCTCTTCCGGAAACAATCCGCACCAGATTTTGCAGTCCTGGTTAAGTCCTTTGCTTAACCCTGCAGCCTTTCACCCCGAAGCACGCGCCCTGGTGGTGCTCGATGAAATTGCCTCTCATGGAGATTCCTGTCAGGCTAGGCCTGTAATGGATGAAATGGTCAAGGCAGGGCAAAAGGTGGAGGAGGCACTATTGCCTTTACTCCCTCATCTCGACCGGCAAGAGCTGCATCTGAGGCTGCGTTTCATTGCCGGTGGCACACTTGGCCCGCCACCGCGAACACCACTGATCGACAAGGCCGCGGAGTTTGAAATCTGGCCGGATGAAATATCGCTGACCCGCTTTGCCTCCTGCGCGCTGTCGCTGCCCACCCAGAGTCAGTAGCGACAGCCAGGCTGATGCGAAAATATTACCTCAGGAGCCAAGCCGCCCGAAACATCTGTTGCCCGGATAATAGGCATTCGCGCCCAGTTCTTCTTCAATACGGATAAGCTGGTTATATTTTGCCAGACGGTCCGAACGGGCAAGAGATCCGGTCTTGATCTGCCCGCAATTGGTGGCAACGGCCAGATCAGCAATGGTCGAATCTTCCGTCTCACCGGAACGATGGCTCATAACCGCTGTGTAACCCGCACGATGCGCAATATCGACTGCTTGCAAGGTTTCTGTCAGCGAGCCGATCTGATTCACCTTGACCAGCAGTGAATTGGCCAGCCCTTTGCTTATGCCCATGCCCAGACGATCGGGATTGGTAACAAACAGGTCATCTCCCACCAGTTGCACTGTATCACCAATCTTGTCCGTCAGGGCTTTCCAGCCTTCAAAATCATCTTCAGCCATGCCGTCTTCTATCGACCGGATAGGATAGGCACTGCACAGATCCGCCAGATAATCGGCCATTTCCTCAGGGCTCAGGGACAAGCCCTCTCCGGCAATGTCATAGCGTCCATCTGCAAAAAATTCTGTTGCGGCACAATCAAGCGCAAGGGCAACTTCCTCCCCCGGCCTGAACCCTGCCCGGCTGATCGATTCCATAACAAAATCAAGCGCTGCCCGCGTGCTTGCCAGATTGGGAGCAAAGCCCCCTTCATCGCCGACTGCGGTTGACAGATCTTTTTCTCCCAGACCTTTTTTCAGGGTGTGGAATATTTCAGCTCCCCATCTGACGGCCTCTGCCAGACTTTCCGCCCCGATCGGCATGATCATGAATTCCTGAAAATCAATCGGGTTATCGGCATGTTCTCCGCCATTGATGATATTCATCATGGGAACAGGCAAAGTATGGGCAGCTACACCGCCAATATAGGCATAGAGTGGCAAGCCGCGTGCGCTGGCTGCGGCTTTGGCAACGGCAAGGCTGGTGCCAAGAATTGCATTCGCCCCGATCCTTGCCTTGTTCGATGTGCCATCAAGGGCAATCATCGCCAGATCAATATCGCGCTGATCTTCAGCATCAACACCCAGAAGCAGATCCGCAATTTCTCCATTTACGGCATCAACCGCCTTGAGCACACCCTTGCCCAGATAACGGCCCTTGTCGCCATCGCGCAGCTCCACGGCCTCATGCGCCCCGGTCGAGGCCCCGGAAGGAACCGCCGCACGCCCAAAACTGCCATCTTCCAGCAAGATATCGACTTCAACCGTCGGATTGCCACGGCTATCGAGAATCTCACGTCCATGAATATCGATTATCGCAGTCATTTTTGTCTCCTGTCTGGCCGAATGTCAGTTTACGGGTCGAATATCGGTTTACGGGCCGAATGTCGGTTTACGGGATTGTATTGGCCGCAATCGCACCCATATTTTCATTGGCGCGTCTATGCGTCAGAAACGGGTGACGCAAGGTCAATCACCGTCTATAAATGGATTTATCAGGGCAGGCGCGCTCGCCTGTCTGTTCAGGGCAAAGGAATTGATAATGGCAGAGACGAAAGCAGCGGCAACCAAAACGACGCGATCCAAAGCAACCTCCGGCAAATCAGGCACCAGCAAGGCTGGCGCTGCAAAATCCTCCGGCAACACGGCTTCTAAAGCTGCTGGAACAACATCTTCTCCTGAATCCGGTGAATATATGACTGAAGCAAAAAACCGTTTTGATGCTGCCGTTGAACAGGCAAGGGCCGGAGCTGCCGCCATGCGTGCCGGTGCGGCGGAAAAAGCCGCCGATTACCAGGCCATCGCCAAAGAGCGTTCGGCTGAATATTCAGCAACTGCCAAGGAATATGGCGAAAAAGCCAAAGTCCGGTCTGCCGAGCTTGCCAATGAAGGCAAGGTGCGTGCCAGCGCGGCCTTGTCTTCTGTGGGCGACCTGGTGAATGACAATGCCGGGCTGATTGATGAAAAGCTGGGCACAAAATACGGTGACTATGCCCGTAGCGCCTCAAAAAGCCTGCATGAAACAGCCGCAAAGCTGGATGAAAAATCATTTGAGGAGCTGGGCGAGGATGCGCGCGAGGTTGTGCGCAAGAATCCCGGTGTTTCGCTGGGCATTGCCGCAGTCGCCGGTTTCGTTATCGCACGCCTTCTGGGTGGCCGTCGGGACTGATGGCAGGACTGGCCAGGTAACAGCAGGGATCAGTCCGGCCCATGCAGGACTCACCACCGCCCGACGGGCCTATGGATCATAATAGTCATCCGCCTTCCGGGGCGGATGATGCTTCGTCATCCGCTGAAAATTCGCATGACCAGCCCAATCTTTCAGACGAAATCGTCTCACTGATTGAGGACGGATATACTTATTTTCAGGCCCAGACCGCCTATCACAAGGCGCGCATGGCATATGCGTTCAACCGCGCAAAGGCGATGCTGGCATACGGCATTCTTGCCCTGATTGTCGTAACTCTCGCCCTTGTCGCACTGGCGACCGGACTCGTGATTGCTCTGGCCCCGCTGATAACACCATGGGGTGCGCTGATCGCTGTTGTCGGACTGTTTCTGCTGATTGCCGCCCTGCTGGGCATGAAAGCCAGACAGAGTTTGCAGGACATGCTGGATTGCATTGCCGACCGGGAAGATAGCAGGAAAACAGGCACAAGAGACAGGCAATGAATGATCTCAGAAACAGGCTGGATGAAGCCCGGCTATTGCGGGATTCTGCACGCGATATTCTTGAGGCCGACCTTGATTACATCAAAATTCTCATGCAGCCGCAGCGAATTGCCGAGCGACTGGAAGATGACGCTGAAATCGTAACCGAAAAAGTCGGCGACTTTGCCAGACGATACCCTTTGCCGCTGGCGATTGCGGGAATAGGAGGGCTGTTATGGCTTTTTCGCAAGCCCCTTCTTGGATTTGTAAGGTCTGATTCAGATGACAATGCCGATAAAGCTCCTGAGAACATTTGAATCCATATTTATCAATGAGGCACGCCCATGACCGAAAAAGAGGCCAAACGGCAGGAACTGATTACCAGAGTAAAACAGGCCGAGGCCAGTCTAAGGGAGCGCAATCTGCGAGAACAGGCCCGCATTGCACGAGAGCGGACAAGCGGTTTTATCGGTGAACATCCGATATCCTCTGTCGTGGGCGGAGTGGTTCTGGGCATTGTGATCGGCTCACTCATTCCCACACGAAAAGTCACGAGGAAAAGCGCCGGATTCGCCGCAATTGCGGGAGATTACGGCCTGGCATGGCTCAAGGAAACACGCCGTCTTGCAGAACAGGGGGCACGCGCAGGCCGTGTCGTCGCCGGTAAAATGGAGAAACGGTCCATCGAACTTCGCGAGGACGCCGAAGAGGCGGCCGATGATATGATCAAACAGGCCCGGTCTGTTTCCCGCAAGGCAGGACGTTCCGCTGCCCGCAAGCTGGAGCAGTTACGCAACATATCCTGATTGCACAAAATCCGGCGATTATGCTCTTGCGCCACGTCACAAATATTCTAAATCGGCCTCGATAAAGGGTAAAGCAGTGTGGTTCTGTCCACTACTGATGCCCTTTCCCTTCTTTACGGCAATATTATTGGCCGCACAGCCAGAATTTAAGGAAACACGATGTCCGATAATCCTAGCAAACCCGACCATCTTATGCACCTGGTCATGGGCGGGCGCGTAAAAGATCCACGCACACTTGAATTCCAGAATCTTGATGAAATAGATCTGGTTGGTGTTTACCCCAATTACGAAGCGGCGGAAGAGGCATGGCGCGGCAAGGCACAGCGCACGGTCGATGATGCGGAAATGAAATATGTCATCGTCCATTTGCACCGGTTGATGGAGCCGGCGGCATAATTGCAGGTCATTCTTTACGATCTGATCATTCCGCCTGATGGGCGGGCGGCAAATATTCGGCTTACCTCCGCTTGCAGCCGAATTACAAAGGCGCGACTTTACCACCAACGGCCAATTTCTGACCAGATTTGCTATAGCATCGCGAGAAAAGGTTGAATCACAGCTATGCTGTATTTCACTTATTTTCTGCACTTTCCAAGCCAAAAATATCTATCACTTTTTTCTAAAAGTGCTCTATCTCACCTGATATGCCGCTGCACCTGACCAAGATTGCTTATGGCGCCAGGTCGATGGAAGAATTCCTGTCCTGGTTCCAGACCCGCGATGAAGTCAGGCTGACAACACGCTATCTGCCCAAAAGACATGAGGAAATCACAGGTGGCTCGCTCTACTGGATACTTGATCATACGCTGGTAGCGCGCAGCCCGATAACCGGATTTTCACAAACGCCCGATGGCCGATGGTATATTCATCTGGCAACAGATCTGGTCAGGGTAAACCCGGTAGCCAAACGTGCCCATCAGGGCTGGCGCTATCTCGAAAATGACAAGGCACCGCCCGATATTGACGGGAGCCAGACAGACAGCTCAATCATGCCCCCGCATCTGGCACGGGAACTTGGCCGCCTGGGCCTGTTGTAACCGGCTATTCTCATCCTGTTACTTCGCAGGCTAGAGCGGGATAACATATGACAGAATCACATCCCGCTCTTTATACTTTTGTTGTCGTGTGATTTTTTGACAAAAACCGGTGCCCACTTTTTGTCATCACACTCTATAGCTCTGTATAGCTCTGTATAATCGCTTTTCTTTTGCAAAAAACCTGCCCCCGCTTTTTCGCGAAAAGCTTTATTGTCCTTACTCGATACAATAACATAAAGTATCCTGCCCTGAGACATCGAAAGCACCGCGCAGGTGCAATCAGGCTGCCAGCGCGTTACTCAGTTCCTCACGGATTTTCTTCAGCCGACTGATTGCATCCTTCAGCACCAGAGCCGGATGATCCTGGTCAGAATTACCTGCTCCGGTTGAACCAGCTCCGGATAAAGATGCCTCTCTGTCTCCGGTGGCCTCACCAGAACTCATATCAGCGGGGCCGTCATTTCGGGGAGAGTAATTCGCAGATTCTACTTTCTGCGTGGGAACGCCTTCATTTTCAATCGCCTGTCTTGCGCCCTTGAGTGTGTAGCCCTGAATATTGACCAGGGAATCAATGGTGCGGATCAGTGCGATATCTTCAGGCCGATAATATCTCCGGCCACCGCTTCGCTTGATCGGGCAAAGCAAAGGGAACTGCTCTTCCCAATATCTCAGCACATGGCTTTTTATCCCCACGGCTGCACTGACCTCGCCAATAGTGCGGAAGGCCTCTTCGTCCTTGCCGTCATCAAAGGGCAGGTCTGAATCGGGATAGGGCACGTCGCTCATCACATCACTTCCTGACAGAGGATTGTATCGCGATATAAATATGGAGCAAAGATAAAGTTATATACTCCATACATGACAACCTCCCGGAAACTTATTCGCTACTGGCGATACGTTCCTTCAGAAGCTGGCTGGCACGAAAGGTCATTACGCGGCGTGGCGTAATTGGCACTTCAATTCCGGTTTTCGGGTTTCTGCCGATCCGCTCATTCTTGTCACGCAGCACAAAACTGCCAAAACCGGAAATTTTGACATTTTCACCTTCTGCCAGAGCATCAGACATATGATCAACCACGGATTCAACAAGTGCCAGAGACTCGGCACGTGAGAACCCCATTTTACGGTTAATGACTTCTGCGAGGTCGGCGCGTGTCAAAGTCCCTACGGATCGCATCACCGGAAAACTCCTTTTGGCATTCTTCAAATCAATGCCCAAGGGGTATCGTCATATTTATACAATAGCAATAAATTGCAGAAACTTTCCGGCAACTTTTTAATTATTATTTTCTGCGTCACATTCGGGCAAGACTTGCGCCCCATGTAAAGCCACCGCCCATCGCTTCAAACATTACCAGATCGCCTGACTTTATTCGGCCATCCCGGCGCGCGACATCAAATGCCAGCGGAACGGAGGCCGCAGAAGTATTGGCATGATGGTCAACTGTCACGATGACCTTTTCTTCCGGCAGGTTCAGCTTGCGCGCTGTCGCTGTCAGGATGCGGGCATTGGCCTGATGCGGAACAACCCAGTCAATATCCTCAGCCCGAAAGCCGGATTCGTCCAGAACCTCGGCAAGTACCTCGCTCAGATTGGTGACTGCGTGGCGAAAAACCTCACGCCCTTTCATGCGCAGCTTGCCAACGGTGCCGGTTGTTGCCGGGCCGCCATCAACATACAGCATATCATTATACTGGCCATCGGCATGTAACCTTGTGCAAAGAATGCCAGGCCCGTCCTTCTCGACATCCTGCGCCTCCAGCACCATGGCCCCGGCCCCATCGCCAAACAGGACGCAGGTTGTGCGATCTTCCCAGTCAAGAATGCGGCTGAAACATTCCGCCCCGATCACCAGTGCACGGCGTGCCATGCCCGTTCGCAGCATGGAATCCGCCGTTCCAAGAGCATAAAGGAAACCGGAACACACCGCCGCAACATCAAAGGCTATGCCTCCATTCGCTCCGATTGCAGCCTGGACACGCGTTGCGGTTGCCGGAAAAGTCTGATCCGGTGTTGCGGTTGCCAGCACAATCAGATCAATGCCTTTCCCGTCAATCCCCGCATTATCCAGTGCATTGCGCGCCGCATCTATTGCAAGAGAGGAGGTTGTCTCTCCTTCACCGGCAAGATAGCGGGAGTGGATACCTGTCCGCTCGACAATCCAGTCATCACTGGTGTCAACCTGTTCAGCCAGCTCGGCATTGCTGACCTTTCGGGCAGGCAAGGATGAACCGCTTCCCTTAATGACTGAACGAATCACGCCTGACTCTCATTCCGGTTTCTCTCACGCAAACGATCTTCTCCAAGTTCGGCAAGGTCAGCAGCGATCCTGTGCGTGATGTCATTTTCAAGCAGGCGCGCTGTCACTGCCACCGCATTCGCCACGCCGGCTGCATTGGCGCTGCCATGGCTTTTGACGACAACACCATTCAGACCAAGAAAAACAGCGCCATTATGATTGTTCGGATCGAGGTGATGGCGCAGCAATTCGGTCGCTGGCCGGGAAACCAGAAAGCCAACTTTCGAGCGCAAGGAACTGGTGAAAGCGGTCCGTAGCAGATCCGTCACAAAGCGGGCCGCGCCCTCAATCGCCTTGAGCGCGATATTGCCGGAAAAGCCATCCGTCACAATAACGTCTACTTCACCACGATTGATCTTGTCGGCTTCAACAAAGCCGTCAAACTCAAGTGCCAGACCGGATGCTGCCCGCAAACGGGCCGCTGCATCCTGCAATTGATCCGTGCCCTTGATTTCTTCTGTTCCGATATTGAGTAATCGCACGCGCGGACGCTCTCTGCCGGTTACGATGCGGGAATAGGCCGCTCCCATAATTGCAAATTGCACCAGATTGCGCGCATCGCATTCGGTATTGGCGCCCAGATCCAGCATGACGGCATCATCATCCAGCAGGGTCGGCAACAGGGCAGCCAGAGCCGGACGGTCAATCCCCGGCATGGTGCGCAGGGCCAGCTTGCTCATTGCCATCAACGCGCCTGTATTACCTGCGCTGACAGCCGCTCCGGCATCGCCCTGCTTCACGGCATTAACTGCCAGTCCCATAGATGTGGTGCGGGCGCGGCGCAGCGCCTGGGTCGGCCGTTCATCTCCGCCAACCACATCGTCGCAATGCAGGATTTCCGAAGCACCGCGCATATTCGGGTGATTGTCCAGCGCAGCAGCTATCCGCGCCTGATCCCCGACGAGCAGAAACTTGAAACGGTCATGGCGGCGCCGGGCCAGTGCGGCGCCCTCTATCATGACGCGAACGCCCTCATCACCACCCATCGCATCAACGGCGATACGCGGCAAACTCATGGCATTCTCCGATCAATAAAAACTTTTACAACCCAACGGAAATAATTTCACGTCCGTTGTAAAAACCGCAATGCGGGCAAAGATTGTGCGGGCGCTTCAGCTCGCCACAATTGGAGCATTCATGAAATGCTTCAACCTTCAGGGCATCATGCGCACGACGGTTGCCACGACGGTGGGGACTAACTTTTCTTTTAGGGACGGCCATTTCGCCACCTGTTCCTTGTAATTACTGTGTTTAACGACCGCTCTAGGCCATGGATAAACGGGGCACAAGATCATGCCCCGAATAATTGCATTGCCATTACGGGGAAGGCGCGGCCTATAGCGATTTTCACAGCACTTGCAAGCAATGATCCATTCGCATAGCAAGTCTTTTGATAAGATTGGGGATCACCTATGATATTGCCAGTAACCCTCAGCGCCAGCGCAGCCGCCGCCTTTTTGACCATATGGCTGATGATACGATGCGGACGTGTGCGTATGCAGCGCAAGATCCTTCATGGCGATGGCGGTGATGACCTGCTTGCCCGCCGGATGCGCGCGCAACTGAATTTTGTAGAAAGCGCACCCTTTATCCTTGCGCTGATCGCCGGAATTGAACTGGCAGGAAAAGGCGGCTTATGGCTTAGTGTGGTTGCCGGCCTGTGGGTGATAGCGCGCGTGCTGCACCCCTTTGGTATGGACCGGACAACCGAAAACTATCTGCGCGCTTCGGGCGTGATTATTACCGCCCTGACTCTTGCCGGACTGGCGATTTACGCCTCTCTCGTCGCATCGGGTATGGTCTAGAGCCGGATGACATATGGCAGGATCACATCCCGCTCTTTATACTTTTGTTGTCGTGTGATTTTTTGACAAAAACCGGGGCCACTTTTGCCATCACACTCTAGCGACCAGATTACGCAAGCGCCCTGTCTCCGACAAACGGATTGGTAGCGCGCTCCTGACCGAAAGTGCTGACATTGCCATGTCCGGGAATGAAGGTGACATCATCACCCAGAGGCCACAATTTGCCGGTAATCGAATCAAGCAATTGCTGATGATCACCACGAGGAAAATCGGTGCGGCCAATCGAACCCTGAAACAGCACATCACCCACTATCGCAAAGCGGCTTGGCTGATGGAAGAACACCACATGACCGGGTGTGTGGCCAGGGCAGTGAAGCACATCCAGTTCCAGCGCGCCGACTGTCACCGTGTCACCATCTTCAAGCCAGCGATCCGGTTCAAAACTTTCTGACGGCATTTGCCACTGGCGCCCATCATCATCGAGGCGGGATATCCAGAAGATATCTTCCTTCTGCGGCCCCTCAATGGGAACCTGCAGTTCTTTGGCAAGCACGCCAGCCTGCCCGCAATGATCCAGATGGCCATGCGTCACCAGCAGTTTTTCAATGGTCACTCCTGCACGCTCTACCCCCTGTTTCAGCTTGTCCAGGTCACCACCCGGATCGATCAGGGCGCCTTTCATGGTCTGCGTGCACCAGATCAGGGAACAATTCTGCTGCAGGGGAGTTACCGGAATGATCGCCGCCTTCATGGGCGGTATGTTCGTATCGGGCTGGGTCATTCCGGCTATCTGGCGGCTGGCCCGAATAATTGCAAGTTTCAGAGTCGTCCGCTTTTCCAGACCACACGCCCAATAACCTCAATATCATCACCGGAAACTTCAAGAGGCGGATAGGCAGGATTTTCACTGATAAGGGACACCATCCCTGCCCCGGAAAGCGCAACACGCTTCACCAGCAGCAAATCCCCCATACGAACAACATGAATACCATCGCGCAAGGGGCGCAAGGTCCGGTCAACCAGAATTTCATCTCCGTCGCGCAAAAGCGGCTCCATACTGTCTCCCTCAACCGCGATGGCACTCAGCATGGCGGGGTCCAGCCCCTTTTCACGCAGCCAGCGTCGCGAGAAACGAAAACTGTCAAAGGGCTGCTCCGCATCTGCAACAGATCCGGGGCCGGCAGAGGCCCCAAAGGATAATCGCGGAATGTCTGCCCATTCCGCCCTGCTTCTGACAGCTTTGACAGGCTGCGAATCAGAGGGCTCCTTATAGGAAATATCCATTGGCCCACCCAGTTCCCGTTCCTGAACACCAAAAAACTGGGCCAGAATCCGCCTGTCATCTTCCTCCAGCTTCCGCGGACTCCCTTTGCGAATAAACTGTTGTAAATATGTTGAGTTTCGTCCTATCAATACAGAAAGGCGCGACAGGCTCGCACCACTCTCGCGCGTCAGGTCAAGCAGGCGCTGGCGAATATCATCCATTGTAATATCCTTGCATCGAATATTGTATATATACGATGTATTTTTCCTATAGACAAGTAGGATTTTCTCCGCGACGAATCCCCTCACAAACTGATTCGTCCTTCACAATTCGCGCAATAATCAGGCGCAACACATTTGGCGGGGAAAGATATGCTTATCCGGAAAATAGAGAAGTTTCTGAGACAAACCGATATGCCGGCAACCCGCTTTGGACGGCTTGCCATACATGATCCCCGCTTTGTGCTGGATTTGCGCAATGGCCGCCTGCCCCGCCCAAAAACAGAAAAACGGGTAGAACATTTCATGAACATTTATATGGAGAGCACCCATGCGCATTGATATTGCAACCTCCGCCTTTACCGGCAAAAGAACCCGGAGAAGGCCAGTGGACCCGCTTCTGAAAGCAGTGCTGGCACTGGCCGGCGGATATGCAGAGTGTTCATATCATCGCCACAAGCCATGGGCGAGCATCACATTCTCAGGGGGCCGCCATCATATTGGCCTTGCCTTTTCGGGCGCTGATGCTGTCCACATGGCCGAACACTTTATTGCCGAACTGCCAGATCATGAATTCTCCATTGCCGGAAAACTCGTTGCAGAAGCCCGTATTGTTGATGTGGACCATCGCCTTCTGCCCGATGAACGCCTGAATCTCGCACTAGAAATATTGCTGCTGGATGAGTGCTGAGTATAGTCAGGCTGGGTATCAGGCACCGGATATTCTCAGCCCAGGGCCCAGTCCCAGCCCAGAGGATCACCATCCATGACCTCCACGCCCTGTTCGGCCAGTTCATCACGCAACTGGTCGGACAGCGCAAAATCCCTGTTCTGGCGTGCTGCCTTGCGTTTTTCCAGAATGGTCTCGATTTCCGGCACGGAAATGGAGGCATCCGAGGGTCCGATCCGCAAGTCAGCCCGGTCAAGTGTCAATATACCCAGTCCCAGAACCCGGTCCATAGAAGCAATCACCGCCCGTTTGATCGCCGGATCAACTTTTTTGACTGCCAGTGCTTCCTCAAACACCGTCAGGGCCAGCGGCGTTGCCAGATCATCGCTCATCGCAGTGTCAAATTTTTCAATCAGCGGTGCGAATTTGGGATGGTTGCCATCTGCATCAGCCACATCGCGCATGGGGGCAGCCGCCATCACCATACGTTTGAGCCGGGTCAGGGCAGCCCCCAGCCCTTCCCAGCTAAACTCCAGCTCACTGCGATAATGAGCCTGCAGGCACATCATACGATAGGCAAGCGGATGATAGCCTTTCGCTTCCAGCAAGGGGAGCCGCAAAAATTCGCCGGATGACTTGCTCATCTTGCCATCCCGCTCGATCAGGAAATTATTGTGCATCCAGATGCGGGCGCCTGAATGCTCGGCCACAGACAGTCCGCCGCAGCCGCAAAAGGCCTGATTCTGCGCAATTTCATTGGGGTGATGAATTTCGCGGTGATCAATCCCGCCTGTGTGAATATCAAACGGAAAACCCAGCAGCTTGCCGCTCATCACACTACATTCCAGATGCCAGCCCGGAGCGCCGCGCCCCCATGGCGAATCCCATTCCATCTGCCGTTTCTCACCCGGCGGAGTAGTACGCCAAATAGCGAAATCGGCTGCATTGCGCTTGCCTTCTACCGCTTCAATTCGTCCCTCACCCTCGCCGGCGCTGTCTTCAGTCACCGCACGGGCAAGGCGACCATAATCCTCCACACTCGTCACATCAAAATACAGGCCGCTATCCAGCTGGTAAGTGTGCCGGTCAGCAATCGATTTCGCAAAATCGATCATCTCGTCAATATAATCGGTCGCAACGGACCAGTGGGCAGGCTGACGGATATTCAGCGCCTTGATATCTGCCCAATAGGCTTCGGTGTAATGACGGGCGACATCCCAGATGGAGTGGGCCCGTTCAGAGGCTGTTTTCTCCATCTTGTCCTCACCCTGATCGGCATCATCGGTCAGATGCCCGACATCGGTGATATTGATGACATGGGTGAGGTCATAGCCTTTCCATGACAGGGTGCGCCCCAGAATATCGGCAAAGACATAAGCTCGCATATTGCCAATATGCGGGTAATTATAGACCGTCGGCCCGCAGCTATAGACGCGTGCTTCTCCGGGATGCACCGGTTCAAACACCTCCATGCTGCGCGTCAGGCTGTTAAACAGCGTCAATCGGGCTTCACTCATATTCTGTTCCTGTGTCTCCGGCATCAAAAGCCGTCAAAGCGCGCCCATTCATCCATAGGGGCACGGCCAAGAGGAAAACGATTCACCGGATTATCCGGGTCTGCATATCCGATAGCCACACCGCAAAAGAATATATGGTCATCAGGCATGGGCACAATTTCACGTATCTGGCGCTGATACATGCTCCATGCCTCCTGTGCGCAGCTTTCCAGCCCTTCTTCACGTAAAAGCAGCATCAGGGTTTGCAACCACATACCGGTATCTGACCATTGCGGAGGCCCCATGTAACGCGGGAAATGGACCAGTAGCAGAACCGGCGCACCAAAGGCTTCATAATTGTGGGCAAATTGCTTCCGCCTGCCGTCCCTGTCATCTCTGGCAATATTCAGCGACTCATACATGCGTTCCCCGACATCAAACCGGCGATCCGCATAGGGTGCTTCAAGACTGGCGGGATAGACATCATATTCCGGCGTCCACCCCGCTTTTCCTTCAGGCAATGACCGGGCGATATGCGCTTTCAGACGCTCCAGCGGCGCACCTGTCAGGACGATGCAATGCCAGGGCTGAAGGTTGCCCCCCGAAGGCGCGCATTGAGCCTTTTCCAATACCCGCTCAAGCACATCTTTCCCGACAGGCCTGTCCAGATACGCCCTGACGGACCGGCGGCCTGTCACCGCTTCTGTAACTCCGAGAGTCATTCTTGTTCTCCTGCCAGATACAAGGACTATGCAACGTCAAACAGATCCGCGAGTTGCTCTACCATGGTGCCGCCCAATTGCTCTGCATCCATGATGGTAACCGCCCGTTTGTAATAACGGGTCACATCATGGCCGATACCAATGGCCACCAGTTGCACCGGAGACTGTTTTTCGATCCATTCAATTACCTTGCGCAAATGCTGTTCAAGATAGCCGGCAGAATTGACGCTGAGAGTGGAATCATCCACCGGAGCACCATCGGAAATCACCATCAATATCCGGCGGTCTTCAGGCCGGGCCAGCAGGCGGGTATGCGCCCAGAGCAGCGCCTCGCCATCAATATTTTCCTTGAGCAGACCTTCGCGCATCATCAGACCCAGATTGCGCCGTGCCCGACGCCATGGCTCATCTGCCTTTTTGTAAACAATATGGCGCAAATCATTGAGGCGCCCCGGATTGGCCGGACGACCATCTGCCAGCCAGGCCTCGCGGCTTTGGCCGCCTTTCCATGCCCGTGTGGTAAAGCCTAGAATTTCCGTTTTCACTCCGCAGCGTTCCAGTGTCCGGGCCATGACATCCGCGCTGATTGCGGCGATGGAAATAGGCCGGCCGCGCATGGAGCCGGAATTATCTATCAGCAGGGTAACGATAGTGTCTTTGAACTCGATATCGCGTTCAATCTTGTAGCTGAGCGAATGGCCGGGGCTGACAACCACACGGGCCAGACGCGCCGCATCCAGCAAACCTTCTTCCTGATCGAAATCCCAGCTCCGGTTCTGCTGCGCCATCAGCTTGCGCTGCAAACGGTTGGCCAGACGTGTCACCACACCCTGCAGGCCGGTAAGCTGGCTGTCGAGATAGGCGCGCAGCCTGTCAAGCTCTTCAAAATCGCACAGTTCGGGTGCTTCTACCACCTCGTCAAACTGTTCGGTAAATACCTTGTAATCAAAATCTTCCGGCAGATCGGTCCATGGACGATTGGGCCGGACCGGCATCATGCCTTCCTCGCCATCCTCCCCGGCATCGCCTTCGGACATTTCCTGTTCGCCCGATGTTTCGGCCTCACTTTGTCCGTCATCCTCGCCTTCGGACATTTCACCGGCCATTTCAGCAGACTGGGAGTCACCGGTATCGCCGTTTTCATCCTCATCCTGATCGGTTTCACCCTCATCACCCTCGTCATCATCCTCTTCAGGAGATCCGTCTTCGGGGGTTTCCTCAGTCCGGGTCAGGTCCAGATGGCGCAGCATATCAAGCGCAATCGCCTGAAAGGCAGACTGGTCGTCCATCATCCCGGCCATGCGCACAAAGTCATCGCCTGCCAGAGACTCAATATGATCACGAACAAGATCAACCCCTGCGCGGGCCACTTCCGGAATAGCCTGCCCGGTCAGATGTTCGCGCAACATCAGGCCAAGGGCAGTCTGGATCGGCACATCTTCCGCCGATTCTGCGCGGGCGATAGGGTCAGCCGCCAGGCGCACATCCAGCGCCGCATCCAGATTATCGCGCATTCCGCCGAAATCACGCGCACCGAGGGCTTCGTAGCGGACCTGCTCCATCACATCATAACTGGCGCGCGCCAACGCTTCTGATGGAGCATGGCGGGAATGAGTCGCCTGATTATGATGGCGCAGGCGCATGGCGAAACTGTCTGCAAAACCGCGCGCCTGCTGAACCTGATCTTGCGGCAGACTGCGGCCCGGCAAGGGAACCCGCAGCATATTGCCCGAAATGCCCGGCTGGTCGGCACTCCAGCTTACTTCAAGCTCCGGTTCTGACGACAAGGCACGACTGGCGCCTGTCAGAGCCAGTTTGAAATGATCAAGAGGAGTTGTTTCTGCCAAATGCTTTCAGGTCATACTATGTCAGGGACGGGTTACGACAAAATCGTCTGGCCGGTTTTGGCCCAGTCCGCCAGAAAACCCTCAATGCCTTTTGCTGTCAGCACATGATTAAACAGGCCACGGATCACGGCAGGCGGCATGGTCGCCACATCGGCGCCAATCCGGGCACTTTCCAGCACATGCACCGGGTGCCGGATGGAAGCGGCGAGAATTTCTGTGCCATAATCATAATTGTCATAGATCAGGCGGATGTCACGGATCAGATCCATCCCGTCAAAGCCATTGTCATCATGCCGGCCAATGAAGGGCGAAACGAAGGTCGCTCCTGCCTTAGCTGCCAGCAATGCCTGATTGGCAGAAAAGCAGAGCGTGACATTGACCATGGTTCCCTCGCCGGTCAAAGCCTTGCAGGTTTTCAGCCCATCAATGGTCAGCGGCACCTTGATGCAGACATTATCCGCGATTTTTCGCAGGACATCTGCTTCCTTCATCATGGTTTCGTGGTCCAGAGCAATCACTTCCGCGCTGACCGGACCATCAACGATATTGCAGATTTCGCGCGTGACTTCCATGAAATCGCGTCCCGATTTTGCAATCAGGCTGGGATTGGTGGTGACACCATCAAGCAGGCCGGTTGAGGCCAGATCCTCGATATCGGCGATTTCGGCAGTATCGACAAAAAACTTCATACGAAAAAGGCTCCGGTACAAATGCGAATCCGGTTCACGCTATAGCGTGCCAGAAAGGTGGCGCTACCCCTTGCGCAAATTTCCCGTCAAGCCGACCCGCCCTTTCGATACTGCCTGCCAGGCCATACTACCTGTATGCCTGAGCCCATACCCTATCCGTTATTTCCGCGCTGCTGGCGGATCTTTTCCAGAACCTCGATCAGCTCAGGATCATTGGTGCTGGACGGGTCCGCACGGATCGCGGCTTCCTCAATTCCGACCTGATCCCAGATCAGCCCTTCCAGCCGCCGCGCTGCCGCCATCCCCACCTGCGTCATATCCACATTCTGCATACGCTCTTTGAGTTGCTGCATCACCGGCGTATCGGATTCACGTATTGCGCGCAGAATCTCCGAGTTCATGGCCCTTGCCAGCGCACCATCGGTATTTGCCCGCAGATAATCCGCAGCAGCAGTCGGCCCGCCTTCAGCGATTTCTCTCGCATTTTTTATCCCGACATGGGCAACCACATCGCCAATGACAGGCGCAACCACCTTTGCTGCCGAGCGGGCAATATTTCCAAATGCTTCGTCCATCCGCTCCTTGGTGCCCGGCGCAACAAGCATCTGTTTGGCCAATGGCTGGGCCGGTCCCATAAATGAGGCCACATCCGAATTGGCCACGACCTGATCCCAATAGCCACCGGGCGCCAGCATGGTTTCAATCGCCCGATCGCTGGATTTGACCATCAATCGCCGGATCACTGCCGAAAATACTACTGTCTTGACACCCATACAGCCAGCCACAGCCATAGCGCCTGTGGCCGTTACACCTGCAATGAATGCCCTGCGTCCAATATTGAAATATCCTGAAACAGTCATAACCCAGTTCCCCTGCTTGCCTAATAGCTAGAGTAAACCCCATATGCGGGGCACGTCATGAAACGCGCGCGTCTACTGATTCTCAATGCCGCCCTTGGGCCGCTGGATTATTCTATCCCAACCGGGATGAATGTCGAGCATGGTTCTGTCGTTCTCGCTCCGCTTGGTCCCAGACAGATCATGGGAATTGTGTGGGAGCCTGAGAAGCTGAAGACAAAAAACGTGCCCGATGCACGCCTGCGCGGATTACTTGCGGTCCTGCCTGTCCCTGCCCTTTCTGCATCATTACGTCGTCTGATAGAATGGACGGCAGACTATTACTGCGTATCTCTGGCAGCCGTTGCCCGTATGAGCGTATCACGCGAGGCAGCCCTGAAAGGCGAGGCCACCATTACCGAATACCGCTTGTCCGGCACCCTGCCAGACCGGATGACCCCCCGGCGGCAACAAGCTCTGGATGCCCTGCCGGGCCAGCAGGCCACGATCCGCGAACTTGCCGGAAAAGCTGACATATCGGAAGCCGTCCTGCGCGGGCTGGTGGCACAGAATGTTCTGGAAGCTGTCGAGGTTGACACCGCCCTTCCCTATGCCTTGCCCGATCCGGCACATGCCCCTCCCGCACTGTCTCCCGAACAGCAAGCCGTGGCCCAAAAACTGGTCGATGCGGTGAAAGCGGAGAAATTTCACCCTTTCCTGCTGGATGGCGTCACCGGGTCGGGAAAGACAGAAACCTATTTTGAAGCCGTCGCGGCCGCACTGGAAATGGATCGTCAGATCCTGGTGCTGCTACCGGAAATCGCTTTGACCGAAGCGTTTTTCCGTCGTTTTTCCGACCGTTTCGGAGCACCTCCTGTCATCTGGCACAGCGCGCAAAAACTGGCAGAGAGAAGGCGGGCCTGGCACGCCATTGCAAACGGGACAGCCAAAGTGGTTATCGGCGCACGCTCGGCATTGTTTCTGCCCTATGCCCATCTTGGTTTAATCATTGTCGATGAAGCGCATGAAACCAGCTTCAAACAGGATGACGGCGTGCGTTACAATGCACGCGATGTAGCCGTAATGCGCGCCCGTTTTGAATCTATCCCGATTGTGCTGGCCAGCGCCACACCCGCTCTGGAAAGTCTCCAGATGGCGACCAGTGGCATTTATGACCGGCTGGATCTGCCCAGCCGTTTTGGCGGGGCGCAATTGCCCGAAATCCGCACTATCAACCTGACACAGGAGCCACCCGATCATGGCCGCTGGCTGGCACCGTCTCTGGTCGAGGCTATGCAAAAGCGGCTGGAGCGGGGTGAACAATCCCTGCTTTTCCTTAACCGGCGCGGCTACGCACCGCTGACCCTGTGCCGCAATTGCGGCTTCCGCTTTGAATGTCCGCAATGCAGTGCATGGCTGGTGGAACACCGGACAGGGCATAAACTTGCCTGTCATCATTGCGGATATGAAGCACCTCCCCCGTCGCAATGCCCTGAATGCGGCGAGCAAGATTGTCTTGTTGCCTGCGGCCCCGGAGTAGAACGCATTGCCGATGAGGTGCAGTCGCTGTTTCCCGATGCCCGGCTGGCTGTAGCGACATCTGACACGCTTACTTCTCCGGATAAGGCTTCTGCCTTTGTCGCGCAGGCGGAATCCGGCGCCATAGATATTATTGTCGGCACCCAGCTTGTGACCAAGGGGTTCCACTTTCCTGACCTGACGCTGGTGGGTGTGGTCGATGCCGATCTTGGCCTTGAAGGTGGCGATCTCAGGGCATCCGAGCGGACCTATCAGCAGGTAGCGCAGGTGGCTGGCCGCGCCGGGCGGGCAGAGAAGCCCGGCCTTGTTCTCATCCAGACCCGTCATCCGGAGGCCCCGGTAATCGAGGCCCTTGCCAATGGCGACCGGGACGCTTTCTACACTGTAGAGGCCGAAGCCCGTCGTCATGCCGGTGCCCCTCCTTTTGGCCGGTGGGCCGCCATCATTCTGTCAAGCGAGGACGAAAACGAGGCACGTGAGGCAGCAAACCGGCTGGGTGCGGTGCGTCCATCGCATAATGACATTGCCATTCTTGGCCCTGCCCCGGCACCCATGGCCCAATTGCGCGGACGCTATCGCTATCGCTTTCTCATCACAGCACGGCGAAGCGCCGGATTGCAAAAGATGATCCGGTCATGGGTGAGCATGGTGCACTTTCCTCAGGGTGTGCGCCTCAGCATAGATATTGATCCATACAGTTTCACCTGAATGGTATGACCTGAATTGCGGGAGCGAACATTCACTGCGCTTTCTTTTCGCGCTCCAGCAGGGCGCGTTTGATCTCCAGCCCATAGGCATAGCCCCCCAAAGAACCATCGCTGCGCACAACCCGGTGACACGGGATCAGCACCGCCACATTATTGGCCCCGTTGGCGCTGCCTGCAGCCCGAACCGCTTTTGGTTTACCCGCAGCTGCAGCAATCTGGCCATAGGAGCGCGTTTCTCCGGGCGGAATCTTGCGCAACTCTTCCCACACCTTTTGCTGAAAAATGGTTCCTCGCACATCCAGCGGGATATGACGGACATGGCCGGGCTGTTCTACAGCGGCAATGACCTCTTTCAGCAAAGCGGCAAAACCCTCACCGCCTGCTGACAGTTCCGCTTCGGGAAACCGTCGCTCCAGTTCCTCGCGCCCCTCATTAAAGGAAAGCCTGCATACGCCTTTTTCTGTGGCAGCAACCAGCATTTGCCCCAATGTGGTTTCCACCACGGCATAGTGAATGGTAACGCCGCGCCCGCCCTTGTTCCATGCTGATGGTGTCATACCCAGACTTGCTCCTGTTCCGTCATAAAATCGTGATGCGCTTTCATATCCTGCCTCAAAAATTGCTCGGGTCACACTATCGCCATCACTCAAGGCATCCTGTGCCCGCCGGGAGCGCAGGGCGCGGGCATAGGCCGCCGGAGAAAGACCTGTGGCCCGGACAAATATGCGCTGAAAATGACCAGGGGAATACCCCGCCTGTTCCGCCAGCACCCGCAGGGAAACCGGCGCACCGGCAGCGCGAATCATCCGGATTGCGCCCATCACAGCTAATTCATCACGCGCCATATCATCGGGAAGGCACCGTTTGCACGGACGCAGCCCTGCTGCCCTTGCCTCTGCCCCGTCAGCAAAAAAGCGCACATTCTTCCGGGCAGGGTGCCGCGCTCCGCAAGATGGCCGACAATAAATGCCGGTCGACATCACCCCGGTAACGAATACTCCGTCAAAGCTCCGGTCTCGACGAAGAACCGCCTCCCATGCGGTTTGATCATCAATCTTCCTGACCATCGGGCCTGACTCCTGTTCCTGTTAACTGGCGCAATTTTCGAATCCCGATTCCTGTCAGGGTCAGGACCCATCGAGCACATGGCGCCAGCATGATCACAGCGTGATATTACCGCCTGTGTGCATGAATGGCATCCCGAAGCTTGCGATCAAAAGCAAACGTGGCGTAAAAGCCGCCGCAATGAAACGTCTCGCCTCGCTGCTCGCACTCCTTGCCCTCCTGATATTCATGCCTGCAATAGCACAGGCAGAACCTGCCGATATTGATGCTGCTACCCGCGGGGTCGTGCGGGTTGTCATTATCGGGGCGGACGGGGATCAGGTCTATCCGCTCAGCCATGGAACCGGCTTTGCTGTCGCACCCGACAAGATCGTGACCAATGCGCATGTCGTCAGCGAGGCGGCCATGGATGATTCGCTACGAATCGGGATTGTACCAAGCGAAGGCAATGACCCATCCTTTGCCCGGCTGCTGGCCTTCAACCCGCGCAATGATCTGGCCCTGCTGCAAATTACCGGTTCACTTCGCCTGCCTGCCCTGGCCCTGGCCGGGGGTGTCGAAAGGGGCAATGGCGAAGTCACGGCCATCGGCTATCCGGCCAATGTTGACCGCGCGCAAGGGCTGCGGATTGCAGATCTGCTACGTTCCCAGCCGCCTGTAGAGAGTCGGGGATTTCTGTCAGGCCAGCGACCTTCACGTGATTTCGATACATTGCTTCATACAGCGCCTATCGCCCGCGGCAATTCCGGCGGACCGCTGGTAGATGGTTGCGGGCGTGTAGTAGGCGTCAACAGCTTCGGTTCTGATTCTGGCGGAGCGGATGCCGAATTTTACTTCGCTGTCTCCAACCGGGAATTGCTCCCTTTCCTGAGAAAAAGCGACGTCAAACCGGTTGTAAACGGTATGCCATGCCGCTCGCTGGCAGAGCTGGATAATCTGGAGCGCGCAAGACTGAATGAAGAGCGCGCATCTACCCTTGCAAGAGAACAGGCTGCTACCCGCGCCCGTGCTGAAAAACAGGCAGAGGCCGAGCGTAATGCAGAATTGGCGGTGATGGAACAGCGTGAGAATTTTATGGCAATTGCCGGGGTTCTCATCGTGGTGGCTCTGGGCGCCGGTCTGTTTGCCTGGCAGGCAAAACAGCGCGATGATGGTCAGAAGAAAGCCATTACTGGCGGCATTATTGCCGGCCTTGCCCTTATCGGTGCGCTGGTGTTCTGGTTCAATCGCCCCGGCATGGATGAAATTGATCAATATGTCGCAGATGCGATGAATGATGCCGCAGACACGTCCGGAAATAAAAAAGCTGACCCCACTGTTCCGCTTGAAGGCAGGTTCCTGTGCTCTATCGATACATCTCGCAGCAGGATTACCGGAAACAGCCCGCAGGATCTGTCATTTGAATGGACAGCCGATGGCTGCGTGAATCAACGCACGCAATATGGCTTTGACAAGGGGGCGTGGTCCCGAATCTTCGTTCCCAATCAGGAAGATGCCATTTCGATCAACACCTATGATCCGCAAAAACGGGAGTTCCGCACCGATCGCTATCTGCTGGGACGCGATGCCATGACCGAGGCCCGGACAGAGCGAAGTCGCTACAATCCTCCGGAATGTGGCGCCGGGCAACAGGCGGCGCAATCGCTTGGCTCAAGTCAGGCAATTGTCTCAGGGCTATTGCCCGATCAACCCAATGAGCGCCTGATTTACACCTGTCGTCCTGCAAAATGAGTCTGTTTCCGGGGCACAAGGATGCAACAGGCGGGTTGCATCGCAGCAATACGGGTGCTAGGCGCGCGCAAATCTTGCCGGGGCGTGCTTCTGCCTGTCCCATCATGGCTTGATGAAAGCTTCGTTTTTCAGTGGACCCGAGAGGACCAGGACGCGTGGAGATTTCCGCCGGTATTCAGGCTAGCCTCGCAGGACGTTATGCTGCGGCTCTATTTGATCTTGCCTCTGAAGAGGGCAAGGTAACTGCTGTCGAATCTGATCTGGAGACGCTTGAAAAAGCGTTGGCCGAATCGGATTTCCTGTCAGCACTTATATATAACCCCCAGGTTAGCCGGAGCGATGCCGGAAAGGCCATCGCCGGAGTTGGCAAAACCCTGAAGCTGTCAGAACTTGGCACGCGCTTTCTTGGGGTGCTTGCGGCCAACCGCCGTCTTTCGGCATTGCCTGACATGATTCGCGCCTTTGGTGAAATCGCTTCAGCCCAGCGCGGGGAAGTCACTGCCGAAGTCGCCAGTGCGCACCCTCTCAGCGATGCACAGCTTGCCCAGCTCAAGGACAAGCTGACCGCGCGCGAAGGGCGCACTGTAAAAATCCATTCACAGGTTGATCCCGATTTGCTCGGCGGCCTGGTCGTAACCATCGGATCAAAACGCATTGACGGTTCGATCCGCACCCGTCTCAACTCACTTGCTCAGGCCATGAAGGCCTGAAGCCCAGAACGCCGCCCAGGAAAGGCTCATTCACATGGAAATTCGCGCCGCAGAAATCTCCAAGGTCATCAAGGACCAGATCGCCAATTTCGGCACCGAAGCGGAAGTCAGCGAAGTCGGCAGCGTGCTGTCGGTCGGTGACGGTATCGCCCGTATTCATGGCCTTGATAAAGTGCAGGCCGGTGAAATGGTTGAATTTGCCAATGGCGTAAAAGGCATGGCGCTCAACCTTGAAGCAGACAATGTTGGTGTCGTGATTTTCGGCTCTGACGCTGAAATCCGTGAAGGCGACAGCGTGAAGCGGACCGGAACCATTGTGGATGTTCCCGTCGGCAAGGGGCTGCTGGGCCGTGTGGTCGATGCGCTGGGCAACCCGATTGACGGCAAAGGCCCGATAGATGCTGCCGAGCGGCGCCGCGTGGAAGTTAAGGCTCCGGGGATCATCCCCCGCCAGTCCGTGAACGAACCTGTCCAGACCGGCCTCAAGGCGATTGACGCGCTTGTGCCTGTTGGTCGCGGCCAGCGCGAACTGATCATCGGTGACCGTCAGACCGGCAAAACCGCCGTCGCGATTGATACTTTCATCAACCAGAAAGAAGTCAATCAGGGCAAGGATGAAGGCAAGAAGCTTTACTGCATCTATGTTGCGGTTGGCCAGAAACGCTCAACTGTGGCGCAGATTGTCCGTCAGCTTGAGGAAAACGGCGCGATGGAATATTCCATTGTTATTGCCGCGACCGCTTCTGAACCGGCCCCGCTGCAATATCTTGCGCCCTATACCGGCTGCGCAATGGGTGAGTTTTTCCGCGACAATGGTATGCACGCCGTGATCGTATATGACGATCTTTCCAAGCAGGCCGTGGCCTATCGCCAGATGTCCCTGCTTCTGCGTCGTCCTCCGGGCCGTGAAGCCTATCCGGGTGACGTGTTCTATTTGCACTCACGCCTTCTTGAGCGTGCTGCAAAAATGAACGATTCCAATGGCGGCGGATCGCTTACCGCCCTGCCTATCATCGAAACCCAGGCAGGCGACGTGTCGGCCTATATTCCTACCAATGTGATCTCGATCACCGATGGCCAGATCTTCCTTGAAACCGATCTGTTCTATCAGGGTATCCGTCCGGCCATTAACGTCGGCCTTTCGGTTAGCCGTGTGGGCGGTGCAGCGCAGACCAAGGCGATGAAAAAGGTTTCCGGTTCGATCAAGCTGGAACTGGCCCAATATCGCGAAATGGCCGCCTTTGCGCAGTTCGGGTCCGATCTCGACGCTGCCACGCAAAAACTGCTCAATCGCGGTGCAAGACTGACAGAGCTGCTCAAGCAACCACAGTTCAGCCCATTGCCGTTTGAAGAACAGACTGTCTCGATCTTTGCCGGCACCAATGGCTATCTTGATAATATTCCGGTGAATGCGGTTACACGCTATGAAGCAGAAATGCTCAGTTTCATGCGCTCCGATCATGCAGATGTTCTCACGGCCATCCGTGACAGCAAGGCATTTGATGACGACGTGAAAGGCAAAACCTCTGCCGCGCTGGATGCCTTCGCCAAGCAGTTCGCATAAGTTCAAGAGACGGATCAGGGAGCCGAAATGGCCTCGCTTAAAGAACTCAAGGACCGGATCAACTCGGTTAAATCGACCCAGAAGATCACCAAGGCCAAGCAAATGGTTGCAGCGGCAAAGCTGCGCAAGGCACAGGCTGCTGCGGAAGCAGCCCGGCCCTTCGCGCAGCGCCTGTCCGATGTTATGGGCTCGCTTTCCGGCAAGGTCGGCAAGAGTGATTCTGCGCCTTTACTGCTGGCCGGAACGGGCAGTGATGCCCGCCACCTGCTGGTTGTAATCAACACCGATAAAGGTCTGTGCGGCGGACTTAACTCCAATATTGTCCGCGCTGCGCTGGCCAAGGCCCGCACCTTGCTGGCAGAGGGCAAGAAGGTTGAGTTTTACCTTGTTGGCCGGAAGGGTCGCGCCTCTATCAAGCGCGCGTTCCCGAACCATATCGTCAAGCATTTCGATACATCAAATGTGCGCGACCCCGGCTATACCGAGGCGGAAGCCATTGCCGATGAGCTGATGGGCATGTTTGCTGATGGCAAGTTTGATATTGCGCATCTTGTCTATGCAACATTCCAGTCTGCTCTGGCCCAGGACCCGACAGAACAGCAACTTATTCCCGTCCCCACACCGGAAGATAATGCCGGCAGTGATGCGGTTGTGGAATATGAACCAGACGAGGAAGAAATCCTCGAAGCCCTGCTTCCGCGCTATGTCCGCACGCAGATATTTGGCGCATTGCTTGAAATTGCAGCATCCGAACAGGGCGCTTCCATGACAGCCATGGATAACGCAACCCGCAATGCGGGCGATCTGATCCAGAAGCTGACCATTCAATATAACCGCAGCCGTCAGGCCGCGATCACCACCGAACTCGTTGAAATTATCGCTGGCGCCGAAGCGCTCTAGGCATCGAAGGCAAGGAAACGAAAATGGCCACCGCACAAGTGCTCAACAAGACCACCAATGGCAGCATCAGTCAGGTTATCGGCGCTGTCGTCGATGTCAGCTTTGAAGGCGAACTGCCTGCAATTCTGACTGCGCTTGAAACGAAGAATGGCGATAATACGCTTGTTCTCGAAGTTGCGCAGCATCTGGGCGAAAACACTGTCCGCTGTATCGCAATGGATGGCACAGACGGCCTGACCCGCGGGCAGGAAGTTACCAATACCGGCGCACAAATTACCGTGCCGGTCGGTCCGAAAACACTGGGCCGGATTATGAATGTTGTCGGTCAGCCGATTGACGAGCGCGGCCCGGTTGGTGCGGATATTTCTGCCCCGATCCACGCAGAGGCGCCGCCATTTATCGACCAGTCCACCGAAGCCAGTATTCTGGTCACCGGCATCAAGGTTATTGATCTCCTCGCCCCCTACGCCAAGGGCGGCAAGATCGGCCTGTTTGGCGGTGCCGGTGTGGGCAAGACCGTTCTTATCCAGGAACTGATCAACAATATCGCAAAAGGTCATGGCGGCGTGTCTGTCTTTGCCGGAGTTGGCGAACGGACCCGCGAAGGGAACGACCTCTATCACGAATTTCTCGACGCCGGGGTTATCGCCAAGGATGCCGATGGCAATGCGACTTCAGAAGGTTCGAAAGTGGCCCTCGTATTCGGCCAGATGAACGAGCCTCCGGGTGCGCGTGCCCGTGTTGCCCTGTCCGGCCTGACCATGGCAGAATATTTCCGCGATCAGGAAGGGCAGGACGTGCTGTTCTTCGTAGATAATATCTTCCGTTTCACCCAGGCTGGCGCCGAAGTGTCTGCCCTGCTGGGCCGTATTCCTTCTGCCGTGGGCTATCAGCCGACGCTGTCTACCGATATGGGCCAGTTGCAGGAACGCATTACCTCCACCACCAAGGGTTCGATTACCTCGGTTCAGGCTATTTATGTTCCTGCCGATGACCTTACCGACCCTGCTCCGGCAACATCCTTTGCCCACCTTGACGCGACCACCACGCTGAGCCGCGCCATTTCGGAACTGGGCATTTATCCGGCGGTTGACCCGCTCGATTCGACCAGCCGTGTGCTGGAGCCACGCGTTGTCGGTAACGAACATTATGAAACCGCACGTAAAGTTCAGGAAACACTCCAGAAGTATAAATCCCTTCAGGACATCATCGCCATTCTCGGTATGGATGAACTGTCGGAAGAAGATAAGCTGACAGTGGCTCGCGCCCGTAAAATCCAGCGTTTCCTGTCCCAGCCTTTCCACGTCGCTGAAGTCTTCACCGGCATCTCAGGCAAATTTGTCCAGCTGGAAGATACGATTGCTTCGTTCAAGGCCGTGGTTGATGGCGAGTATGATCACCTGCCCGAAGCCGCTTTCTACATGGTCGGCGGGATTGATGAGGCGGTAGAAAAAGCCAAGAAGCTGGCTGAGGACGCCTGATCAGGGGTAATGACAATGGCACTGCATTTCGAACTTGTAACTCCGGCCAGACTGGTTCGCTCGGAAGATGTCCACATGGTCGTTGTTCCCGGTAGCGAAGGGGAATTTGGCGTTCTGGAAGGCCATGCCCCTTTCATGTCAACTGTGCGTGACGGTGCCATCCAGATCTGGAAATCCGCTGGCGACCAGCCTGAAGAAATTCAGGTGCGCGGCGGATTTGCCGAAGTGAGTGACAGCGGCATCACCGTGCTTGCTGAACATGTCGAGGACTGATACCCAGCCCCTGCAATACTGAGCAAACGGGATAGGCTCATTTCAGACTCTGCGCTGGCCTGAATCTATCCCGATAGATCAGACTGCCGGGGTATGGCATGAACTGCCCCACGCGTTCGTTTCACCTTTTGACCTGCAGGGGAAAGCCATGGCGCATTTTCTGATTGTTGAAGCCCGGTTCTATGATCAGTTGAATGATCTTCTGGTCAGTGGAGCACGTGCTGCACTGGAAGCGGCTGGCCACTCTGTAGATATGGTAACCGTGCCCGGTGCACTGGAAATCCCCGGCGCCATTGCTCACGCACTCGAATCCGAAAAATATGACGGTTTTGTTGCCATTGGAGTCGTCATTCGCGGGGAAACCTATCACTTCGAGATCGTCTCCGGGGAAAGTGCTCGCGGGATTATGGCCCTGACAATGGACGGTGTGGTGATCGGCAATGGCATTCTGACAGTAGAAAACCAGTCCCAGGCGCTTGTCCGTGCCGACCCGAAACAGAAAGACAAAGGCGGCGAAGCAGCCAAAGCCGCCATGGCCATGCTGGAAATACGAGAAAAATTTACCTGATTTCCAGAGCATTCCCAAAAAGTGAAAACCGATTATCGGGCTATGGCCATCCTCGTTTCCGCAAAAGAAAAGCGAGAACAAACAATTACAGCATTACGCCTGATCCAATATTAAAGCGCAATGCTGTAGGCTAGTAGATTGTGTATCACTCACTGGCCGCAGATTTTTTCTTCGCTACGGACTTTTTTGCAGCAGTCTTTTTTGCCGGGGCTTTCTTCTTCGCAGGGGCCTTGCGCTTTTTCTTTGCCGGAGCTTTGGCCGCACGTGCATCAATCAATTCTATCGCCTGTGCCTCGGTCACATCTTCGGGTTTGATATCCTTGGGGATGGTCGCATTGACAGAGCCATCAGTGACATAAGGGCCGTAGCGCCCCGGCATGACCTTGATCTCCCCGCCACTGGTGGGGTGGGCGCCCAGAGTCTTGATCGGTTCCGCCTTTGCCCTGCCTCCCCCCTTGCGATTCGCGGCTTCGGCCAGCAGCGTAACGGCTGCGTTCATTCCTGTATCGAACACATCGCGCGTGCTGCCCAGTTTGGCATATTTTCCATCATGCCGCAGATAGGGTCCATATCGGCCAATATTGGCTTCAATATCCTTGCCGGTTTCGGGGTGTTGGCCGATAATGCGCGGAAGGCCGAGCAGTTTGATGGCCCATTCCAGGTCAAAATCAGGCAAATCCTTGGGGATGGAAGCGCGTTTCGCCTCCTTTCCCTCACCCATCTGGATGTAGGGGCCGAAACGCCCGGTCTTGCGCTCAATCTCCTCTCCGGTTTCAGGGTCTACACCCATCACACCATCATCAGCACTATCCTCTCCGCCACCGCCGGGCTGGGCAAAACGGCGCGTATATTTGCACTCAGGATAGTTTGAGCAGGCGACAAAAGCCCCGTATCGCCCACCGCGCAGTGCCAGCTTGCCATCCGTGCATTGCGGGCAAGCGCGCGGGTCCGTGCCATCTTCGCGTGGAGGAAACAGATAATCAGACAGAAACTGATCCAGCTCCGCGGTCACGTCCGAAGGCTGCTTTTCCATGACCTCCTCCGCTCTGGGTTTGAAATCACGCCAGAAGTCAGCAAGTGCATGTTTCCATTCCTCGCGACCATCGGAAATATCGTCCAGCCGCTCTTCCATCTCGGCGGTGAAATCATAAGCGACATAATCAGGGAAGAAGC
>JBKEEC010000033.1:0-8426 GCA_047975785.1 Sphingomonadaceae bacterium | reverse complement strand
CGCAGCATTCGATCTGTTGCGCGGGCGACGGGATTATCGCGGAACACGATCAAGAAGTATTTGAAGGCTGATAGCCCGCCGAGCTATCAGCGCCGGGTACCGCCGGTACGGCATAATACCAAACTGCAATGATGCTGACGCATCAGCAGTTTGAAACGCTCAGTCGCCGCGCGGGCTTGACCAATGTGTTATGAGTCACACTCATCGCACATTGGTATAAGCTGTGCGACGGTTTTGATCTTCGGCTTCAGGTGCTGTTCGATCAGGACCAGAGGCGACCAGGCCGGGAGCGACGGACGGCTTTGCGGCTCTATGAACAGCTTGTATTGGAAGGCTACACGGGTTCCTCTTCGTCGGTTCAGCGATTTGTCCGCGATTTGAAGCGTGCCGGCGCCGGTTCGGGCGAGGTCTTTATCCCGCTGCATTTTGCAGCAGGCGATGCGCTGCAATTTGACTGGAGCGAAGAACGGGTTGTTCTGGGCGGTATCGAGCAGAAGGTGATGGCAGAACGACAGGTGCGCTCCATCCAGTATCAAATGCGCATCGCAAAGTTCCCTCACCACAAGGACTTCGCGACCTTCGATTACGGCGCGGCCACGGTCACCCAGACGCAGATCGAACCGTTTTGCACCGGTCAGTTCACTCAGGAGGCGCACAATCTCATTCTGGTGGGAGGAACCGGTACTGGCAAAACCCATATTGCCATTGCGCTTGGAACCACCCTGATCAACAATGGCAAGAAAGCACGGTTCTTCAATGCCGTCGATCTGATCAATGCCCTGGTCAAGGAACAGGCTGACGGCAATACCGGGAAGGTTATCCGGCAACTCTCGGCCCTGGACTGCGTTATCATCGACGAGCTGGGCTATATCCCGTTCCCCAAGTCCGGCGGAGCGCTGCTGTTCCATCTGATCAGCAAACTCTATGAGAAGACCATAGCATCGCGAGAAAAGGTTGAATCACCGCGATGCTATAATCGCTTGTTTTCGCTTTTCTTTTGCGAAAAACCGGTATCCACTTTTTCGCGAAAAGCTTCAGTGTCATCATCACTACCAATCTGGAGTTCGGAGAATGGGTCTCGGTCTTCGGTGATGCCAGGATGACCACCGCGCTGCTGGATCGCATAACCCATCATTGTGCCATCATCGAAACAGGCAACACATCATACCGGTTCGCACAGAGCAAACAACACAGAACAGCATAAACGACGCGTAACCAAAGCCCCCAGTTCGTCTCGCTATATGAAGGCGGTCCAACTGGGGGCTTTGCACCACATAAGATGGGTCAATTTTAAATGCTAATACCGGGTCAGTTTTAAACGCTCATTGACAACCTGACAAGACCGTAAAGGCATCTTATTTCTCCAAATTATCGGAACACGCATCGACGGGATAGCCGCTGCCGTAGATTTGATTGCCGGCCTCACTCTTGAGGGTGGGATCTTCGACCGACACGTAGACAAACTGCCGACTATACAAGAGAGCTGCAGCTCGGTTGAGCTTTCCCATCCCCTCACCAGGCGCTCCAATCCTGCAGCAATCCGGATGTTTCGACAGAAAGCCGTCAACCGCGGCCAGATCTATTGGAGCTTCCGGATCGCCACGTGTCAGGTTTCCTTCCGAACCCTCAATCGCACGACCCTCGACGACTTCGCGAATTGCGGGAAGCGCCTGTAAATGGCTCCAGACACCCTGCCGAATTATTGCTTCGCGACTTGGTTGAGTAAGATTGCTAAAGCAAACAGGACGACCCTCGCCAGTGGTTTGATGAAGGAAGAACAACCACCCATAACATAGTAAAGCGATGAAAGCCGCAAGGCATAAAATGCCCTTCATAAGTCGCATAAGAATGTACGTTGATTATTAGCGCACAGGCACCTCAAAAAGCACTTCGCTCCCTCAACGCTAGAGCCGACTTTAAACATTTTCTTGCCTCACGCACTCACCAGTTAATGGGAAAAATAGTGTAATGATTTAACCTTATCAATGAATTTCCTGCTGAATTGCGGAAAGAGAAATTTTTATTTTTCAACTGCTATACAAAATATTTGTCAATGAATTTTCACAAAATTTTACCTTGTATGACAGATACCAATCGGTGCTGTCAGGCAAACCACAACTCGTCTCTACATGGCGACTTATCGCGGCTAGAGCGATGGGCATGTCCCCCCTATCCTTCAAGCGCCACCGCTTCCCGCCCGACACGATCCGACTGGCGGTCTGGCCCTATCCGCACATTGCCGCGCTGAACCGGCAGATAGGGGCGGATCATCTCATACTGTTCTTCGCTTATACCATTCATTACAAATGCTTAGCATAAAAACATCCTCGCGAATAGCGTTAACACGCCCTAGGACAGTGAGGGGGCCGCGCGGAGGTTGAGGCAGCTCATATCCGGCCTGTTGATCGTGGCGGGTCGGACATTGTGACCAATGGTATAGCCCTCTCGGGAACTGTCCATTGGATGTTCGATCGGAGCCTAATCGGATTAAACGACGATCTCGAAATTCTCGTCAGCCGGCAGGCGAACGACCCCGACAGCATCCGCTCGCTGATCAACAGGGCCGGCTTCGCCATCCCACCACAGCGACCACTAGAGCGCCCGCATCCAGCTTTCCTAGCCTGGCATCGCGAGCATTGCTTCAAGCACTGAGACAAACAGCAGGCAAAATCAGCGGCGTTGAGTGATGAGTGACTTTCAATCTGTCTATGGATCACGACTTGCGCGCGATGCCACCTCGCGCATGGCGGCCTACAAGTCGAACGACCGGAAGGCGTCGCCCGTTGCTTCGACACGCCCCTCATACTCGGATTGGGCCGTCATCGCGCGATCGCCGTAAAGCCGCGGTGCTGAGGTAGCACGGCGCACCACCTCAACCTCGCCCAGGAATGCTTGGCCTCTCCATACCTCGTAGAGATTGCCCCTGATCGCTTCATAAGTCTGGAAATCTCCGATTGATCGCAGCTCACGCCCTTTTGGTTCACGCGGACCGGTCGGGGTGTCGGCAGCGGACGCTTCCGAGACAACAACGGTCTCTGACGCGTCGACTGCCCGTCGGCTTTCAATCGGCGGGACCGGCGCAACTGCGCTCCGCTGCTTTGGCTTAAAAGGCAATTCGGGCCTTTGTGCGGGATTTGTGATTTTCCGACTGCATAAACATCGGAAAATAAACGGAAAAATAGCTCGAATGTGATGCCTCTTCTGGCACCATCAACTCATACCCCGGCGTAGATAAGAGTATCGCCAAAATGGCGGTATTCTACCAGTTATAAGCCTTCAACCGTCCGGCTGCGTTTGCAGGTTTTCGCAAGCATCCAGGGCAGGCTGGAGGCAAATCTTAAAGCTTTTCGCGAAAAAGTGGGAACCGGATTTTCGTGAAAGAAAAGCGATAACAAAAGATTATATCATAGCGCATGATTCAATCTTTTCTCGCGATGCTATAGAGTCATTCCCCCAAACCGAAATTTCCTTGCCCTCACCCCCTGGTGGGAACCAGCCAGCAGGCGAATCCGCTATCACTGCCTGGGCAGCAATCAGATCACAGAATTTTATGAGTTATACCAATGCATGATGAGCTTGAAACATCACACATTGGTCAAGCCCGCGCAGCGCCTGAGCGTTTCAAACTGCTGATGCGTGAAGATTAAAACACGCACACCGCAAACAAATTGCGCAAGGCTGATCACTTGCGCAGCATATATGCGCTTGACCTTCATGGATATTGCGGGGACCGGCCCCTGATCAATCAAACAGGCTGGAAACGCTGCTCTCATCCGCAATCCGGCGCACGGCCTCGCCACTAAGCGGGGCGATGGTGAGTATCCGGGTGCGGTCTGAATCCTTCGTCGCATCTGTTGACAGGATGGTATCGGAAATAACCAGTTCCTTGAGCGCGGAGCCATTAACGCGGGCAACAGCTCCGCCGGACAGAACACCATGCGTGATATAGGCTACCACGCTTTTGGCGCCGTTATCCAGCAGGGCCTGTGCAGCATTACATAATGTCCCGCCTGAATCGACGATATCATCAATCAGGATACAATGGCGTCCCTGAACATCACCGATAATGTTCATCACTTCTGATTCACCGGGGCGATCACGGCGCTTGTCAACAATGGCCAGCGGGGCATTATCAAGCCGTTTGGCCAGCGCACGCGCACGCACCACCCCACCCACATCTGGCGAAACAACCATCAGATCCTGATCGCCATAGCGCGCCTGTATGTCGGCCGCCATGACCGGCGCAGCATAAAGGTTATCTGTCGGAATATCGAAAAAGCCCTGAATCTGACCTGCATGAAGATCAACCGACAGCACACGATCCGCCCCGGCCTGGGTGATGAGATTGGCCACAAGCTTGGCAGATATGGGCGTTCGCGGCCCCGGCTTGCGATCCTGCCTTGCATAACCAAAATAGGGAATAACCGCTGTAATCCGTTTTGCGGATGCGCGTTTCAACGCGTCAATACAGATCAGCAATTCCATAAGGTTGTCATTGGCGGGAAAGCTGGTTGACTGGATCAGAAAAACATCTTCTCCGCGCACATTTTCATGAATTTCGACGAAAATCTCTTCATCGGCAAAACGGCGGACCGAAGCATCGGTAAGCGGCATTTCCAGATAGGCCGCAATTGCCCGCGCAAGCGGCAGGTTGGCATTACCGGACATGATTTTCATGATGAGTTCCTCTGAAACAGCGCGCGAATCATGCCACGGGGGATAAACCGCCCTTCCATGATTGCAACCTGCGAACTGCCCCTGACTGGGGAGAACCCTCTGGAACATTACGTCTTGTTCGTGAAACTGGCACCTGGCGGCGATACCCCGCCCTCATCAGGATCTGGTATGAGAGGCTCAACCTGCCGGTGAGTCAGGCCAATAAGCCCAGACTCACCGGAATGTGGTATAATGCCTATTCAGAACTTGTATGATGCTTCAATCCCGTATGTGCGTGGATCGCCCAGCACATATGTTCCAAAACCCGCACTGCCCCCCGGATTGACGCCATTGATGATTGGGCCACTGCTGTTCAGGGCAATGGCCCCGACACGGTAATATTTGTTGAAGAGGTTTTTGCCAAACAGGGCAACGCCAAAGCCGGAACCGCCGATATTATCGACCCCCAACCGGCCATTGACCAACACATAGCCTTTCTGGAGACTGTCCGGGTCATAATCATCCAGATAAATGCTGCTCTGATAGGCCGCATTCATATTGAAGCCTAACTGACCAAAATCTAGTTCCCGACTATAGCTGACGCTGCCGCCAAGCTGGTGCCTGGGAACACCTTGCTGCTCATGTGAACCGTTACCGCCGCTCTTTATCTTGTTCTTGACATAGGAATAGAAAATATTGGCATCGAGACCATTGCTGAAAGACACGTTCGCGTCAAACTCGCCGCCATAATTTTCCTGCGCGGCTGTATTGGTGACAATGGTAACAACCTGGCCTCCGACAAGCTGGGAGTTCTGCTTCTGGACATTGGTATAATCCTGGTAGAAAACCGCCATGCTCGTGTTCAGACGGGCGGAGCCAAGATTGAACTGGTTTTTAATGCCGGCTTCGTATTCCTGCACATATTCCGGCTGGAATGGCTGGAATGTTGCATCATCTGAGGCACGCAGGCTGAAACCGCCCGCGCGATAGCCCTTGCGGGTTGCGATATAGGCGGTCACATCGCTATTCGGCTCATACTGGAGCGTCAAATCCCATGTGACAGCATCGTTCTTCAGGATTTTGGTCTGTTCACAATCCGCACGCGGGACTGCCCCCAGACCGTTAAAATTACATGGTGCGGAAATGCTGGTGCTGGGGATATAGAAATTGGACCAATAGGCGTTGATCGTCGCCCGGCGATAGTCATTATTATAGCGGATACCACCTGCAATGCTGAACGAATCCGAAATATCCAGCGTGCCCGCAGCATAAACAGCCCAGCTTATGGCTTTACCATAATTGATCTGGTGAATTTCCCAGAACTCGGCTGGCTGGGCAAGGAAAAATGACGCCAGAGCAGGTGTCGCCGCAGAAAATCCCATTGAGGTCAATTGAGGGAAGTTTGAATTGACGGACCCGTCATGCCCCGTTTCCCTGAAATAGAATGCCCCCATTGTCAGATTAAAGGCGTCACCAAAAGGCGTGCCATTCATCTGGAATTCCTCGCTGAACGTGCGCGGCATGGAAACCTGATTGGGCTGGATCAGCGCAACAGCGGTGCCATCATAATCATTGACAATATCAAAATCGATTTTGCGATATCCGATAATGTTCTTGAAGGTTACAGCGCCTGCTTCAAAAGTGGTCTTGTTGGTTACACCCCAATTCTTGATTGTGGTTCTGGGAATGCTGTTGCGGGCATAGAATAACGGGGCAGAGCCGAAATTTCCGAAATCGACTTCATATTTCCCCAGAGCCAGCGCACTGTCCATCAGGGTCGGAATATCCTGCAAGGGCGCACCAGCAGCAATTTGCGGATTTACACCTGGAAAGAGGAAGGGATAGCCGCCGGTCAATTGCATCTGGGAATAAATGGCATTGTCCGACCCGTTGAGCGGGTCTGTCAGGGAATAGCTGAACAGTTTGGCCCCGGACCCATGCTCATTCGATTTCATATAATCAAACACGGTGTAACTGGTGAAGCGCCCCAGATCCAGTTCCGCAGATGCACGAAATGCATAGTGATGCTGGTCTTCATAGTCCCGACCCGAAGACACATCTGTAACATACCCGTCCCGGTCACGATATTTACCCGCAAGACGCACGCCGAAAGTGCCCTCGACTACCGGAAGATTGACCATGCCATAGGTTTCGATCAGGTCATAATTACCATATTGCACCCTAGCCTCGGCCCCAAAGTCATCAAGGTCAGGGTGGGCTGGCTCAACCAGCACGGCACCGCCGGTCATATTCCGGCCAAATAGTGTGCCCTGAACGCCTTTCAGAACCTGAACATTCTGAAGATCGTAAAATGCTGTGCCAAAGCCAAAGGCGCGCGGTGTTACAACTTCAGCAAAATACAGGCCCACCGGCGGATCGGTCAGCAATTGGGTTTCCTGGGTGCGTTGTCCGCGAATCGCATAAGCAGGTGAGGACTTGTTCGACCCGGTTGTTGTCACTGTCAGCGAAGGAGTCTGGTATTGCAGGTCATATGCTTCTGCGACACCGCGTTCGGCAAGGGCATCGCCTCCCAGAGCCGTAATCGAGATCGGCACATCCTGTAGCGCCTCTTCACGCCGACGGGCTGTCACAACAATCCCGACCGTGGTTACTTCACCGGTTTCCTCCACGACTTCCGGCGCGGCAGCCTCCGTATCCTGGGCAAAGGCGTTTCCTGCAAAGGCAAACGGGCTGGCAGCTACGAAAAAAAGCAATTTTGCCTTCATGGCAACACTCCCTCAATATTCCATCATTCAAAAAACAGGCAACATTACATCGCGATTACATCGCGCAAAAAGTTGCAGGCAGAACAGGCACTGCCTCGCCTCAACTTGTTATGACATTATTACTGTGGTGGACGAGTAATAGAAAATGGGTCAGGGAGTGATCATACTGGCGATAAAGTCGAGATAGTGGTTTCAGCCTACTCAATCATGCCAAGCACAGTGCCAACCTCATAGGTTTCACCAGTTTCCTTAAGGATTTTAAGTGTCCCTGTGGCCGGGCTTTCAACCTCATTGGTTGATTTATCGCTCTCAAGTTCGAACAAGGGGTCACCTTCTTTCACCTCGGCACCATCTGCAACCAGCCACTCTGACAAAATGCCCTCATTCATCGAGAAACCAAGTTTCGGCAAAAGAACTTCGGTAGCCATGTGTGTTATATCCTATTTGCAAAGTGAAATTGCCGCCTTCGCAATGCCTTCCGCCTTCGGGGCATAGGCATCTTCCAGCGGCTTGGAAAATGGAACGGGAGCATAGGGGGCGCCCAGACGTTCAACCGGAGCCTTCAGTTCGCCAAACAACTGACTGGAGACTGTCGCGGCGATCTCGGCTCCGACACCATGTTTCCTGACCGCCTCATGCGCGATCAGCAGCCGCCCGGTCTTGCTCACAGACCCGAGAACCGTTTCTTCATCCCATGGAGAGATGGTGCGTAAATCAATAACTTCGGCAGAGATCCCCGCTTCTTCGAGAGCAGGCAGGGCGCCTAGCACCTGCAATAATGTAGAGGAATAAGAAACGATTGTCAGATCGCTGCCTTCCTGAGCCACCCTGGCTTTGCCCAGCGGAACCTTGTGCCCAGATTCGGGGGCATCCCCCTTGGCCCAATAGGCAGGCAAATTCTCGATATAAAGAACCGGGTCCGGATCTTCTATGGCCGATCGCATCAGCCCATAGGCATCCGCAGGATTGGAAGGAGCGACCACCTTCATCCCCGCAGTGTGTGCGAACCAGCTTTCCAGATAATCGCAATGCTGCCCGCCTGAT
>JBKEEC010000032.1:0-3686 GCA_047975785.1 Sphingomonadaceae bacterium | reverse complement strand
GATGGAGCGCCGCTCGACGATACTCTGGGCCTCGCATACTCTTCTGCATCGGGGACAATGCAAGCACATCTGGAGGGCTTGCCGACGCTGCCATTCCAGATTGCTAATGCTGCGCGTGCGGCAGTGACGGCCAGTGACCTTGCCCTTGCGGGCTTTCCTGGCCCCAAGGACCCGATGGAAGGACAGTTTGGATATTTCAGATTGTTCGACCACGGAAATCTGGCTCGATATACAAATGATCTGGGCAAGGTATGGCGCATTTCCGAGGTCAGCGTGAAGCCGTTTCCATCCGGTCGAGCCAGCCATGCGCTGATAGGCGGGATACAGGAATTACAATTGCGGCCGGAGAGTATTCTATCGCTCGATATCTATGTGCCCCCACTGGTCCACCGGTTGATCGGGCGGCCTTGTATTCAGGATATGACACCGGCCTATGCACGGCTTTGCGGGCCGCTATTGGGTGCCTTGGCATTGCGTGATGGCCGGATCGATCCACGCTGCTTTACATCCGAAACATTTGCCGATCCGGCATTGTTGGAACTGGCGTCACGAATTCACGTGATAGTGGATGATAATTCAGACCCGAATGCCCTCAGCCCGCAGCGCATCTTTGTGAAGTCGCATAACGGGCATGTCGAAAAGGACATACCAGCTACTCTTGGCAGTCCTGAAAATCCTCTCAATGCTGACCAGTCCGAGGCAAAATACATCTTCGCACGTGATCTTGCCCCTATCGATTCCGACCCAAGAATATTTGACTTTCCTCTCACCTATTTCACGGATCCGACATGACCTTTCCGACATATTTTGAAGCACTTGATCATCGTGCCATGCTGGAAGCCTATCCTGTTGGGGAGGCTTTTCTGCAACGGTACCGTTCCATTTCCCGGGATGAGCTGTTCGCGCTTCAGAATGCGCAATTCCAGCAACTGATGCACCGTGGATGGCAGATTCCCTTTTATCAGCGACTATGGCGCGCGCAGGGCATAGAGCCGGGGGATATTCAGGGGCTGCAGGATATAACCAAGCTTCCGGTCTACGACAAATCTGACCTGATGGCTTCTATCGCCGAATTCCCGCCTTTTGGCGATTTTCACGGCATGGGTAATCCTGCAACTCGTCCCCCTACCGTATTTCATACAACCAGCGGAACCACCGGAAAGCCGCAGGTGCTCATGTTCGGGCCATGGGGACGTGAGGTTGCCAATCTGCTTGTTGGACGGATGTATCGCTGGATGGGGTTGGGGCCGCGAGATGTCGTCCATTCGGTTTATGGCCATGGCATGATCAATGGGGGGCACTATATCCGCGAGGCCGTGACCCATTTTACCAATTCGGTTTTCTTGTCTGCAGGCACCGGGATTGAAACGCGTAGTGTGAACCAGGTTCAGCTCATGGCTGACTTTGGCGTGTCCAGTATCGTTGGTTTTGTTGATTATGTTCGCAAGCTGGCAGGTACTGCAGAAGAGCTGGGTTTGTTCGATCAGATCAATATCCGTATGATTATCGGCCACCTGGGAACAGAGGACCGCAAAAGCACAGAAGATGCCTGGCACGGGGCAAAAGCCTATGATTGGTACGGTGTGGGCGATACGGGCGCTATCGCTGGCGAAGGTCCGGAGAGGGACGGCCTCTACGTATGGGAAGATGCACAATATCTTGAGTTGCTGGATGTCGATAGCGGGAATCCTGTCGGCAAGGAGCAAACAGGTGATATGGTTGTCACCTGTTTGTTCAAGCATGATATTGCCCCCTGTATCCGTTTCAACACACATGACATCACACATGAGCTGGATGGACGCGGAGAAATCGGTTTTAAGCGAATTGCAGGCTTCAAGGGGCGTAGCGACAATATGGTCAAGCTGCGCGGTATCAACGTGTTTCCCCATGCTGTCGGCGCGATTATCGAAAACCGGGAAGACCTGACCGGAGAATATATCTGTCATTTGCGCCGCGATGAGCAGCAAAAAGACTCAATGGTTGTGACTCTGGAAAGCCGGGGAAGTAGCGATGCGAAGCAACTGGCTGAATTACTCAAGCGCGGTCTGGGTGTTGAAGTCGTTGTTGCTCTGTGCAAGCCGGGCGAAACTGCTACTGAAACGGAAATTGATAAACGTCAGAAGCCTTTGCGACTGATAGATGAGCGTGGTCTACAATGACAGGCGCCTCCATAAACTGGAACGCTCTGGAATGGCGTAATGAGCAAATCGGTGCATTTTTGGATCTGGATCGTAATGCGCAACCTGCCCCTGGCGTGCTGTCGGGTGTTACCTTTGGTGTAAAGGCCAATATCATGGTGCGTGGCCTGCCGTTTCATGCTGGCCTTGCAGACTTTCGGCATCGCATCGCTGAGCGTGATGCGCTTGTCGTAAAGCGCCTGCGCGATGCGGGGGGAGTGATTTTAGGCACGCTTAACATGGAGGAGGCGGCGCTTGGTTCCAAATGTGACAATCCGCATTTTGGAGCAGTTCAAAATCCACATCGCATAGGCTGGTCACCAGGCGGTTCATCCGGCGGTAGCGGTGCCGCTGTTGCTGCGTATCTGTGCGATGCTGCGCTGGGCACCGACACGATGGGGTCGATTCGTATCCCCGCTTCCCATTGCGGCGTATATGGCTTCAAGCCGGCCAATAGCCGGGTGAGCCAGGATGGGTTGGAGCCGGCCGACCTTATGTTCGATGCCATTGGCCCAATGGCGCGCGACCTCGACCTATTGGAGCGGATTGTCTCTATCATGTCCGACATGGGAAATGGCACGGATGATCTGGAAGGCGCTGTGTTGGTGGATCATGGTGTCACCGTAGATCCGGAAGTGACACGCATATTTGAACGGGCTCTGGCTGAATTGCGCCAGCAACCCGCTGCCGTAAAGCTCGACCACCCTAACAGCCGCATCCGGTTCGCCGGTTTCATTCAGGTTGCGCGTGCCATGTTTGCGCATCTGGAAAGGGTGGCCGGCCTATCGCCGCATTTGCAAAGATTGCTGGCTTATGGACCAGAGCGTTCAGCAGAAAAATGGCAGCAAGACAGGGCAGTCCTGGAACAAACAAGGCAGCAGGTTCAGGACATAGTGACACGCTTTGGCTGGCTGTTTTTACCAACAGTTCCGAATTTGCCATTTCCGCATAGTCAGGCTGAACCACCTGCGCAGGCTGATTTTACCTGTCTTGCCAATATTGCTGGCCTGCCTTCGCTGAGCTTGCCCGCGGGGTGGAGCAATAACGGATTGCCTGTCGGCGTGCAGATAATTGCCCGGAGCGGCTATGAGGCGGGCCTGTTTGCGCTGGCTCGCGACCTCGACCAACGACTGGGCGCATACCATGCGCCACAAATACAGGGAGTATGAGTGTGCGTATTATTTGTCTGTTCAATCTGAAGGATAGCGTAAGTGCTGGCGAATACGAAGCATGGGCGCACGGCTTTGATATTCCCGGCGTCAATGCTTTGCCCAGCGTGGTCAGCTTTACCGTGCATCGTGCTACGGGTTTGTTCGGGTCTGATGACAAACCGCCTTATGATTATATCGAGGTGATCGACATTCACGAGATGGATGGCTTTGTGGCGGATGTGTCCAATCCGGAGTTCCAGAAAGTATCGGCCGCATTCAGCCAGTTTACTGACAATCCGACCTTTATTCTCACTGAGGATTTGTAATTATGGGGCGCTTTGACGGTAAAACAATCATC
>JBKEEC010000031.1:0-1686 GCA_047975785.1 Sphingomonadaceae bacterium | reverse complement strand
GGTAATCAGACCATCAGGCACAGGCTTTGCCCGCTCTGCCTCATCGCCATGCGGATCGCCCCATTGCACGACATAATTATCCTGCACGCGGGTAATGGCGGTGCCATCATACCAGTGGCTGCGCGCCAGTGTGCGGACATTGTCCACCCATCCTTGCGAAAAAGGGAAAGGGATAAGCTGGATCACAACCTGACGCGCGCTTCCCTGTCTATCCGGTGCCAGTTGCATGACGAGCAGGCTTTCAGGGGAAATATCCCACCATTCTGATTCCTGCGCCTGTGCGATAATCTCTCCGGGGGAGCGCCTTTCCTGCGCTGCGTCTTCTGACCTTGCAGCAGAGAAAGGGGCAAGGGCAAAAGCTGCAAGCGAGGCAAGTGACAGGCAGGCAAGCCGGTAACGATACAGGTATGGCTGAAACATCATGTCTTTGTGCCATCAGGCGACGAAAGCTGAAAGGAAAAAGTGTGAGTTTCTGTATACCGCCAGAGCCTGAAGCCATGTGGGTAAAGCGGGTTGCTATCCTATGGGTTGAGTCGGCTCGGCTGATGGATCGCGCCAGGCCTTGTGCGTATCGGAACCCAGTGCATTCAATACATCAAACCGGCGGGACTGACGCGATTCCATGTTGAGGCGCAGAAAGGGATGGTCGCCACGCTCCATATTTCCGGGAACCTGATGGAAAAAATAACGAATTTCACGAATCAGATGAGACTGGTCAAAATAGCGCGAGCGCATTTCCGCCTCTTCTTCTGCCAGTGCCACCCCCAGCAAGATTGCAGCCATATCCTGTGCTCTGGCCCGACGCTGGACCTGTTTGGGAGATAGCCCGAAATCCTTTTTGATCTGTCGTTCCAGCTTGCGCAAGGTGACGTTATGATCGCTGGCAAACTCGCTGATTGCAAAGCCGGGATTGGCAAGACAGGCTTTTTCAAAACTGTGTGAAAGCAGGGATGGCGGCGCAGTGTCTGATCGTACGAAAATATCCCGAAAAATTTCTTCCAGCGCAAGAAGCCACTCCTCCCGACCTTTGGACAGGGGAATTTTCTCCGTCAGACAGCCATCGCCTGTCAATTCATCAAAATCGAGAATACGGTCCAGCATATCAGGCACCTGGGGGCCGCCAAGAGCCTGTGGTCCGCCCGCAGTAAAATGCAGTGTTATAGCGGTATAGGAACCTGTAACGCTGATGGGCAATGCTTTGGTCTGAGGCCCCATAAACAGGGTGATGCCGTGATTTCCGGGGTCATAGACACGGTGCCCGTCGCGCGTTTCTGCTGTCCATACTCCGCCATAAAGCAGGCGGATACAGGGGTGATCATCCAGCAAATGACAATGGGCCTGATAACCGTCAGGCAATGCCCCTTCGGCAATGCTGAACCAGTAGAGCCAGGGCTGCAGATCTTTTGCCGGTGCGCGGGAAAGGGATAGGGGCGCACCTGTTCTTGTTGCTCCCGTCATCGACCTGATAGGTGTTTTTTCATTCATGGAAGTCCCCCTCTGAGCTCCCAATGCCATCCTCATTCCGATTTATCTGCTACTGGACGAAGGCCTGTATTTTGTCTGATTCGTTTGTCAGGCCCGACATTAAGGTTAATCCCTTACTTAAGCAGATGTAGAAACACCAAGAGAGCAAAATCAATACTCACTATGAAACCTAATATATTGTCTCGCATTGATAGCAGTGCT
>JBKEEC010000030.1:0-1631 GCA_047975785.1 Sphingomonadaceae bacterium | reverse complement strand
TCGGCCATGGAAAGACCCGCAGCACCCAGATCTCCCTTTGCGGCACGCACACAGGCCATGACAGCCAGAGCGTTTGAAATCCAGTGCTCTCCCGGTTCGGCAATGGTAAAACAGGCGCGCCTGTCGCCCAGATCAATGGTTGCCAGCGAACCACCGTTTCTTGCCGGTATGGCATCGAGCAAGCGGACATCAGCATCCGCAGCAAGGCCAAAAGTCACCACTTTTGCACCAACAGCCAGAGCCGCATCACGCAGACGGCCACAATACGGGCTATCCGCCGGAATTACGGCAGTGCCGCCAGGCATCAGACCGGAAAAAATCTCGCTTTTGGCATCGGCGATTGCCTCCATACTTCCCAGATTTTCGATATGGGCAGGCGCAATGGTCGTGATGGCCGCAATATGAGGCCGAACCTGTGACGTAAGGCTCGCGATTTCACCGGGATGGTTCATCCCCATTTCAAAAATGCCAAAACGGCTGCGCGCTGGCATACGCGCCAGACTGAGCGGCACACCGACATGATTGTTATAGCTGCGCACAGAGCGATGCGCCTGACCGCGACTGCTGCGCTCCAGTGCCGCAAATATCGCTTCCTTGACTCCGGTTTTCCCTACCGATCCGGTTACGCCAATACGAATTGCATCCGTTCTGTCACGAGCAGCACTGGCAAGAGCTGCAAGTGCAGTGCCAGTATCTTCCACCAGAACGTGTGGATGCTCTACCGGACGGTCTACAATCGCTGCCGCTGCGCCATTGGCAAATGCCTTGTCGAGGTATAGATGCCCGTCGCTGTTTTCTCCCCTGAGGGCAAAAAACAGATCACCGGGACGCACATCGCGCGAATCAATCTCGACCCCGCCAACCTGAAAATTATCACTGGCAACGCCGCCAATGGCATTCACAAGGCTTTCGCTATCCCACAGGGCCAGTGAGTGCTGGTCAAGGCTGGTGCCGGGCCATTCACGGATTGCACCGGCAGCGCTCATACCTCGCCTCCTGTTGCCCCGGCAGCGATTGTCCCGCCCCCTATTGCCCCGGCACATTCACGCGCCACAGCTACATCATCAAAAGGCATGACCTGCATATTTTCTCCCGCACCGATAATCTGGCCTTGTTCATGCCCCTTGCCGGCAATCAAAACGATATCCTGTGGACCTGCCGCAGCAATGGCCGCGGCAATGGCTGCACGCCGGTCCGCAATGTTCTGCGCTTCGGGCGCGCCCTGCAAAACCATGGAGCGAATAACTGCAGCATCTTCACCGCGCGGATTGTCATCTGTCACAATAACGACATCCGATTTTTCAGCCGCAATCCGCCCCATTTCCGCGCGCTTGCCCTGATCGCGATCTCCACCAGCGCCGAACACGGTCAGAAGTTTTCCATCCACATGCGGACGCAGTGCATCAAGTGCCGCCGAAAGGGCATCCGGCGTATGGGCGTAATCCACATAAATCGGCGCACCTGCCGAAGAAATTGCTGCCCGCTCCAGCCGCCCGCGAACCGGCTGCAAACGCGATAGCGCGTCAAATGTCTGGTCAGGCGCACCGCCGCTCACAATGACAAGACCTGCAGCAACCAGAGCATTGGCCGCCTGATAGGCCCCGATCAACGGCAGGGTGATAATCCGCTCC
>JBKEEC010000029.1:0-8316 GCA_047975785.1 Sphingomonadaceae bacterium | reverse complement strand
TGTTTCGCTGCACTGTTCCAGAAGCTTGTTCACCGTGCTGCGGGCAAAGGGGCTCCCGCGCTCGGAAACCAAGAGCCAGGGCAGTACGGAAACCCGCTCGCGCAGATAACGCCGCAGAAGACGCAACTCGTCACCGGCAATCGGGTGCATGCCGTCGATTCCGTTCTTGGATCGCTTCACGAAGATCGTGGCCTGATCTAGGTTCACCTGTTCAAGCTTGATGTGGCAGAGCTCGGACACACGCAGCCCATGCCGGTAGAGCATCAGGATGATCAGCTCATTGCGCGCCGGGTTGCGAGTTTGTCGTGCGGCCTTGCGCAGGGCTTCGACCTCGCTGGCCGTGACCCAGTTTTTGATGGTCTCCATAGAACTTTCAACAAAATATAAGCTGGCGACCTGTCGCGGCCCTCAGGAAATCCCAGCAGAGCAGGGCAGGGGGTAACAGAACTTTCAACATTATATATATTTTGTAGAAAATTCAAGAAAACTCTACCCGTGAGGCGCATATGTAGTGTGCTTCCATCAGCAAGACCTCGAAGCACAAATCTTGACATGAGTGTTTTTTACTCGCATATTACTCATCAATGTTGTGGCCTTCGTGCCCTCCACAATCCGATACGGAGGCTGTGATGCTGAAGTCAAACCAGGATAGGGCCCCAAAGGGCCGAAAGGTGAAGGAAACACGATTGGAAGTGGATGAGTGGTTCCTTGATGTAAGCGTCATTCCCGATGATGAGCCGGAACCTCCGCCCGGAGGACGAAGTCCGCCTCCTCGATATAACAAAAGATGAAGAATTACTTGTTCATTACGTGTTGCAACACAGCTGAGCAAGTGTGAGCTAGAGAAAGTAAGCAAAGGAGAAGAGCAATGAACGCGCCTGCAAAACAGCTCAAGGAAGTTGTTCGACTGCAGTTTGACGTGCGTCGAGCTCAGTTGAATATCATTGAACACTTGGTTGAGGAGTGCGGGTTAAGCTCAAAGAAAGAGCTTTTCAGCAATGCAATGGCCCTCATGAAGTGGGCCGTCCAGGAGACGCAGAAAGGTCGGAGGATTGCTTCCTACGATCCGGAGCGAGACCAAATTGAAATGGTTGCACTTCCTGCACTCGATCTAATCGGGCAGCCTGCTGTAGACAGCATCGCTGTAGTCGCTTCTGAAGAGCCTGCAAAGAGTACCCTCCGTGAAGGTCGAGCCGTCGTGAGCAAGCCAAAACTAGGGGTGGTCTAAGTATGTTATTGCTATGTCAAAAAAGGAACGCGAGGTGACATAGCGCCTTGCGCAACGCAACAGACCCACAGCCGTTATCTAACGGCATGGGTTGATCTGCGAGCCTGAAAAGCTAACGTCATCCCTGCAATGCTGGGGGTGACGTCATTGGCGCGAGAGATTTCAGAGATATCGTTAGAGTTTGACCCTGTTGATGAGGAGGATATTGATGAGAGTGATATCGAGGTCCTCGCTCCCGAAGAACTTGCAGGGATACACGATGATGCACCTCATCTAGTATTTCTAATACCCGGAATACGTACTAACGGTTGGTGGGCTCAAGAAGCGAGGATGCATGAGCTTCTCTGGGACGGCAGGGAAGTACTTTTTGTGCCTGTTCGCGGAAATGGTGGTAGTATTGACCGCCTGTCTAGCTGGCATCTGGTTTTGCGTATAGGTTTGCAAGGTTTTAGGGACAGTTTTGTAGACCAAATCAGCGCAATTGCTTCACGCAAGAATTACGCTTCGATAAATGTGATTGCCCATAGTATGGGCTCCGCGTTGTTCGCGGACATAGCGCAAAGCTTGGTAAGGAAGAATCCAAACCTAAAGTTTGGCACAATAGCCTTCGTCGGCAGTAATTGCCATCGACGTCATGGTCTTGCGCTATTCGATTGCTCAGATTTATTCGTGAATGACGCCGGTACCAAAGACTATTGGCCATATATTGCAAGCATCGTTCGGCCGGATAGCTACAGCGATGTGGGGTTTGCGGGGTTCTTAAACGCCTTCGCATGCGATAGATTTTTTTCACATAACCATACGACATGCACGTCATTGGAGCATATAACGACAGAGATAATACCGCTAATATCCTCCAGCGAGGTTAAACCCCTTGGATCTCCTAGGGCAGTGGCCAAGCACTACAATGCTTTTGTATATGGTCGGCGAGCAGTTTGGGTTCTGGCAGTCACCCTTCTCTTGTTACCACTTGCTTCTACGATCTTCTGACAGTCATACCGTGCTGCGCCCGGACGATCCTCCTCACCCTGTAAACAGGGAAAAGTTATCCCAGGTTGGCGATAAGGTTAGCGCCCTTCTGTTGAGGTTAGGTTGAACAGCCGCTTGGGGTCAACAATGGTCCAGTATTCTGAATTTTCAGCTTGCCCACGCTGGCCTCCGGAGTTTCCTGAAGAAGACTGTACCGCAAACGGTTGCTCGTAAACGATGCCATTAAAGTAGGCTCGGACCACTCCTTCAACGCCGCCGTCACACTGTCCTGCGTAATGATTGACCATGATTTCTAGTTGTGAAAGGTCCTGAACGTCGAACAAATCGACGTACTCCATACCGTTAGACATACCGAGCTGCGAGGCGTCCGTGATATCCTTATTAAAACGGCCGTCCACGGTCGTTTTGTTGTTGAAAAAGAGGTAATCATAGCTAGGGGTCGTTCGGGTGTAGAGGTCCATATCCACGCCCCCACATGACTGCTGATCGCCCCAGCGAATGCCAAGTTTCATTGAGCCGCTTTGTGATGTAGGAGGCTCGTCGCTACGGTTGATATTTTCACGACGCAACCAGTCATCGTTTGCCAGTAGTGCAGCAGAGGGCTCTCCCGTAGTTACCGCCTCTTCGCTAGAAGTATTCTCATCGGGGGCCGGGGCTCGCGTCCATTCAATCATTGCTTGAATGTCACGTGTGGAGTCGTAAGAAAAGGACCTGCCCGGCTTGATATCACAGCTCTTCCAACGATCCATAGCCGTTGCAATGTCTGGTGTGAACGTACTGAGAACGCCTCCTTGCGCCCGTACAAACAAGGACCAAGTTCGATACGTCCGCAGCAAGTGCACATCGCTGGCCCAAGAGTCGTCGGTGTAGACAAAGTGGACGTTCATGCCTGTAAGAAAGCCCTGCTTATCAGCGGTCCCAAATGGGCTTTGGGTTTGGCTTCCAACGATAAAACCGTCACTCGGAAAATAGCCGCCGGTCATTGAGAACCCTTCCTCGCGACGGTCATCATACTGCGCGTTGCCGATAATCAACACACAACTGCGTGACGCTTCACGGTTCATATTGGCCAGTGTCTGTGTCGAGAGTTCGTTTAGAAGCTGCGGCAGATAGATATTCTGATTGGCAGGGTCTTCGGTGGGTTGCGAGATATAATGATCCTTCACGAAACCACCAAAGGCCTCTACGCCATGGCTCATGGCGCGCAAACGTCTGTTACGTATGCTTTCGCTACCGTCAGATGGAACGTGCATATCTGCGATAAGCGATTGGTTTCCTGCGTCGTAAATAATGATTCGATCATCAGTCTCTGCTTCGTTCGAAACCAAATTCATTAGATCGTTGTAGACTTGAGTGGCTTGAGCGCGGTCCAAAGACGCAGGTAAGGCCAGCACGAAATTATCCGCCATGGAGGGGCTGCCGCATGATGCGGCGAGCCCAAGGATTATGGATACTTGTTTAATATGCATACTATCATCCATCAGTTTAGTCTGGCGGCTTGCGCATTTTCGGCGTCGGGGGTCTCGACATTGGCGGGCTGCACCACATTTGCAACGGAGGCATCAATTGCTTGATGGAAAGCCACCAGGCCCCGGTGACGCAGAGCTTCAACCTCGCCAATAAAGCACTCAGCATGAGCGGCCCGCGCACTCTGAAGGAGCTTCAGTTGTCCTTCACAGCGGCCCAAATCGCGCTCCACGTCTCTCATCTCTGCAAGAAGGGTATCTGTCGCGTCTTTGAGGAACGACTTCTCTTCAGGCAGACGCGACACGATCTTTTTGGCATCATTGTAGGCGTCCGCTTCCGTCAGGGCGATGAAGGACAAATATGATCCCCCCAGATACAGCTGAATCAGAACCAGCAGAATCAGCAGGGGGCCGTAGAACGCGCCTAAGGTGGCCGTCAGCGCCTTGGCGTGTTCTTGAGCGAACGTTGCCCATTGCGGTACTTGAGCGAAGGGATCGCTGTCGATCAGCGTACCGCTTGCGATACTCGGTGCGAAGAGCAAGGCCATACAGGCCACCCAGAGGATGAACGCGGCTTTCTGCGCAGCCCACATTTTGGAGAGGTAGGTGTCTTGGCTGGTATGGTTTCGCTTAAGACGCATCGCGCCAATTTTCGTGAAGCCAGCCCACCGGGCCAGACGGAAGGTAGCCGCTGCGGCAAGGTGGCCCCAGATTGTATTCAGGAATGAGAACATCCCGGACGCAATAACCACTTCCGAAACCATCACACCTTCAGCGACAAACAGTGCGGCATTTGCGGCTCCAGTCAGAAGTCCATGCCTTCGCGCCCTTGCGGTGCGCTTCACATGCTGATCGGCGCTTACCACTGTTCGTATGATCCGATGCTGATCATATGCTTCATCGGGTTCGCTGACACGCCGTTTGGCAATTTGTTGATGCATACGCGCAGCATCGATTTCACGCTTCAGCTCTTCTTCGATGTGGCTGTTCTCAGCATCGAACTCGGCATAGGAAGCTGCTTCTGCAGCTATCTTGCGGGCTTCAGATTCGTCGATCCGCGCGATACGTTGGGTGCGGTTGACATGCTTCTGATCAGTAGAAGGTTGCCGGATAACGAAGACATCAAGCAGCATCGCATCTTCCTCCCAAGTACAGGCGCGCAGCATCACAGATCGCCCGAAAATTCTCAGGAGCACGGCAGCGGGCGATAACCGTGGCCTCGGCGAGACTGAATGTGAGGCCAGTGTTTCTAGAGAACCAATCCAGCTCCGCTAGGGACAAGGAGCATGGAAAACACACGTGGCAGGTGGCGGACATGGCCTTTCTCCTCCGGGCAATCCTCATCGGGGACGCGGAAGGTGGAAAACCTTGTCGCGCCTGTTGCTATGCGGCAACAGGCCTCGAAAAGTTCGAGGGGGCGGTGCCATTGGTTTCCGCCCACTGATACAAGTGATGTGCAACCGTGCGTATCAGCCCTAGCGACTGTATCGCACACGAAGGTCCGAAATGCAATGAGCAGTTCGGACCGTACCGTCTAAAGACCATATTTTGCGCTGTATGCGCTTGGTGACATCTGTCCCAAGCAGTTCAGTGGCAGCGAAAAACTGTCAAGATACGGCTTAATGTTGTCGTGAATAAATTTCTCTGGTGAGGAATCTACCGCTGGATTGTAGACAGGAACGATCTCCCTTACTACCGCGCTCAAGATGCGTTTACGCGATTCCTCGGCCACTTTGTAGATGTCCCAAGGACGGTCATTCGCCCGACTGCCTCCTTCTTTCATTCCCTTAACGAGCAGGGATAGAATGTGTTCCCTCTTTTCATCTGCAATATTATTCATTGCATCTTGCAGTGGTGTGTTGAGCTTATCTCTGGTGATGTCCCAGACTGCTAAAAATACGCGAGCAGCTACTTTTTCAATTTCATTATGAGCGGCTTCTGCCGCTCTTTTTGGTATATCTGAGAAATCAATTCCTTCCTTCAAGTTCCATAAATTTAAAGAAATATTACCTGCGCTGAAGTAGTTCGAATGCCGCGAATCCGAAATAAGACCGGAAAAGAAATTTATTATATCCGTCTTAACTGATCCGTCAATTTTTTGATATGGTATAACTAATGCGAACCCTCTTTTTTTAAGAGCCGCTTTCCGCAGCTCATCTCGGCTGCGCCTTTGTATTGATGAAGAAAACCGACCATCACGCACAACCGAAGCGGCACCCGAAAGAAATATAACGCTGTTTTTTTCTTCGTTTGCTAAAGAAATCGCAGAAATAATTGCATTCGCTGTTTGTGAAATGTTCCCAATAGCCTGCAAATCCGGGCAAGAGGCACTATCTGGCAATGAAAGCACCTTGTCGCGAAGATGGGCCATGGTATCGGCACCATCACAGGGCATTCCGACCAGAAAGACTTCAAGTCGACCTTCTGACGGGCGCGCACCTTGAAGGGCTTGTAGGAAAGCCTCAGCGTCTCCTTCCCCAAGTTGCCGTGTCTCCACTGCGGAGGATGGTGCGCCATGGGTCGCTGCGGTATCGCCTAATTCGGGCATGTCAGCGGATGCCCCCAAAAACTATTTTTGTCATAGTCTGCCTATTCTGCCTAGCCCGGCCTTGGCGGGCACCACGCAGCTACCCACTTCTGAGCCTGCATTTCCTCGCACTATGTGGGCGATTAAGGGGAGATGCAATGCCATACCTACGTAAAATTCGGCAGGTATTGAACAATAGTTCGAGACAATGCTAAATGATCTCGCACGCCCCACAGCCAGATGTCTGTTCCCGCCACGGGGCCTTGATGCAGAAGCAAGAGGCAAGAGTGACTGATTCGTATGCGGATGGATGGTTTGATCGCTTCGTTGCGGATGTGCAGCAGTTAGATGCAGGAGTCACCCCCAGCACCCTCCTGCAGGACATGATCCGCTTTCGACAAGAAGCAGTACAAAAAGACTACTTCCTTGAACATCAGTATGCGAACGAAAGCGCTATGCGGAACTGGCCTACGCAAACGGGGTCGTGCGATCTGCGTTATGCAGACTTTCTCATATCATATTGGGATAGGAAAGTGCTTGGAAAAGCGTCTCTTCATTCAAGATTAATTCAAGAGATTATAGATCAGATTGATGCGGCTACGACTCCATGGAGGGAGAGATCAAACCTACTTGGCGTTCTCTCTAGGGATATTGCCCGCCGAGGAGCTCGAAAATTACCTAAAAAACAAAATTTATGGTCGGCCCAAGCTCAGCATGTAAACAGGAAGTATGCTGGATTCTATGCCATGTTACGGTTCTCTAGCGCAAAAAAAATTGTTATTGAGCCATTCTGCCTTCAGAAAATTGATGACCCTCTTGATATTAGATCAGGCGATACGCTCGAAGCGAGAGTTGGGAAATCAATACATCAATGCTCAATGAAATTTTTATGGTGGTGTGAGGAATGTATATGGCGTGGTGATTTACTTGTTGGCGGTGATAAATTTTCGGGCCTGGCCATAAAGGATGAGATATCATATCTTCCAGATCCGGTAACATTTTCAATTATGAGGCATAGAGAAAACCGTTCATCCGCAGCCGGGAATAATATTCCATTCGATATTAGACCAGTGCTGACTGGGATGATCGTTGGATGGAACTCAATCAACTCTGACGAGCTTTTTAGAAGTATCTGCGCTATTGAGAAATTTAATACAAACCTTGAGCCGACATTAGAAAATTTTAGCAAGATCGTTGAGAGCAGCGGTAGTAAGAAGTTCTTCTCTAATAGTGAAGAATGGATTGGAAAGCGGCAGCTAGAAGAGATTTTTCTTCAAAGAAAACAAAGGCTTCACAGGAGAGTGTGTCAGGAGGTGCTATCTGAAACGACCATCTTTCGTGATGCCCGATTGGATGAATGGGTACGTGAATGAAGTTGGATTTAACAGCCGACCTTACGCTCGTAGCCACTCCCACGCACTGATCACCTCGATTAGCTCTGCCTGCGAACCTCCGGCATCGGGATGCACCTTCATGGCCTTGCGATGGTATGCGCGTTTGATTTCATCAGGACTGTAGTTGCGTCCGGGCTTCAGGCCAAGCGTTTTCAGATGCTTGTTGCGAGTGTCGTTCTGTGGCGGAGTGCTGTAGCTGTGCGTTTGTCGCTGCTGATCGCGGCTTTTTCCACCCGCTGCGTCCTGTTGCCGCGCCCCGGATGATGTGCCGGATTTCTGCTGTCCTGCCTTCTGCCGGAAACCCTTCGCCTCTTGCTGCCAGCCAGTGCGGGCGTGGTGCCCGTGTTCCTGCTGTTGGTAAGCCTGACGCTGTTCGGCCTCTCTGAGCCTGCGTTCCCGTTCCTCGATCTCGCGTTCCCTGCGCCGGATATCCTCATAGGCGCTGCGATATCTGAAGGCGAAGAGCGCATCGCCCAGATTTCCTGCCCAGGATAGCGCAGAAACAAACCTCCCGACATGGTTGCTCAGCATCCCGGCAATAAAAATCCCGCCCAGGATGGGGCCAGCATCGCGGACGGGGGCGTAGATGAAGAGGGCGAAATATCCGAGCAGCAGCAGTTTCCACAGCCGGATATTCTTCGTGAGCTTGCCGAAGAGGCGGCCCATGAAGAAGAGGATCAGCAACAGCCCCAGAAAGGCCGGGTTGAAGAG
>JBKEEC010000028.1:0-8348 GCA_047975785.1 Sphingomonadaceae bacterium | reverse complement strand
TCGCTGGAGAACCATCTGGCGGCAGTTTTGCGGGCGCACGACATCCGGCATGTCCGGGGAGCCGTGACCGAGCATAACCACAAGCCCGATTTTCTCTTTCCCGATCTGGAAACCTACAACGCAGCTCCGGTTGAAGGCGACCCGCGCCTGACCATGCTGGGAGCCAAGTCCACTTGCAAAGATCGGTGGCGGCAGGTTCTGGCAGAAGCCGAGAAGATCAGCCGCAAGCATCTTCTGACGCTGGAACCGGGGATTTCAGAGCCGCAAACCAACCAGATGGAGGCCTCAAGCCTTCAGCTCGTGGTCCCCTCCCCTGTTCACATCAGCTACACCGACGCGCAGCGTGGCTGGCTCTGGTCCGTCGGCGATTTCATCGGCGAAGTGCGGAGACGCCAAGCGTAATCCATAACAGTTAACACTTACCGTCTTCGACCGTCGATTTCAGCGGAATCCGGTATGTTGATTCCGCCTGCACGGAGGCATTCGTAAAGCAGTTCTTTCTTGGTCAAACCACGCTTCCGGGCCTCCAGCGCAAATGCTCCCTTGATCGGCTGAGGCACGTTCGTAAACGAAAACTGGAACCGTGGCGCATCCTTGAGAGCCGAGGATTTTGCCTTGCTGACGCTTGGCAGCGGCGCGGCCAGCTCCTTCAGCATAATTACCCACCCTCCCGCTTGCGGCGGCGCGCGGATCGTGATTCATCACGCTGCTGATGCATCATAACCGACCGGTCTGGCGACACCGGCTGCAATGCAGCGATGAGCGCGCCCGCATACGCGAACGGCCTCTGGAGAAAGCCGATCAGCAGACGAGATCGACGTCATAAGCCGCCAGCTTTCTGTCAGAACTCACAAGCCTCAATCCCTCGCATCGAGCCTGGGCGATCAGCATTCGGTCGAACGGATCCGTGTGGTGAAGCGGCAAGGCCGCTGCAGCCTCGGCATGTGTCCAGGAAATGGGAAGCGGCCGGCATCCGGCGTCCACGGCGATGTCGAACACCTGCTCCGGCACATCGAGTTTGCCGATCGAACGCTTGATCCCGATCTCCCAGACGCTGGCCGAGGAGAGATACAATTCTCCGCCGGTGACAGCCTGTCTTTGCGTTTTGGTGAGCCGAGGGTCGTTCAGAATCGACCAGAGCAAGATATGGGTGTCGAGCAGGAGGCGCACTTAGTTCTCGGCGCTTCGCTCGAACATCTCAGCTATTTCATCATCGCCGATGAACATGTCGTCGGGCAACGTGAACGCGCCTTCCATCGCGCCAATCAAGGGTCGGCCGACGGGTCGATCCGCCGCAACGATCCGGGCGACGGGGCGACCATAACGCGTCAATTCGATTGCCTCGCCCGCTTCGGCGCGGCGAATCAACTCAGCGAACTGGGCCTTGGCTTCGGCTATGGCGATCTGCATGGTTTGCCCCTTTATTTATGACCAACATATAGGTCACAACAATGGCGGATGCAAGAAACTCGATCAACCTGCCGGACCATATGGTAGGCTCCGGCTCCCTCGACCGCCTGGCCGAGACGGGCCGCCATTACGCCCACGCCACCACCTCGTAAGACACGCTCAAAGCCGACAAGGTCGACGGGGCGTATTTTCCCGCTTGCACGGGCTGAAACGCGCGGAGCCCCTACCCGCCTCACCCGAGATGATCGGGCTTCCCCTCGCGGATCTGGCTGCGCCCTCAGGTAAGCTCCCTCCCCTCTCCGTATCGACTATAGAGCGCCACGTGACCCCCCACCTTTTGCCCATTCCCTCGTTGGATTTCTCATTTCATAATTAAGGAGTCATCCTCAAAGTGTGTGGCAGACCTGTTCGGGGATCTGACAAATCGGAGAATAGGGTTCTGGTTTCGAAGAAGCATTGGGCGCCGTCTGATAGAGTGCTGGTGGATGAGCTCAGCCAAGCCGGGTCGGGTTCGTGGGTTGTGCTCGCCAGGCTGACGCCAGACGGCGCCTGTTCCGAGTGCGGCATGCGTTCCAACCGGCGCCATGGGTGGAGACGTCGTCAGATCGAGGATTTCCTCGCGCAAGGCCAAGCTGTCCGGGTGGCGATGCCACGTTAACGCAGCGTTTCGGGAGAGCGCCCAGAAAGACCGACCGTCCACCCCGTGCCTGCACCGCCACCAGCATCGCCTCAGGGCGGGGGTGGCCGGCCTCATCCTTGATCGCCAGAAACAGCGCGCGGCTGTTCTCGCTCATATCGACCCGGCTTGTGTCGAAGGGCTCGTCACTGCCGTCTTTCAGGCCGGCATGGGCGGAGAGTTCGATCAGGGCATCGGTGCAGATCTGCGCGCGCTCGACCCGGCGCGGTCCGACGATCGAGGCCGCAGCGACCATCACGCTGTTGAGCGAATTGCCCGCCTCGCGCGCGGCAAGCGATGGCGCTGGATGGTCGCAATACGCCAGAGGCCACGCCAACCTCCCCTCCCCACCCCTGCCCCGGCAACGCATAACGGCGGGGTTATGTCGGCAGATATTGCCCCGCCTAGAGACCAGACGCCGGATAATGGCCTGAATTCGGGGCAAGAACACGAAACCCGAACTGGTGATCCTATCTGCGCTTCACTGGCGGAGATTTGGCTACCGGTTGCATCGGCAGACTCTGCTGGGCCGCTCCGATCTTGTTTTCCCACAGCGTCGCGCCGCGCTTTTCCCCCATGACCACTTCTGGCGCAGGCGTGATTGTCACCTGTTCATATCGCTCTCGATCCGTCAGGAATTCCGGTGCGCGATGATCGAGCCCAATGCCGCACGAGAGAGAAAACAGCACACCGCCCTGCTTGATGCAGGATGGCGGATCGCAACGGTCCAGAAATACGCGCCGAAGGGGGCACCCCCTGCCCTTTTCTGAAATTGTAGAGAGGTACGCCATATGGCCGAATTCGGATAAATGCATCCTGGAGATAAAGGGCAATGAAACGCTGACGACTTGCTGATCAGTTTGAGAGCGCCGCAGTCAGGCGGCACTCCGCCGTCGATGCGGAACCGAAGACATCCAACCCGCATGAGGTTAGCGCGATGCGAAAGATGCGCGAAGAATTTCCGGGGCGAGAAACATGACGAAATCAAGACGAATGGCCGGGCGCCGCATTACGACGTCAGTTTAAACAAGCCCGGCCGAAACCCGGAGTGGCGGCACTACTATCCTCCAATCCGGAGATGGACCCGGCGAACCCTGGAGACACGCAGTTCCTGAACAGAGACAGGCCCGGCCTTCTGCTGTTCATTGTTGCCCTTTGTGGCTCCACAAGCGAGCAACAGCTCTTCCGGCTGCTCGGGTTGCGCCTCGAGGGGAACTCCTTCGTCTTGCGTGAGTGCAGGGAAGCGGGGCCGAGACAACGCTTCAGCTTGCCGCGCCAAAGCAGATACAGGTTAACTTCACTGTGACTCAGCAAGGCTGGCTGTGGTCGGCGGTGGCATTTATTAGCGAGATAGCGACGAAGGAGAGGGTAGGGTGCTACTGAGCGGGGCGGGGAGGTGCAAACGTGACAATTTCACAGGCTGACCACCGCCATGCCCCTTCGAACCATAAAGTTCACAGCTGTGAACTTTATGTCCTGACGCAGCTTCAAATACTCTGAACTTCCCTCCATAGCGCCTAATCCAAATCTCCATGTTCGCCACCGGCTGCTAACGATCAGAGCTTTCGCGCGCGATAACGGATGGTCTCATGCTACCTCTGTTGAGCTTTGCGATGCGGGGTGACGGCGTTGGGGTTAAACGCTGGCGGTGTCTTGGGGGATCAGGGAAATATTTGAACGTGGTCGTAGCAAAATTCGCCAACCATGGGATCAGCAATGAGTTCATTGCAACGCGGATGCGCCAGATGTTGGTCTTGACCAACGCTCCGATTTTGAAGAGCTCGAGACGGATTGCGCCGCCACCCAGCTATGCGAGAAAACAGGTTCGAACCTGTGCGATCCGGCGAAGGGCTGAGAACCACTGCACTAGGCTAACCATTCAGTAAACACCTTTGTAGCATTCGAAGGGTTCGCGCTGGCATCAGAGACTATTGTCAAATCATGCCTTTTGGAGGTGTAAACCGCATCGGTTTCCAACTGCAAAGTTCACAGCTGTGAACATCAAGCCGCATTCTTCCGTCCCAGTAGGGCCATGACCATCGGTCCGCATGAGAAATGTCCTTCCGCCGCTCTGGTTGTCAGGGCGCGCAGATAGCCTCCGGGAGATCTGATATCTTCAAAGCGTTCCAGAATTGCAGCAACGACAACCGATGCCTGTTCAGGCCCCATGCATCGTTGAGCCTCTTCCCATGCCGAGGCACTTATGCCCATAGCAGGACGAATATGGGATGCAGCGTCATAAAGCTGGTGCCAGTGCCTGATTTCACCATCGTAGAAGGTTTTCAGGGCAGGACAGCTGGAAACAACCAGACGAAGAGGGATCTTTGGCGCTTGTTTGCGTTCAGCTGCTTCCGGACTTTCTTCCGGTAAGTTGGATGACAAGTCAGGAGTGCCGTCAGTTTTTCCGTCCTTCTCTAGGCTAGGTTCAAGAACAAAGGATTCTTTTTGTGAATTATGATAGTGCTGCTCATTGTGGGCGCCATTGGCGCCCAATCTCTCAGTTTCGGGACCATCAATGATGTCTCGGCCTTTTTCCAGGAGTGTGGCGATCTCAGTTTGATGCCTCTCTAATTCCTTAGGTGGCAGCTTTCGGCGAAGCGCGCGTGCAATCTGAGCCGCAGTTTCGCGCATTTTGCTCCACAGCCCCATATCCGGTTGCAACTCCTCACCAAACTCAGCCAGAGCGACAAGGTCACGACGCATGAGGCTGACAATCCCCCTCAGCCGCCGAACGCGATCCTCCGTCTCACGCACGGCCTCAGCCGCGCGCCCGATTTCCTCGAAACGGCAGTAGAGTGGCGACAGGTCAAAACCGAAAGCTACCCGCTCATCACGGTGCTTGCGGACATATCGCTTTCCGTTCGGACTGTCGCGCCGCACGAGCAGGCCAGTTTCGACCAGGCGGGCAAGGTGACGGCGCATTGTTGAACAGGGCATACCGTTCAGGCGCTCACAGATGGCCTTGTTGGACGGAAAGACGATCATCTCGGCATTGCCGCCAAGGGCGTCCTCAGGGAAGAAGCTCAGAAGCCCCTGAAGGACCGTCAGTTCACGCTCGGTTACACCAAAGGCGGCTTGTGCCTTCGACAGCTCTCGCAAAACTTCCCACTTGTTGACCGGTTTGCCCGAAACCGGGCTCTCTGGCTTCTCGATAACACGCAGATGGGCGCGCGAAATCGGCCGCATAAACGGCGAAATCGGTGTGTAATCCATGTTTGCTGTCACGAAGGCACAAAAAAACCGTTCCGCGAATCGCATATGACTTGCGGTTTATGCGCTGGCCCATTACCTTGAGGTTGCTAAAGTCAAAGTCTGGGTCTCGTGGAGCGCAAGCTTTACGGGACCTTTTTGTTAGCCTGTATCGTGCCTCCTTTTCATTGCTGCTCTGCCTCTCCTCACATCTCGCGCTTCCAGCGCGTGTGAAGCTCCTGAAGGACGTTCTGCGCTTGGTCTTTAAGCCAATTCGCAAAAGCGTCATCCACATTGGTGATAGCCATTTGGACCCCACGGTCCGTTTTCTTGATGGTGCCAGCGGGAGCACCATCGATCAGCAGTGGAGTTGCTTTTGGTCGAGATGTTGCGCCGCGTGGCTGACCGGTTTTCTTTTTCAGGTGTCGCGCCACGCCTTCGAAGGCGGATACTGATGGGTCGGTCTGACGTGCATCTCCGTCATCAAGTTGCTCTTGAGCAACTGCCTTGCTGCGTGCATCCGAGGCGATCCTGCTAAGTTCACGATGATCTATACCCCCCTCGGAAAGTCTTTTTGCCAATGCCTCCCAGCGAGGACGACCAACACCATGTGCAGGTCCAATTGCGTGAGCTAGCTCCGCACCAACCGCTTTAGCGACCGAGATAGACATAGACACAGCGGAACGAGTTGCATTCAGTACTTCCGCAATTTGTGCTTGCGAGCCGAAACCGCTATCGAGAAGCTCCTGAGCGAAGAGAGCCCGCTCAATGTAGCTCAGGTCACGCCTGCCAGTGTTCTCCGACACTTGCGCTCGAAGAGCGGCGGTATCGTCGAGATTTGCGATGAGCGCTCGGACCTTGTTTATCTTTTCGGAACCACGGACGGCTTCCAGCCGTCTGCGGCCATAGACGAGGAGATAATGGTTCGGCTCCGCCGGATGACGCCGAACCAGGATCGGAACTGTCTGACCGTTTTGTTCTATTGACGCACGGAGATCGTAAACATCCTCAGGTTCCAGACGGTCCGAAAAACGATCATCTTCAATCTCACTCGGGTCAAGTTCCCAAACATGGTGGGCATCAACCGCTTCCCGCGCAGAACGAAGAGCCCGATTGCTAGACATCATGCTGCCCGTTGCAGAGGGCGCCACCGGAGCGGCAAGACTGTCGAGCATGGACATACGCTTTTTCTTACGGTCCGTCATCAACGTCCCCAAGTCTTTTGAATGAGTTGCGCGATTTCATCGTTCACCGCATTCAGGCTTTCAATAGCTCGGTCATAGGTAGTTCGAGTGAATGCGCTACGCTCTACTTCGTAAAGAGTCTGCTTGGTTAAACCTGCATCAGAGATCGCGGTGGACTTGAGCATTGGCGCATTCAGAACCTTGTCCCCATACATCGTGCGAAGGAACGCAACGATGCGGTTCTGCGGCGCATCCGTCGGCTCGTAACGAGTGAGAAGATAGCGCATCCAGTCATGGGACATGTCGGCTCCACTATCCGCGATGACGTCCATCAAATCCGCTGTCATCCGCAGGAACTGGCTCATTGACATCACGTCAAGCATTTCGGGATGAATCGTAACCAGAACCCCTGTCGCGGCTGACAGCGCAGACATGGTCAGGAATCCGAGCTGTGGTGGACAGTCGATGACCACAACATCATATCTGTCGTCGACCTGCGCCAAAGCCTCTTTCACACGGAAGAAAAACAAACCGGCATTGCCGCGCGCAAGCGCATGTGGAGTTTCGTGCTCGAATTCCATCAATTCGAGATTACCGGGAATCAAATCAAGATTCGGCATATATGTATCTCGAATGATCTCCACTATCGGCACCGGTTCCTCATAGCGGATCGCGTCATAAAGCGTTCCACCATCCAGCAGATCGAACTCGGGCTGGACCCCATGCAGGGCGGTGAACGAGGCCTGTGGGTCCAGATCGATCGCTAGGACGCGATATCCTTTCAGCGCTAGGCGTTGCGCGAGGTGGGCTGAAGTTGTTGTCTTACCCGACCCCCCCTTGAAGTTCATTACTCCGATGACCTGCAGATGATCTCCTGCGCGCCGACCGGGGAGGTAATCCCCCGGCTTCCTTGCGGTCTTCTCCAGTAATTCCCGCAGGCTCTGAATATCTTCGGCGGAATAATGCCGTCGGTTCCCCGGCGTGATTTCTGGGGAGGGTCCTTTGCCATCCAAGTGTAACTTGCGAAGATAGGAATCGTTGACTCCCAGCAGAGCTGCTGCTTCACCAGAGGTGAATTTCCGCATAGCTTTGGACGCATCCGGCGGAAACAGATTTTCGCGCTGAGCATGCAACTGAGCAGCCAGCAACTCGGAATACTGCCGGATGACGGTGTTGAGGTCTTCGTGTGTTTCAGTTCTGCTCATCTGGCCTCATGCATCCGTATCGTGTTCACGGAATTCGGCGTTTGATCGCCATTTTTCGTGACTATTGCCGAAAGAATCGGATTCGCGCAAGTACTTTCCAGATTTAGTAGTTGGACTGACCATCGGCACAACAGGGCGGGGCGCTTCCGCCAACACCGCCTATCCCAGACTGACGCCCTCCAAATCGTCCGGTTTGAGCCGATAGCGAATGACGTTGCCTTCATGAAGACCGGCAAGTTGCTCACGGACATAGGCCCCATCGGAAGGTTTGTTCGTAGAACCACGCTAAGGAAGAACTTTCAGCGAACACAATCAGGTTCCCCAGTCTCTGGCTGGCCTGATGTTCAGTGGTCGCGCGATTTTGCGGTCTGCGGCTCCAGAATGCCAATCGAAGTCGCCGGATAGGATGTCGTGCTCCCACCCGAGCGGCGAGGTATGCGGAAGCAGCTTGGCGTCGTAGAGGGGGCTGTTCTGCGCGAGGTGGCTGGCGGCCTTGCCCATGTAGATCGTGTTCCAAAATGTGATGGCGGCGATGACGAGGTTGAGCGCCATGGCCCGTTTTTGTTGGGCCGCGTCAGAGCGGTCATGAATGCGCCCTTGCGCGTGGGCAAAGACGGCCCTGGCCAATGAGTGGCGCGCTTCTCCTTTGTTCAGGCCAGCGTGGCATTCCATGCGTAGGTTGGC
>JBKEEC010000027.1:0-22082 GCA_047975785.1 Sphingomonadaceae bacterium | reverse complement strand
CTGGAGCGGCGACTTGGGGCGATTACTCTGGCGAGCGGGCCAGACCCTGAACCTGATCCGCAACTCATTGTGGATAAACTTATGGATAAAGCTGTGGGCAATCTGGGGGAAATTATTCCGCAAGAGATTCTGGCTCGTGGTGCATTTGCGGGTATAGAGGCCTTGTCGCTGCCGGAATTGGGTAATTCCGCGACCTTGTGGCTTACTCCCTTGCTGGAAGGGCGGCGCGACCTGCAGCTTGATCGCAGCGCGGTGACAGACTCAATATTATCCCTGCTGGACTGGAATGTGCGTCAGCAGCTTGACATCAAGGCGCCGCGCATTTTTGCAACTCCTGCCGGAACCACGCACCGGATTGATTATACAGGTGATGATGCTCCGTCTGTCGCGGTGCGTGTGCAGGCATTATTCGGGCTGGATACTCATCCGATGGCTGGAAATGCGCCCCTGCTACTTAAATTGACGAGTCCGGCAGCTCGCCCGATCCAGTCAACACGCGATCTGCCCGGTTTCTGGCGGGGAAGCTGGCTTGATGTGCGCAAGGATATGAAGGGGCGCTATCCCAAACATCGCTGGCCAGAACAGCCCTGGACAGAAAAGGCGAGCCTGAAAACGAAGAACGCCTTTTCAGCATCTGATTCCTGAATTAAAGAGCAAACATTATGAGCGCACGTATTTATCAACGCCCGAAAAACGCCATGCAGTCAGGCAAGGCGCTGAATGATCAGTGGATACTTGAATTTGAGCAATCCGAAGCTCGCAGGGCCGACCCTTTGACCGGATGGACGGGAAGCGGAGATACGCAGGCTCAGGTCCAGCTCAAATTTCCTGACAAGGAAGCTGCGAAGGAATATGCCGCCAGACATGGTATCGCTGCGCGCGTTTATTCCACCCCGCCAAAGCGCCTGAAATTGCAGGCATATGCCGATAACTTCCGGTAATAGTCCGGTAATCGCTATATGTCCCGGTTCCTTCCGCAGCATATTGCTTGACCGGCAGGACCAATCTTCGTAAAGGCCCGCCATCCGGCGCGGCCTTATGTCCGCGTCAGATCAATAGAGCTGAACATTGCCGGCTCTGTCCTGGAAGCTTTCAGATATAGCGGCGACGCTGAACTGCCAGCTTTTTCTATTGGGCAGGATTACTCCTGCTACGGGGCGGCCGTCAAAGTAACCTGGCATGTGAGTCAGGTGGAGCGATTCGGCTCGCGCGGGGTTCTGGCACTGCTTCTGGCAGGTGCTGTCCCATGGCCACTCATTCAGGTGGCGGCGCGATGCTCACTCCACTGCATGTTCACAGTGCCGTCAAATATGGTGAAGAGCAACGCATGCCGACTATTAACCAGCTGGTCCGCAAGGGCCGCGTTCCGCAGAAGGCCAAGAGCAAGGTCCCTGCCATGGAGCAGAATCCGCAAAAGCGAGGTGTGTGCACCCGCGTATATACCACGACCCCGAAGAAGCCGAACTCGGCACTTCGTAAAGTGGCCAAGGTCCGGTTGACCAATGGCCGCGAAGTTATTTCCTATATCCCCGGTGAAGGGCACAATCTGCAGGAACACTCTGTTGTGCTGATCCGTGGTGGCCGTGTGCGCGACCTTCCGGGTGTGCGCTATCATGTGCTGCGCGGTGTGCTGGATACCCAGGGTGTCAAGGATCGCAAACAGAGCCGTTCCAAATACGGCGCCAAGCGTCCCAAATAAGTTACGCTTTTCAGGAGATATAGCAGATGTCACGTCGTCGTCGTCCCGAGAAGCGGGAACTCCTGCCTGATCCCAAGTTCGGAGATCAGGTTCTGTCCAAATTCATGAACAATCTGATGCTTGATGGCAAAAAGAGTGTTGCCGAGCGGATTGTTTATGGTGCGCTTGATACAGTTGAAACAAAGGCCAAGGCTGATCCGGTTCAATTGTTCCATGATGCGCTGAACAACGTCAAGCCGCAGGTTGAAGTGCGTAGCCGCCGGGTTGGTGGTGCGACCTATCAGGTGCCGGTGGAAGTTCGCCCTGAACGCGCTCAGGCGCTGGCTATTCGCTGGCTGATTTCTGCAGCGCGCGGGCGCCCCGAAACAACCATGAGTGCGCGCCTTTCCGGTGAGTTGATGGATGCTGCCAATAATCGCGGCAATGCGGTCAAAAAGCGTGAGGACACGCACCGTATGGCGGACGCCAACCGTGCATTCAGTCATTATCGCTGGTAAGAGTAGCCGGATAATTGTTGACCGTGACAGTCTTTTACCTGTCACATTTGCAACTATATGGGGCGGGTGCGGTATCTGACCGCTCTGCCCCACCTAATTCGAGGAATTTCCCATGGCACGTAGCCATCCGATCGAGCGCTACCGCAATTTCGGCATTATGGCGCATATTGACGCCGGTAAAACTACCACGTCAGAGCGTATTCTTTTCTACACCGGCAAGTCCTACAAGATTGGTGAGGTACATGACGGTGCCGCGACTATGGACTGGATGGAGCAGGAGCAGGAGCGTGGTATCACGATCACCTCGGCTGCAACCACGACATTCTGGCGCGCAGAAGATGGTGAGGGTGAAGAGCATCGCCTGAATATCATCGATACTCCCGGACACGTTGACTTCACCATTGAAGTCGAGCGTTCCCTGCGTGTGCTTGATGGTGCCGTTGCCGTGTTTGATGGTGTGGCAGGGGTTGAGCCTCAATCCGAAACCGTGTGGCGTCAGGCGGACAAATACAAGGTTCCGCGGATGTGCTTCATCAACAAGCTCGACCGCACCGGAGCAGACTTTTATTACTGCGTTCAGTCCATCGTTGACCGTCTCGGTGCCAAGCCTCTGGTGCTGTATCTTCCGATTGGTGCGGAAGCTGACCTGAAAGGCGTTGTCGATCTGGTCAACAATCGTGGCATTGTCTGGGAAGACGAATCGCTGGGCGCCAAGTTCAACTATGTTGATATTCCGGCTGACCTTGCTGACAAGGCTGCTGAATATCGCGAACAGCTGATCGAAACCGCTGTCGAGCAGGATGACGATGTCATGGAATCCTATCTCGAAGGCGAAATTCCTGACGCGGATACTCTCAAGCGTCTGATCCGCAAGGGCACGCTGGAGCAGGCATTTGTCCCGGTTCTGTGCGGCTCGGCCTTTAAGAACAAGGGGGTTCAGCCGCTGCTGGATGCTGTGGTTGATTACATGCCCAGCCCGGTTGACGTTCCCGCGATCAAGGGCGTTCTGCCCGATAGTGATGAGGAAGCGGAGCGTCCCTCAAGCGACGATGCGCCATTTGCCTCGCTCGCATTCAAGATCATGAACGATCCTTTTGTCGGATCACTGACCTTTACCCGAATCTATTCCGGTAAGCTCACCAAGGGCCAGGTTCTGAACTCTGTGAAGGACAAAAAGGAAAAGATCGGGCGCATGTTGCTGATGCACTCGAATAATCGTGAAGATATTGATGAGGCATTTGCCGGTGATATCGTTGCGATTGCTGGTCTGAAGGAAACGACGACAGGGGATACGCTCTGCGCTTCCAGTGCGCCGATCATTCTGGAACGGATGGAGTTCCCCGATCCGGTTATCGAGCTTTCTGTCGAGCCAAAAACCAAGGCTGACCAGGAAAAGATGGGCGTTGCACTCAATCGTCTGGCCGCAGAAGATCCTTCTTTCCGTGTCACAACCGATCATGAATCGGGCCAGACAATCATCAAGGGTATGGGGGAACTTCACCTCGATATTCTGGTCGATCGCATGAAGCGTGAGTTCAAGGTCGAAGCCAATGTTGGTGCGCCGCAGGTGGCCTATCGTGAGGCTCTCGCAAAAGAGGTCGAGGTTGATTACACCCACAAGAAACAGTCGGGTGGTTCAGGCCAGTTTGGTCGTGCGAAAGTGGTGGTGACACCTGGAGAGCGCGGTCAGGGCATTATTTTCGAAGACGAAATCAAGGGCGGCAACATCCCGCGCGAATATATTCCGTCGGTTGAAAAAGGTATGCGTGAACAGGCCGAAAGCGGGTATCTGATCGGGTTCCCTCTTATCGACTTCACCATTCGCCTGATTGATGGTGCCTATCATGATGTCGACTCTAGCACGGTGGCTTTTGAAATCACCGGTCGTGGGGCGATGCGTGATGCAGCGCAGAAGGCAGGCATCAAACTGCTGGAACCAATCATGAAGGTTGAAGTTGTCACACCCGAAGATTATCTCGGCGATGTGATTGGCGACCTCAACAGTCGCCGTGGCCAGATTCAGGGCACGGACAGTCGGGGCAATGCACAGGCGGTTGAAGCATTTGTGCCGCTGGCCAACATGTTTGGATACGTCAATGAGCTGCGTTCCTTCACCCAGGGGCGTGCGCAATATACGATGCAGTTCTCGCATTATGACGAAGTTCCGGCAAATGTTGCCGCAGAAGTGAAGGAGAAGCTTGCCTAAGGCGAGCGTTCAGTATAGTGGCGGCGCCTGATTCAGCGGGTGCCGTCCTTCTCCCGCAGAAATCCATTTTTAAGACAGAGGTTATAGAAACATGGCAAAGGAAAAATTTGAGCGGAACAAGCCGCACTGCAACATCGGCACCATCGGTCACGTTGACCATGGTAAGACGACACTGACTGCCGCAATTACCAAAGTGCAGGGCGCTGCCGTCGATTTTGCCAATATTGACAAGGCTCCTGAAGAGCGTGAACGCGGCATCACCATTTCCACGGCTCACGTGGAATATGAAACCGACGCGCGTCACTATGCCCACGTTGATTGTCCGGGCCACGCTGACTACGTCAAGAACATGATCACCGGCGCGGCCCAGATGGACGGTGCTATTCTGGTGGTGAATGCTGCTGACGGTCCGATGCCCCAGACTCGTGAGCACATCCTGCTCGCCCGTCAGGTTGGTGTTCCGGCTCTGGTTGTCTACATGAACAAGGTTGATCAGGTCGACGACGAAGAACTGCTTGAACTGGTGGAACTGGAAGTGCGGGAACTGCTCTCCAGCTACGACTTCGACGGTGACAATATTCCGATCGTCAAGGGTTCTGCTCTTGCAGCTCTGGAAGGTCGCGATCCTGAAATCGGTGAAAACTCGATCAAGGAACTGATGAAGGCTGTTGATGAATATATCCCGCAGCCCGATCGTCCGGTGGATCAGGCATTCCTGATGCCGATCGAAGACGTGTTCTCGATCTCCGGTCGCGGTACGGTTGTAACCGGCCGTGTCGAAACCGGCGTTGTGAATGTAGGTGACGAAGTCGAGATCGTTGGTATCAAGGATACGCAGAAGACGACCGTGACCGGCGTGGAAATGTTCCGCAAGCTGCTCGATCGTGGTGAAGCTGGCGACAATATCGGCGCCCTGATCCGCGGTATTGGCCGTGAAGATGTGGAGCGTGGGCAGGTTCTGGCGAAGCCGGGTTCGGTTAATCCGCATACCGATTTCGAAGCCGAAGTTTACGTGCTTTCGAAAGACGAAGGTGGACGTCACACGCCGTTCTTCGCCAACTACCGTCCGCAGTTCTATTTCCGGACCACGGACGTGACCGGTGAAGTCGTTCTGCCGGAAGGCACCGAGATGGTTATGCCTGGTGATAACGTGTCGATCGGCGTTAAGCTGATTGCTCCGATCGCCATGGATGAAGGTCTGCGTTTCGCAATCCGTGAAGGTGGCCGCACGGTTGGCTCCGGGGTTGTCAGCAAGATCACGAAGTAATATATGGCTCGCGCCGGACGGGATTCGTTCCGCCCGGCGCGAGATTTCTGAACAGCCGCTCCCGGCGTAAATCAACGTCAGGCGGGGCGGTTTTTCTTTTTATTGAGGGGTTTTCCCTCTTGGCTCTTTCGCATCGGTAGAACAGGACATGGACGCACAGAATATCCGTATTCGCCTCAAGGCATTTGATCATCGTGTACTCGATCAGGCAACAGGCGAGATTGCAGACACCGCACGTCGGACAGGGGCGCTCATCCGTGGACCTATTCCCATGCCGACGCGCATCGAAAAATTCACCGTGAACCGCGGCCCGCATATCGACAAGAAATCGCGGGAGCAGTTCGAGGTTCGCACATACAAGCGACTGCTTGATATCGTGCAGCCCAACGCGCAGACAGTTGATGCACTTATGAAGCTTGATCTGGCTGCGGGCGTTAATGTTGAAATCAAACTTGCCTAAGATGCAAGTTAGGGTTTGACGTTCGGCTATTGGCCCTTTATGGGGCCGGTTCCTTCCAGCGTAATAGCTGGACCGCAGATTGAAAAATTTGCGCAAATGACAGGATACCGCCGGCTTGACCGGGCTGCGTCCTCCGTCTTGCTCATCCGGACTTCGGATGAGCTTCTCAACCCGGACGGGGTGGCGCATTACATTGTGGGTTGTCATGCACGTAAGGATGGGCCTTGCGTGCCTCTGTGAAGGAGATTGGTCATGCGTACAGGCGTGATCGCGAAAAAAGTCGGGATGACCCGCCTGTTTCAGGAAGATGGCCGGCATGTTCCGGTTACTGTCCTGGCGCTGGAGGATTGTCAGGTTGTGTCTCACCGCACTGCAGAGCGTGACGGTTACGTTGCCCTGCAGGTAGGTTCAGGTGAGGCGAAGCAGAAAAATGTAGCAAAGCCGCAGCGTGAGCATTTTGCAAAAGCAGAAGTGCCGCTGAAGGTGCGCGTTGCCGAGTTCCGGCTCGATAGCGAAGAGGCGTTGTTGCCGGTTGGTGCCAAAATCAGCGCAGATCATTTTATTGCAGGTCAGAAGGTCGATATTACTGGTTACACGCAAGGCAAGGGTTTTGCGGGTGCGATGAAGCGCTGGGGCTTTGGTGGTTTGCGTGCCTCCCATGGTGTATCCATCTCTCACCGCTCTCATGGTTCGACCGGTAACCGCCAGGATCCGGGGCGCGTCTTCAAGAACAAGAAAATGGCTGGTCACATGGGTGACCGTCAGCGCACGCAGCAGAATCTTGAGGTTGTTCGTGCAGATGCCGAGCGAGGCCTTCTGTTTGTGAAGGGATCTGTTCCCGGATCGAAGAATGGCTGGCTGGTCATTCGTGATGCAGTCAAGCTTCCGCTTCCTGAAGGTGTTCCTTTCCCTGGTGCGGTGGTCGAGATGAAGTCGTCCATTCCTGTGGCTGAAGAGCCAAAGCTGGCGGGCCAGGCTGCTGTTGATAGTAACAATGAGGCTGAAGGTGTTGCACCTGATGCCGGTGATGGCAAGGAGGGCTGATCCGTGAAGGTGAAGGTCCAGAAAATCGAGGGCGGCGCCTCCGGTGACATTGAGCTCAGTGATGCCGTGTTTGGTGTCGAGCCACGTGCTGACATTTTGCACCGTGTTGTAACCTGGCAGCTGGAAAATCGTCGTGGCACAGCTCGTCCGGCACGTGAGCGTGCGGATGTGGCTCGCACTGGGAAGAAGTTTGGCCGACAAAAAGGTTCGGGCGGTGCACGTCATGGTGATCGCAAGGCTCCTATCTTTATCGGTGGTGGTAAGGCGCATGGTCCGCGCAAGCGTGATTTCAACGTCTCGTTGAACAAAAAAATCCGTGCGCTTGGCCTGAAGATGGCGCTGTCCAGCAAGGCAAAGAATGGTCTTGTGGTTGTTGATAGTCTCACATTGAAAGACGCCAAGACCAAGGCTCTTGCTGCCAGCTTTGGCAAGAATGGCTGGAACAAGGTTCTCATCATCGATGGTGAGGCTGTTGATGAGGGTTTTCGTCGGGCTGCAGGCAATCTTCATGGAGTGAACGTGCTCCCGGCTGCTGGCGCCAATGTCTATGACATTCTGAAGCATGACACGCTTGTCCTTACCAAGGCGGCGGTTGAAAAACTGGAGGCGCGTTTCAATGGCTAAAAAGCAGGAAATCGACGCGCGTCACTATGACGTGATTCTGGCACCGCATATTACGGAAAAGGCTACACTGGCTTCCGAGCATAACGCTGTTGTGTTCAAGGTAGCGCAGGACGCGACCAAGCCGCAGATCAAGGAGGCGGTCGAGGCTCTCTTTTCTGTAAAAGTGACTGGCGTGAACACGCTTGTCCAGAAGGGCAAGGTCAAGCGCTGGAAGGGTAAGCCCTACAAGCGCAATGATGTTAAAAAGGCGATCGTGACACTGGCTGAAGGCCAGTCAATCGACGTCACCAGCGGTATCTGAGGCGGATCGAAAGATGGCACTCAAAAATTACAATCCGACAAGTCCCGCCCGTCGTGGTCTGGTGCTCGTTGACAAAACGTCCCTGCATAAGGGCAAGCCGGTCAAATCGCTTACCGAAGGCAAGCGCAAGACGGGTGGCCGGAACAATAAAGGGCATGTGACCTCGCGCGGTATGGGCGGTGGTCACAAGCAGAAATACCGGTTCATTGATTTCAAGCGTCGCAAATGGGATGTTCCCGCTACGGTAGAGCGGATTGAATATGACCCTAACCGCACGGCCTTTATCGCACTTCTCAAATATGAAGATGGCGAGCTGGCTTACATTATTGCGCCGCAGCGTCTTGCTGTTGGCGATATGGTGGTCGCTGGTGAAAAGACAGATACCAAGCCTGGCAATGCCATGCTGCTGGGGCAGATGCCGGTAGGCACTATCTGTCACAATGTCGAAATGAAGCCGGGTAAGGGTGGTCAGATTGCACGCTCTGCCGGTGCTTATGTCCAGCTGGTTGGGCGCGACAGGAACATGGTGATTGTCCGTCTCAACTCCGGTGAGCAACGCTATTTGCGGGCGGATTGCATGGGGACAGTTGGTGCTGTTTCCAACCCGGACAACCAGAACCAGAACCTGGGCAAGGCCGGGCGTCGCCGCTGGATGGGGCGCAAGCCGCTCACTCGTGGTGTCGCGAAAAACCCTGTCGATCACCCGCATGGTGGTGGTGAAGGCCGCACATCAGGCGGACGTCATCCGGTAACGCCGTGGGGCAAGCCGACGAAGGGTGCCCGCACCCGCAAAAACAAGCAGACGGACAAGATGATTATCCGTTCGCGTCACGCGAAGAAGAAGAGGTAAACCGACATGGCTCGTTCCATTTGGAAAGGTCCTTTCGTTGACCTGCACCTGCTGAAAAAGGCAGAAGATGCGCAGGAAAAAGGTGGCCGTGCACCGATCAAGACATGGTCGCGCCGGTCCACAATTCTTCCGCAATTTGTGGGTCTGACTTTCAACGTCCATAATGGTCGCAAGTTTATTCCCGTTTCGGTGAATGAGGACATGGTTGGTCACAAGCTCGGCGAATTTGCTCCGACGCGCACTTTCCCCGGTCATATTGCTGACAAGAAGGGTAAACGCTAATGAGCAAGCCCAAAGCTCCCCGCCGGGTCAGTGAAAATGAGGCACTGGCTGTTGGTACGACCATTCGTGGCTCTGCCCAGAAGCTGAATCTGGTTGCCGGTCTAATCCGTGGCAAAAAAGCAGAAGAAGCCTTGAATATTCTTGCCTTTTCCAAGCGTGCCATGGCGAAGGACGCACAGAAGGTTCTCGCATCGGCAATTGCCAATGCTGAGAATAATCACAATCTTGATGTGGATGCTCTGGTCGTTGCCGAGGCTTCGGTCGGCAAGTCCATCACTATGAAGCGCTTTCATACACGCGGCCGTGGTAAATCTACACGCATCCTGAAGCCTTTTAGTCGACTGCGCATCGTTGTCCGTGAAGTAGAGGAGGCCTGATCGATGGGACAAAAGAGTAATCCGATCGGACTGCGCCTGCAGATCAATCGCACATGGGACAGCCGCTGGTATGCAGAGGGGCGTGATTATGCCCGGCTGCTGAAAGAAGATCTTGAGATCCGTAATTACATTCTCAAGACTGTTCCGCAGGCCGCTATTTCGAAAGTGGTGATCGAGCGCCCTGCAAAATTGTGCCGGATTTCGATTTATGCAGCACGCCCTGGTGTTATCATCGGGAAAAAGGGTGCTGACATCGAAAAGCTTCGCAAGGCTCTGGCCGACATGACAGACAGCGAAGTGAAACTGAATATTGTTGAAATCCGCAAGCCGGAAATTGACGCGAAGCTCGTTGCGCAGGGTGTTGCGGACCAGTTGATACGCCGTGTTGCTTTCCGTCGTGCGATGAAGCGCGCTGTTCAGTCTGCCCTTCGCCTTGGTGCGGAAGGCATCAAGATCACCTGTGGTGGTCGTCTGGGTGGTGCGGAAATCGCCCGTGTGGAATGGTATCGCGAGGGACGTGTTCCTCTGCATACATTGCGTGCAAATGTCGATTACGCCGAAGCCGAAGCGCTGACAGCCTATGGCATTATCGGGATCAAGGTGTGGATCTTCAAAGGTGAAATCCTCGCACATGATCCGACCGCGCAAGATCGCCTGATGATGGAAGCACAGACTTCCGGCGTGCGACCGGCACGCTAAGAGCAGAATTGAGTAAAGATCATGCTGCAACCGAAAAAAACCAAGTATCGCAAGGCGTTCAAGGGTAAGATTCATGGCAAGGCCAAGGGTGGAACAACCCTTAACTTCGGGTCCTATGGACTGAAGGCCATGGAGCCTGAGCGTATTACTGCCCGCCAGATTGAAGCGGCTCGCCGTGCCATTACCCGCCATATCAAACGTCAGGGTCGACTTTGGATTCGTGTATTCCCTGATGTGCCTGTGTCAAAGAAACCGGCTGAAGTCCGTCAGGGTAAAGGCAAGGGCTCTGTTGAATACTGGGCTGCACGGGTCAAGCCGGGGCGCATTCTGTTTGAACTGGACGGCGTTCCTGGCCCATTGGCAGCTACTGCATTTGAGCGTGCTGCCATGAAGCTGCCGATCAAGACCAAGGTTGTTGCCCGTCTGGGTGACACATCACATCTGGGAGGCAACTGATGGCCAAGATTGCAGATCTGCGCACCAAGACTGATGACCAGCTTGAAGCCGAACTGACTCAGTTGAAAAAAGAGCAGTTCAACCTTCGCTTTCAGGCCGCAACAAGCCAGCTTGAAGCGCCCGCCCGGATTAGGGAAGTGCGTCGCACGATTGCGCAAATCAAGACATTGCAAAACGAACGTTCGGCCACGGCTGAACCGAGCCAGGCGTAAGGAGTTACCGATGCCCAAGCGTATTCTGATCGGGACCGTTACCTCCGACAAGACCGACAAGACGGTTACCGTTCTGGTCGAGCGGAAGGTGAAGCACCCGCTTTACGGCAAAATTATTCGCCGTTCGAAAAAATATCACGCCCATGACGCAGCCAATGAATACAAAATTGGCGATACGGTGCGGATAGAGGAGACAAAGCCGATCTCCAAAACCAAAAGCTGGGCTGTGCTGGACCGGGTTCAGGCGGGCAAGGGCATTGCCGTGGAAGCCGATCTTGAGGTCGAGGCTGCAGGAAACTAGAGCAGAAGTTTCCGGTCGGTTATCGAGGATTGGAAACATTGGAATTTTGACGTAAGGAACTGCCGGACTTGATCCGGCAAGCCAGAGAAAAGGAACCGGATCAATGATCCAGATGCAATCCAATCTCGACGTTGCGGATAATAGCGGCGCAAAGCGCGTCCAGTGCATCAAGGTGCTGGGCGGCTCCAAACGGCGCACAGCTTCCGTTGGCGACGTGATAGTTGTTTCCGTGAAGGAAGCGCAGCCGCGCGCACGTGTCAAGAAAGGTGATGTGCACCGGGCTGTAATCGTGCGCACCAAAAAGGATGTGCGCCGGCCTGATGGCAGTGTTATTCGTTTTGATAGCAATGCCGCTGTGCTTGTTAACAAGAACGAAGAGCCGATCGGCACTCGTATTTTTGGCCCTGTTGTGCGTGAATTGCGTGGACGTGGTTTCATGAAGATCATTTCCCTTGCTCCGGAGGTGTTGTGATGGCCAGCGCAAAGATCAAAAAGGGTGATAGTGTGGTGGTGCTGTCCGGCAAGGATAAGGGGCGCAACGGAACCGTTCGTCAGGTGCTGCCGAAAGAAGGCAAGGTGATTGTTGACGGCATCAATATTGCCGCACGCCACCGCAAGCCAAGCCAGGCTAATCCGCAGGGCGGCATTGACCGGTTTGAAGCGCCTATGCACATTTCAAAAGTGGCCATGGCCGATCCGAAGGATGGCGCGCCTACACGCGTTCGTTTTGAAATGAAGGATGGCAAGAAAGTCCGCGTTGCGGTTAAGTCCGGGGAGACGATCGATGGCTGAGACATATATGCCGCGCCTCAAGACCCGCTATGAAGATGAAATCGTGAAAGCGATGACAGAAAAGTTCGGTTACAAGAACCGGCTTGAAGTACCGCGTCTTGAAAAAATTACCATCAATATGGGGGTGGGCGAAGCGAGTCAGGATAAGAAAAAAGTCCAGACCGCTGCGGAAGAAATGGCCCTGATTGCTGGCCAGAAGCCGGTAATCACTCGTGCTAAAAAATCTATTGCGCAGTTCAAGCTGCGTGAAGGTATGCCTATCGGTTGCAAGGTAACTCTTCGCCGCGCACGCATGTATGAGTTTATGGACCGTCTGGTGACCATTGCGATGCCTCGTATTCGCGATTTCCGTGGGCTGAACCCCAAAAGTTTCGATGGCCGGGGCAATTATGCGATGGGCCTGAAAGAGCAGATCATTTTCCCTGAAATTTCTTACGACCAGATCGATAAGGTCCGGGGAATGGATATCATTGTGACCACAACCGCGAAAACCGACGAAGAAGCACGTGAATTGCTGCGTTTGTTCGGTTTCCCGTTCCCTGCGGAAGCAGAACAGAAGGAAGCGGCGTGAGCCGTCCGGTGCAGGAAGGAAAGAGAGCTTAAGTCCAATGGCGAAACTGAGTTCCATCAACAAGAATGAGCGTCGCAAGAAGCTCGTGAAGAAATATGCCAATAAATACGCGAAACTGAAGGCAGTTGCTGACGATAAATCGCTCGATGAAACCGAGCGTCTGATCGCGCGTCTCAAAATGGCAGAAATTCCGCGTAATGCGAATCCTACCCGTGTGCGTAACCGTTGCACGACAACAGGACGCCCGCGTGGGTATTATCGTAAGTTCGGCCTGTGCCGTATCGAGCTGCGTGATCTTGCTAATAAAGGCATGATCCCTGGCGTTACCAAGTCGAGCTGGTGAGGATCTGACAAATGGCTATGACTGATCCACTGGGTGATATGCTCACCCGTATTCGTAACGGCCAGCAGGCCAAGAAGGACTCTGTCCTGACTCCTGCTTCCAAGTTGCGGGCAAATGTTCTCGAAGTGTTGCAGCGTGAAGGTTTTATTCGTGGTTATAGCGAAGACCTGACAGGTGCGCACAAGGCTCTGCGTATCGAACTGAAATATTTTGAAGGTGAGCCGGCGATCAAGTATCTGGCGCGCGTTTCAAAGCCTGGCCGCCGGGTCTATTCGGGTAGCCGGGAATTGCCTACGGTTCGCAACGGTCTTGGTATTACCATTGTTTCCACCCCGCGCGGTGTGCTTTCGGATATCGAAGCGCGCGCCCAGAATGTCGGCGGTGAAGTGCTCGCGGAGGTGTTCTGATGAGCCGCATCGGTAAAAAACCCGTTCTCATTCCTGGCGGTGTTACAGCCAATATTGATAATGGCAGCCTTACTGTTAAGGGTCCCAAGGGCACATTGTCTATGGGGCTTTCGGACAAGGTCAATTACAAGCTGGAGGGTGATGAAATTTCTGTCACTCCGGCGAATGACAGCAAGGCCGCTCGCAGTCAGTGGGGTATGCAGCGCACACTGGTTTCCAACCTTGTCGAAGGCGTAACAGATGGCTTCACCAAGGTTCTGGAAATCTCAGGTGTTGGTTATCGTGCCAATGCACAGGGCAAGAAGCTAAAACTCCAGCTTGGCTTTAGCCATGATGTAGATCTGGATGTTCCTGAAGGGCTGGATGTCAAAACTCCGGACCAGACAACGGTTGAAATCAGCGGCATTGACAAACAGGCTGTAGGTCAGTTTGCCGCAGAAATCCGTCGCTGGCGTAAGCCTGAACCCTACAAGGGCAAGGGTATTAAATATCGGGGCGAATATGTCTTCCGCAAGGAAGGGAAGAAGAAGTAAGATGGCTAAGCTTTCACTATTTGAACGCCGCCGCCGCCGGGTGCGCACTGCATTGAAATCCCGTTCAGGTGGTCGTCCGCGTCTGTCTATTCACCGGACAGGACGCCACATTTACGCGCAGGTCATTGATGACGCTGAAGGGCGCACTATTGCTGCTGCATCAACTCTGGGCGCCAAGGCTTCCGGTGCGAATGTGAATGCGGCGGAGCAGGTTGGCAAGAATATTGCTGCTGCAGCCAAAAAAGCCGGCGTAACCACAGTGGTCTTTGATCGTGGCGGCTTTCTGTTTCACGGCCGCGTGAAGGCGCTGGCTGATGCGGCGCGCGAAGGCGGCCTGGAGTTCTGATTATGGCAGAAGAGAACAAAAACGAAGAAACCCCTGTGGTGGATAACGCCGGTGAAACACCGACCCCCACTACATCGGAAACCATGGCAGCAGAAATTCAGTCCGCTGAAGCTGCAGGCGCTCCGGTTCAGGAACGTCAGGGTCGCGGACAGGGTCGCGGCCGTGGTCGCGGTGAAGGTCGTGGTCGTGGTCGTAATCGTGATGATCGCCGGAACCGCCGTGAGGAGGAAGAAGGGGATGAGCTGATTGAAAAGCTGGTCCACATCAACCGTGTCTCCAAGACGGTCAAGGGCGGTAAACGCTTTGGTTTTGCTGCGCTGGTTGTGGTAGGTGACGGATCCGGTCGGGCCGGTTTTGGTCATGGCAAGGCGCGCGAAGTGCCGGAAGCTATTTCCAAGGCAACAGCTGCCGCCAAGAAAAAAATGGTTCGTGTGCCGCTCAAGGAAGGGCGAACCCTGCATCATGATGGCAAGGGGCGTTTTGGTGCTGGCAAGGTGAATGTACGCTCGGCACCTCCGGGAACCGGCATTATTGCAGGCGGCCCAATGCGCGCCGTGTTTGAAAGTCTGGGTGTATCGGATGTGGTGACCAAATCGGTGGGCACATCAAACCCCTACAACATGATCCGCGCTACATTTGATGCGTTGACCAACCAGACTTCTCCCAAGTCTGTTGCACAGCGTCGCGGCAAGAAGGTTGCTGACCTGCTTGGCCGTGGTGGCGCCAGCGAGGCAGAGGCAGAAGCCGACGCCGCTGCTATTGCGGAGTGAACAGGATGGCCAAGGCTAAAACCATCAAGATCAAACAGGTCGGGTCGCCGATCCGTCGCCCTGAAAGCCAGCGCAAGATCCTTATCGGTCTTGGGCTGAACAAGATGCACAAGGTCGTGGAACGACAGGATACTGCGGAACTGCGCGGCGCGATCGCCAAACTTCCGCATCTTGTGCAGATTGTTGACTGACAGGGAACTGTTGGGATTGTAATTGATCTGGCCCGGTAGTACCGGGCCTTTTCATCATTTCACCTGACCTGCAACCGTATACGGGCAGGGATTTTGTTAAAGAGCGGCCATGGGGCCGTTTCGCCTGATACTAGCGCGAAGAAAAGCGAAAGCGAGTGCGATTATGAAACTGAATGATATTCGTGACAATGAAGGCGCCCGTCACCGTCGTATGCGGATTGGCCGGGGGATTGGCTCTGGCAAGGGCAAAACCGGCGGACGTGGCCAGAAGGGTCAGAAAAGTCGTGAAGGTGTTGCCATCAAGGGCTTCGAAGGCGGTCAGATGCCGCTGCATATGCGCCTGCCGAAACGTGGCTTCAATAACCCCTTTGCCAAGGATTATGCCGAAGTGAATATTGGCATGGTCCAGAAATTTATTGATGCGAAAAAGATCGATATCAAAAAGCCGGTTGACCATTCCGTTCTAAAAGAGGCCGGTCTTGCTCGTGGGGGCAAGGATGGCGTCCGTCTGCTGGGCAAGGGTGAAATTACTGCCAAGGTGCAGTTCCAGGTCGCCGGTGCCAGTAAGGGTGCGATTGAGGCAGTGGAAAAAGCCGGTGGCTCGGTTGAAGTTGTTGCGCAGAAAAAAGCTGCGGTAAAAGCTGATTGATCGCAAAAAAAGTTCGCTGGGGGTTCGACATTGCCCCCCCGGCGTCCTATGTGACCAGCGTAAACCAGTCTTTGACTGGCGCCAGTTAGGATTCACACGTTACAATGGCATCACGCGCCGATAATATCGCCAGCAATTTCAGCCTTGCGAATTTTTCCAAGGCAACGGAGCTGAAAAACCGCATCTGGTTCACAATCGGTGCGCTGATTGTGTTCCGTTTTCTGAGTTTTGTGCCGCTGCCGGGGGTGAATCCCCTGATCATGAAGCAGCTTTACAATCAGACCCGTGGCGGGATTCTTGATCTGTTCAACACGTTCTCAGGCGGCAGTCTGGAGCGAATGAGCCTGATAGCCCTGGGGGTTATGCCCTATATTACGGCGTCGATTGTGGTTCAGCTCGCTGCATCCTTGCATCCGGCGCTCATTGCGTTGAAGAAAGAGGGGCAGAGCGGACGCCAGAAACTGAACCAGTATACACGCTATGGCACGGTATTTCTCACTGCTATTCAGGGATGGTTTCTGGCTACCGGACTTGAAAGTTTCGGTGCGCAAAGCGGTTTGCAGGCTGTTGTCGAGCCAGGTATGATGTTCCGTATCGGCGCTGTTATCAGCCTGATCGGAGGAACGATGTTCCTGCTCTGGCTGGGGGAGCAAATCACATCGCGCGGTATCGGCAATGGTGTCTCGCTGATCATCATGGCCGGCATTGTGGCCCAGTTCCCCAGCTTCACGGCCAATATGTTCAGCGGGTATAGTGAAGGCTCTATCGGCACTGGGATCATTATTACTTTTATCCTGATGATTGTTGGCCTGATACTTCTGATGTGCTTTATCGAGAGGGCGCAACGAAGATTGTTGATCCAGTACCCCAAGCGCGCAACGCAGCGCGGGATGATGCAGGCAGACCGGAGTCATCTTCCGCTGAAGCTGAATACGGCAGGTGTAATTCCGCCAATTTTTGCCAGTTCCCTGTTGCTTTTACCTCTGACAATCAGCCAGTTTGCGGGTAATTCAGTGGACCCTGAAACGACTATGGGTAGCGTGATTATATCGCTCAACCAGTATCTGCAGCATGGCCAGCCGATTTATCTGACCTTGTATGCGCTGGGAATTATCTTTTTCACGTTTTTCTATACGGCGGTTGTTTTCAATCCTGAAGAGACCGCTGAAAATCTGAAAAAGAATGGCGGGTTTATTCCTGGGATACGTCCGGGGAAGAGAACCGAGGAATATCTCGATTATGTGCTCAGCCGGATAACTGTTATCGGCGCCATCTATCTGACATTTGTCTGTGTAGTGCCGGAATATATGATTGCGCAAACGGGCGTTCCGCTGTTTCTGGGAGGCACGAGCCTGCTGATTGTTGTCAATGTGACGGTGGACACAATCAGTCAGATCCAGTCACATCTTCTGGCGCATCAATATGGTGATCTTATCAAGAAAGCGAAACTCAAGGGGCGTTTGCGTTAAGCCTGTTTTGAGGATCTGACGGAGGGGTTTACGCGTGAATATCATTCTTCTTGGCCCACCGGGGGCTGGCAAGGGGACACAGGCGCAGCGTCTGGTGGAGCGGCATCATATGGTGCAGCTTTCAACCGGGGACTTGCTGCGCGAGGCGCGCAAATCTGATTCCCCTTTAGGGAAAAAAGTCGCAGAAGTCATGGATTCTGGCGGTCTTGTGTCAGATGAAATCGTGTCGGAAATGATAGAAGATGCGCTCCAGGGCCTGTCTGCGGAAACCGGGGTTATCTTTGACGGTTATCCGCGTACTGAGGCTCAGGCGTATTCGCTTGATGCTATTCTGGAAAAGCATGGTCGCAGGCTTGACCGGGTTATCGAGCTGGATGTTGACGAGGACGCTCTGGTTGAGCGCATTGCCGGCCGTTATACATGCGCGACATGCGGCAAGGGCTATCACGACAGGTTCGAGCAACCTGCAGTAGCAGGTACATGCGATAAATGCGGTGGTCACACATTCAAGCGCCGACCTGATGATAATGAGGAAACCGTGCGGACTCGTCTGGTGGAATACAGGGCCAAGACTGCTCCTATTCTGCCTCTTTACGAAGCGCGCCAACTTGTCAGCCATGTTGACGGGATGGGTGATATGGACGAGGTCAGCAAGGCGATAGAGACATCGCTGCAGTAGCGGTTTGTCAGACGCAAGGAACAGATCCTGCGCGTTACAGATGGGGAACAAGATGCGAGTGATACGCATTGTGGTGCTTGTCCTTCTGCCCTTGTTCGTGCTTGTTCCGTCATGGGCGCAGGCCGAAGTCATCGAAAAATCCGATAACGGGTTTGTTGTGCAATCTACAGCGCGGGTTTCAGCCGCGCCTTACATTGTGTGGCAGGCCCTGATTGCACCTGGCAGATGGTGGAGTGATGGACACACATGGTCAGGTGATGCCAGCAATTTGTATATCAGTGCGCAAGGCGGCGGCTGTTTCTGTGAACTTCTCCCTGAGGACAAGGAGGCTCCCGCTGGCGTGAGGCGTGGCAGCGCACAGCATATGGTGGTGTTGATGGCGGACCCGCCCAAAGCCTTGCGTATGCGCGGTGCATTAGGGCCGCTTCAAAGTGAGCCGATTGATGGGGTTCTGACGATCACACTCAAGCCGGATGATGGCGGGACGCGCATTTTGTGGGAATATGCGGTGGATGGATATATGCGCTATCCGATTGATGAGATCGCGCCCGCGGTCAGTGCCGTGATAGAGCTGCAATCAGGCCGTCTTGCCAGGCATATCGGCCCTGTGGCTGAGACTGATGAGGCGGATAAGTCGGATGATGTATCAGGCACTACACCTGTGGCTCCGGTTTCTGTGCCGGAAGAAACATCCGAAGAGGGTGCAGAAGACCCTTCTTTGGCCTCTGAATGACGCATATGCCATTCGACCTTTGCGTGAACTGACACGGACCGGGCGCGGGAACTTTATTACTCCTTGTTGAAATCTTCTCTTTGCGTTTTATATGCGAAGGAATGAATGGAGTGACGTGCGGATTTGTTGTTGACCTTCTACGCGAATCAGCTTAAGCGCCCCCTCCATTCAGCAAAAGCAGGAAGTCTGGTCGGCGTAAGTAAAAAGTATACGTCATCCGGACTTTTCGCTGTTCAAACGGTGTCTGCCGGGCTGAAGTGTTAGCGTTGAGATAGGGACGCGGTTCTGGCAGTTCGCCAAGGCTGTGTATGCCCTGTGGAGCATGGAGAATTAAGTGGCTCGTATTGCCGGGGTCAATATCCCCACCAACAAGCGTGTTATTGTCGCGCTTACCTATATTCATGGCATTGGACCGACGACTGCAAGGGCAATCGTGGACAAGCTGGGTATCGATCATAGCGTTCGTGTGCAGGATCTTTCTGATGCAGAAATCTTGCAAATTCGTGAAGCGATCGATTCCGGTTATACCGTTGAAGGTGACCTGCGTCGTGAAACCGCGATGAACATCAAACGTCTTATGGATCTGCGCAGCTATCGTGGTCTGCGTCATCGTTCCAAATTGCCGGTTCGGGGGCAGCGTACCCATACCAACGCCCGGACGCGCAAAGGCAAGGCAAAGCCCATCGCGGGCAAGAAGAAGTAAGCCGGATAATTTCCGTCACTTGCTACCCCTTCTTTAATACAGGATATTGAAATCATGGCACGCGAACCCAATCGCATCAGGCGCCGCGAACGCAAGAATATTTCCAGCGGTGTCGCACATGTGAACGCCAGCTTTAACAACACAATGGTTACCATCACCGACGCGCAGGGCAATGCGATAAGCTGGTCCAGCGCCGGAATGATGGGCTTCAAGGGGAGCCGTAAATCCACACCTTATGCCGCTCAGGTCGCAGCCGATGACGCTGGCAAGAAAGCCGCCGAACACGGCGTGCGGACGCTGGAAGTGGAAGTGAAAGGTCCTGGCTCAGGTCGTGAAAGTGCCCTGCGTGCCTTGCAGGCTGTGGGCTTCACTATCACATCCATTCGTGACGTTACGCCAATCCCGCATAACGGGGTGCGTCCTTCCAAGCGCCGTCGCGTCTGATCCTGTCTGTCCGGCGGCGGCATGTGCTTCCGCCGGCTTCGAAATGGACCGGATGCGCTGGCAAGGCGCTTCGGTCCGACCGCATTTGAACCCTAGGGGAAATCCATGTCCGTCAACACCAAGAACTGGCAGGAACTGAAAAAACCCAATACGCTTGAAATCAAGGAAAGCGCTGACAAATCTCGCAAGGCGACATTTGTGGCAGAGCCGCTTGAGCGTGGTTTCGGCCTGACTTTGGGTAACGCGCTGCGCCGTGTGCTGCTCTCCAGCCTGCAAGGCGCTGCTATTACGTCGATCAAGATTGAAAATGTGCTGCACGAATTTTCCTCGCTGGCCGGTGTGCGCGAGGATGTTACCGACATTGTGTTGAACGTGAAGCAGATCTCGCTCAAAATGGAAGGTGAAGGGCCAAAGCGCCTGCAGCTTTCTGCGACCGGTCCCGGCGAAGTCAAGGCTGGCGATATTGCCGTTTCCGGTGATATTGAAGTTACCAACAAGGATCTGGTGCTTTGTCATCTTGATGAAGGTGCCACTCTGAATATGGAGCTTACGGCAGATACCGGGAAGGGCTATGTTCCGGCAGTGGCCAATCGCCCTGCAGATGCCCCTATTGGGCTGATTCCCGTTGATTCGCTGTATTCCCCTGTCCGGCAGGTCAGCTACAAGGTGGATGCTGCCCGTGTTGGTCAGGAGCTTGATTACGACAAGCTGAGCCTGACGATCGAAACAGATGGCACGGTGACTCCAGAAGATGCCGTGGCTTATGCCGCGCGCATCCTGCAGGACCAGTTGACCCTGTTTGTTCACTTTGAAGACGGTATTCCGCAACCAACCAGCCAGCTTATTGGCGTGGCCGCGCAGCCGGAAGAAAGTGATGCGAACCAGCTTAACCGTTATCTGCTCAAGAAGGTGGATGAGCTGGAACTGTCTGTCCGCAGTGCCAACTGCCTCAAGAACGACAATATCATCTATATTGGCGATCTGGTGCAGAAGACCGAAGCGGAAATGCTCCGCACTCCGAATTTTGGCCGTAAATCCCTGAATGAGATCAAGGAAGTGCTTTCCAGTATGGGGCTGCGTCTGGGAATGGATATCCCCGGATGGCCGCCAGAAAATATCGAGGAAATGGCCAAGAAGCTGGAGCAGGAATTGCTCGGCTAACAGGCGGGTTTTCCTATCTCTGGCAAATTGTATGAGCGACGGTGACGGCTCTGACAGTCACCAGCACTGGGCTACCTGATACGGGCCTTTTACGAACGAGGAAAGAATATGCGTCACGGAATTTCAGGCCGCAAGCTGCAGCGTAAAACGGGACACCGCAAGGCGATGTTGCGTAATATGGCTGCTGCACTGATCAAACATGAGCAGATCACGACCACGACACCCAAGGCCAAGGAATTGCGGCCTTATGTCGAGAAGCTGATCACGCTGGCCAAGCATGGTGGCCTGTCAAACCGTCGCCTTGCCATGACCCGTCTGGGGGATGAAGACCAGCTCAAAAAATTGTTTGATGTTCTGGCAGAACGCTATGCAGGCCGTGATGGTGGTTATACCCGCGTGATCAAGGCCGGTATTCGTGAAAGCGATGCAGCGCCAATCGCGATCATCGAACTGGTGGATCGTGATGTGGACGCCAAAGGGCAGGATAGTGGCCCGGTTATGTCTGAAGAAGAATTTGAAGACGCCTGATAAAACAGACGTTAAACAAACAGTATAATGAGGGCCGGGGGAAACTCTGGCCCTTTCTCTTTGCATTGTTCTGTTTTCCTGCCAGTTCTTTGGCCTGTCAGTTCTTTGACGAAATGCTTTGGCCGGTGTCATCGGAAGGCTGCTGATCTTGTGTTGAGCCGGATAATGGTTACATGAGCAATTACCCTGTTGCCATTTTCCGGAGATAAGAATGTTCCGTATCGCCCTTCTGGCAGGCGCAAGCCTGTGTGTTGCATCCCCGCTTTTTGCGCAGGACATGATAACCGTGACTGAATACCCTGAGACGCGTCGTGAAGCTTTGGTAGAAAGCAAATTTGGTGAAGATATTGCTGATCCCTACCGCTGGTTGGAAAATGATGTTCGCAATGACGCGGAAGTGGCAGATTGGGTTGCTCGTGAGAATGCTGTAACAGATGCCTATCTGGAAGGCCTGCCCGCAACGGACTGGTTCAAGAAAACAATCTCTG
>JBKEEC010000026.1:0-12066 GCA_047975785.1 Sphingomonadaceae bacterium | reverse complement strand
CCACCCGTCATGGAGCCGACAGCCATACATAATCCCAGAAGCCACAGCACTTTTCCGCCAAGGGCAAAGGTCATAAGCGCGGCAATATTGGTCGTGAGGTTGAAAAGTTTGCAATTTGCTGCCGCACGGGTCAGGCCATAGCCGCGAAGTGCAACAAGGCTGGCGGTAAAGAATTGTCCCGTTCCGGGGCCAAAAAAACCATCATAAAATCCAATTCCGCCGGCGACCGGGGCATAACCGCGCCGTGTCAGGATATGGTGGGCGTCATCATCGGTCATCCTGCGCGAAAAAAACGTGTAAATGACGACACCAATCAGGCAGACAGGGACAATATAATCAAGTGCCTGGGCAGAAATTTGCTGGACGGCAAATGATCCACAAACTGCACCTGTGAAGGCAATCATTACCAGAGGAAAATTGCCCCGGATATGGACCAGTCCACCCTTCCAGTATGTGCGGCACGCCATCATCGTGCCCCAGCTTGATTGCAGCTTGTTGGTGCCCAGAGCGAAATGGGGAGGCAGGCCTGCAGCAAGCAGGGATGGCATCATCAGAAGTCCGCCTCCTCCGGCAATGGAATCGACAAAGCCTGCCGCCAGAGCAACAAGCGGCAGAACCATAAACAGCCACGGTTCCGGAGTGAAACTTTCCAACATTTGTATTGAGGCTCATAGGCATAGGGAGCGGGCAGGGCAATCGGACAAAGCTTCCTGCCTTTTGTAAAACAGGTATTGGCTGCGCTTGCAATCGCAAGCAGGAGTTTATACCCGCGAGGTCATGACCAAATGCCTTTTCATCCCGACAGGCCCTTTTGCCCTGACATGTTTTGCAAGTCTGGCCATGTGTTTCACTGCCTTTCCGGCAGCGGCAGAAATCGCGCCTCCTCTCCGTGCGATGATTGATGCTGCCCTTGCATCAGGAGAGCCGATCAAGGTTGATGTAGTTATCGCCTTGGCAAAGGAAACCAGCCCTGATGACAAGGCAGAACTACAGGCCATTCTGGATAGCTTCAATGCCGAACAAGAAGTATTGGCACTGGAAAAGGCCAGCAGGCTGGCAGAAAAAAGAACCGCAGATGTGCAGGAAAAGCGTCAGGCGGGTCTGACAGATAACTGGAAAGGCAAGGGCGAATTTGGCGCTTTCCGGTCAACCGGAAACAGCAGCAATGTCGGGGTTACAGTGGGCCTCAAACTCAGGAGGAAGGGGGAACGCTGGACCAATCAGATTCGCTCTCTGGCCGATTACCAGCGTAGCCGGGGTATAACTACGCGCGAACAATATCTCGCCTCTTATGAAACCCACTATCGTATTGATGATCGCAAGTTCACCTATGGGCTTGCCCAATGGGAAAAGGACAGGTTCCAGGGGTTTACATCCCGTCTGGCCATTTCCGGCGGGCTGGGCTTCAGGCCGGTGGATGAGGATGACCTGCAAATCGAGCTGAAAGCAGGCCCGGCATGGCGTCATACAAAATTGACCACCGGCCTCATGGAAGACGATCTGGCCGGGCTTGGAGGTTTGAGCCTCAACTGGCAGGTTGCAGACAATGTGACACTGACGGAGGATGCGAATGCCTATTACCAGTCAGGCAACAGCACGTTTGACAGTATGACCGGAATCGAGGCAGGATTGAGCAAGGCTCTGAAAGCCCGCTTGTCCTATTCGGTCGAACATGCAACCAATCCGCCCTATGGCGCGATACGGACCGATACATTGTCGCGATTTACTCTGGTCTATGGCTTCTGACCAGTCACTCGTCGGCAGCCAGCCGGAGGTGTCTGGTTAACAATCTTTCAAATTTTGTTAATCCGAGGTTTATCTTGTTGAGGCCAGTTGCGCTGAATCATGAGGAACCTTGCACTTGTTCCGGCACTGTCAGTTGCCGGTTTCGCCCTTTGCCTTTCAACCCCTGCCAGAGCCGAAATCCCGCCTCCTGTGCGATCGATGATCAATGCAGCGATTGAATCGGGTGATGTGGATCAGGTCACGACCGTCATAGCACTGGCACGCAAGACGAATCCGGACGATACGGTTGAGCTGGATGCGATACTGGCGCAATTTACCGAAAATCAGATGCGTCTGGCCGCTGCAAAGGCCAGGGCAGAAGAAGATGCTGTCCGCAAGGCAGGTTTGCTGGATAACTGGTCCGGCACAGGCCAGATTGGTGCCTCGCATAGCAGCGGAAACAGCAGTAATACAGGTCTTACCGCCGGGCTTGCGCTCAAGCGTGACGGGATTAACTGGCGGCACAAGCTTAATGCCGTGGCAGATTACCAGCGCAGCAATGGCGTTACCACGGCTGAACAATATCTTGCTTCATATGAACCGAATTACAAAATCAATGAGCGGCTCTATGCATATGGCCTTGGGCAGTGGGAGCGTGACCCCTATCAGGGATTTTCGTCACGCTATACGGTGTCCGGTGGGCTGGGCTATATCGTAATCAATGATCCTGCCGTCCATCTTGAAGTAAAAGCCGGGCCAGCCTGGCGCAAGACGCAGTTTGTGGGCGGGGGAAGTGACAGTAGCCTTGCCGGCCTGGCAGCAATGGACTTTAGCTGGGCAATTGCCGACAATATTGCTTTCACCCAGAATGCCAGCGCCTATCTGCAATCGGGCAACAAAACGTTTATTTCTGCTACCGGGCTGGAAGCGGGCCTTAGTGATAGCCTGAAGGCCCGGATTTCTTATACGGTAGAGCATGATACAGACACGCCTGCAGGCGCAAAAAAGACTGATACGCTTTCGCGTTTCACGTTGGTCTACGGGTTCTGAGGAAACAGACATTATACCAGACTGCAGTGATACTGGCGCATCAGCAGTTTGAAACGCTCAGGTTACGGATATGTGCTCAATGAGCATAAGCTCAATGAGTCCAGCCCCCATCTTCGCTCTGGCGCTGGCGACACCAAACCGCTAGCAGCTTCGCGATCATGAGCGATCGTTTCTCTTTCTCCATCTCTGCCCGCGACGGCAAAGCTCGTAGCGGGCAAATTACCATGAAGCGCGGTAATATCCGCACACCAGCCTTCATGCCGGTGGGAACCGCCGCTACGGTCAAGGCGATGAAACCGGAAAGCGTGCGCGCAACCGGGGCCGATATCATCCTTGGCAATACGTATCATCTGATGCTGCGCCCCGGTGCAGAACGGGTAGCCAGACTGGGCGGTTTACATCGCTTTATGAACTGGGATCGCCCGATTCTGACAGATAGTGGCGGCTATCAGGTGATGAGCCTGTCTGACTTGCGCAAACTGACCGAGGAAGGTGTTGAGTTTCGCAGTCATCTGGATGGCTCACGGCACATGCTGACAGCGGAACGGTCCATGGAAATCCAGCGATTGCTGGGTTCGGATATTGTCATGGCATTTGATGAATGTCCGCGTGCGGATCAGCCGCATGATGTGATTGCCCGATCGATGGAACTTTCCATGCGCTGGGCACAGCGTAGCCGCGACGCATTTGATGCGGGAGGCGATCATGCGCAGCAGGCGGCCCTGTTCGGTATCCAGCAAGGCGCGCTGGACAAGGGTTTGCGGCAGGAATCAGCCGAGGCGCTGCGGGAAATCGGTTTTGACGGATATGCGATCGGCGGACTGGCTGTGGGCGAAGGGCAGGAAGCCATGTTCGCCACTCTGGATTTCGCGCCCGGCCAGCTTCCAGAGCACTCCCCGCGCTATCTGATGGGAGTAGGCAAGCCCGATGACCTTGTCGGTGCGGTGGAACGCGGAGTTGATATGTTTGATTGCGTTTTGCCGAGCCGGTCAGGCCGGAACGGTCAGGCTTTTACATGGAACGGCCCGCTAAATATGCGCAATGCCCGTTTTGCCGAAGATACCGCCCCACTGGATGATAATTGTAGCTGTGCGGTCTGTGCGACCTATTCACGGGCCTATCTGCACCATCTGGTCAAATCTCAGGAAATATTGGGCGCCATGCTGATGACAGAGCATAATCTGTCTTTTTACCAGCAATTGATGCAGGCCATGCGCGATGCGATTGAGCAAAGCCGTTTCGCAGAATTTGCACGCATATTCCGCACCAATTATTACGGTTCTGCCACCTGATTGCCGAGGGCGCCGAGCAGGCGGCTTTCCAGCCACTGCATGGCATCAGGCTCAACATAGGCATGGCTTGCTCCCTGACAGCGGGCAATGCGTGGATCATTGCGATTCCATGCGTTTTCAAATATTTGTGCGGTTCGATCAGATGTTGCCAGAAGGATGTGCACGGGGCCGGAAAAACCAGCGATGTTTGCCGCCATTTCCTGTGCAAGTGAAGATGGCCCCGCACCGGATTTTGCGGCTTGCCCCAGTCCTCTTGCCAGTTTTTTGAGATTGACTCCGCCACTGAGCAAGCGCCAGATCTCTTTGGGGTTTTTGAGTTTTTCAAGATAGCGGGAACGCACGGCAGAGGGCGGCGGTGTGTTATCCCCGTTTTCGATAGTCCACGGATTGGAAAGAACCAGCCCATCACATCCGGCACCGCCAGCCAGCATCAGGGCGCTGGCCGCATCGCAGTTTCCGAATCCGACCACCTGTGTCATATGCGGTGCCATCGCCCGGAAAGTGCCCAGTGCAGTCTCAATATCGATCCGACTATTGCGGAACCCCGAATTTTCGCCGTCGCTATCGCCAATGCCGCGCCGGTCAAAACGGAATACCGGAAAGCCTGCTGCAGCAATACGCGCTGCCAGATGTGCCTGACCGGAAAATGCTCCGGAGCGGATTTCATTACCACCGCTGATATAAAGCAGGCCGGTCGTGCGCGGGGCAATATCCAGTGTGGCGGCCAGTGTCATACCCTGGCAGTCAAAGGTCAGGGCGGTGCGGCTCACAATGGTTCCTCGCGGGCAGGTCGATGCGATGCCGCTGTTTCATCGGTGCTTTCCAGCGAGACAGCAATAATTGCTGCAAGGGCATCGGTCTGTTCGGGGTCTTCATCCGGCTCGGCCCGTAGCCAAAGCCCGCTACCACCCAGCAGCGACTGATCAATGTCAATCAGCAGGGGGTTATCAGCAGGGGTGGCCGCTTCGAGCTGCGCGAACATGGTGGGCCCGATGGACCATCCGGCCAGATCGAGCCCCTGATTCCGTCCGGTCTGTTGCAGGTTTTCTGTTGTTACTTCGCGGCCATTCTCACGAGCAGAAATGACCTGCGCCCGCAACATGGAGCGCAGGATATTACGCCCGCTCACCGGATTTTGTCGCCAGCCTGACAGCCCGTCAGGGGCAAGCAATGCACCTGCACGTATCGTCAGAATTCTATTTGCGGCAAAATGTCTGGCTGCAGCGCCAGCCGCATCTTTCCAGCTATCAAGACTTTGCTGTCTGAGCGGAGACAGGCTTTCATTGCATCCGGGAAGGTCGGGCAGGAAACAGTCAATGCCAGACAGATCAAGCCTGCGCATGAGTTCCACACTATGTCGGCGCATCTTGTTGGCTTCATCAAACAGGGCTGGAAGAATGAGCAGCCGGTTTTTGCGCGACCGGTCAAAACACAATGCAATTTCCTGGTTTATGCCTCCATCAATGTCGGGGCAGTTCCAGTGAACATATTTCACCTGAGTTACGCCCCGGCAGCTCTGTTTTCCGCAAAGAAAAGCAAACCGCCATAGGTTTCGAGCATTTCTCCATCAACATCTTCATCCTCTATCAGAATGTCGAGCCGGTCTTCCATTTCAGTCAGCAAGCCCGCCACTGCCATCGAGTCCAGTTCTGGCAAATGACCGAAGAGGCCAGTATCTTCGTCAAACAGATCTACATCTGCACGATCAAGTCCAAGCACATCGGCCAGAATTTGACGCAGTTTTATGTCGATCTTGCTGCGCTGCGTATTCGCATGACCAGTTTGCAGCCCTGTCATTCTTGTGGCTTCCCCCGTTTTCAGGCCATCATTAGTGATAAAACGCTTTAGACGGACGATTTTGATGGCGCAAGGCGTTGCAGATGCTGACGAAAAAGTGCTGGCCATGCACGAGGCTGGTGCGGATCAAGGAAATCAAGCAAGAATCGTGGCCGGACTTCCTCCATCCAGTCCGCCTTGTAAGGGTCATTCCCTGTGCCAAAGTCAATCAGGCTTACCCGGTCTGTGTCAATCACATGCTCAAACAGTGCGGCGCTAAGGCTGGTTCCGGCCGAGAGAGGCTTTGCGGCTTCGGTATGGGCCAGCTTGTGAATATAGGCGGTTCCTGCCTCGACGGTCCAGAACTGGGCGGCCAGCGGCTCTCCTCCCGCATGGGCGAGTGCCATACGAAGCCGCCCGGCAGCACCTTCTTCCTGCGCAAACCTGCGCAGCAGGGCCGGATCTCCTTCTTCGGGTTTCCAGCTCCGGGAATAGACCGTTTCATAATCCTGCCATACCGCAGGGTCAAAGGAGGTAAAAAGGGTGACATCCACCTTTTTTGCCTTGCGTTTCAGGGTTGTGCGCATCCGCCCTGACCGGCCAGCCCAATATTCTGCAAAACTGCGACCGTTAATATGCAGCACATGGTTGTAATCACATTGCTGCCTGCGCACGGACCAGCCGGCTGTGGCAAAGGCCTGCTCCAGCCGGGTGGCGCTGCCATCCTCATCGGGCACGGGCCACAAGGTTACGCGATGCGCCTGCTTGCGTAAATCTGTTGCCAGAGCACGGAGCAGGTTATCTCCATCCGTGCCTTGTGGAACGCCGGGGCGCCACGTAAAACTATACCAGTTGCGCATTGGCTCCAGCCGGCCATTGGCGCGGGTCAGAGCCAGCGAAGCCACCGCATTATCCGAGCGGGCCAGAGGCACTACGGGTTCAAGACCGCTATCGGCCAGCAGGGTAAACCATTCCTCCCTGTCGAAAGGTGATGCAATTTCTGGCACTGTCCCTTGCAAGACGTTAACCCTGTCGTGATAGCTGATGGCGATCACTATTCTGTTTCCCTTCTGGAGCGTTATGACATCTGCGCCTGATCCTGCCCCACGTCCGCTCGACCATCTTGCCGAACTGGGCAAGGACGAAGACAAGGCGCTCATCCTGCGTGAGCGCAGTTTACTCTATAAGGACTTAAGAACCCGTATCTCTCATATGGCGGGCTGGCTCAGGGAAAAAGTGCCTGAAAAGGGAGCGCGGGTGGCCAGTTGGGCCGCCAAGGGCGAATTGACCTGTCTTTTGCCACTGGCCTGTGCGCGTGCAGGTCTGGTGCATGTTCCGGTCAACCCGCTGCTTAAGCGGATGCAGGTAGCGCATATTCTGGCCGATAGCGGTGCCAGCCTCCTGATAGCGACCAAAGCGCGACTGGCTACGCTGGAGGCAGGGGATGTGCCGCCAGATTGTCCGGCTCTGGAAGAAAAAGCAGCGGTGCAGGATATGGGAGAATGTGAGGCCCGGCTTGATGCTTCTGCTCATGACCCGTCTGAGCTGGCGGCGATTCTCTATACCAGCGGCTCAACCGGAAAGCCCAAGGGGGTCATGCTCAGCCATGCGAATATGTGGCTTGGGGCTGTCAGCGTTGCTCATTATCTGGAGCTGGAGCGGGATGATGTGACACTGGCTGTATTGCCCCTGTCTTTTGATTACGGGCAAAACCAGCTTTTTTCTACATGGTATGCGGGCGGGGCTGTCGTTCCTCTGGATTATCTGTTGCCCCGCGATGTTATCAAGGCTTGTTCGCGTCACGGAATCACGACTCTGGCCGCAGTTCCCCCCTTATGGGTGCAATTGACAGAGCTCGACTGGCCTGAAAATGCCAGCGGATCGCTGCGCCGGTTGACCAATTCAGGCGGAGCCCTGACCGAGGAGCTTGTGCATGACTTGCGGCGGATTTTTCCTCATGCGCGTCTGTTTCCGATGTATGGGCTGACTGAAGCTTTCCGTTCAACCTATCTGGCCCCGGATCTGGTCGATTCTCATCCAACATCCATGGGAAAGGCCATTCCTTTTGCCGAGATACTGGTAATTGACGACCATGGCGCGGTTGCCGCGCCGGAAGAGGAGGGGGAACTTGTCCATTGCGGGCCATTGGTGGCGGGGGGATACTGGCAGGACCCCCGGCGCACGGCGGAGCGGTTCAAGCCTGCGCCACCCCGGTCACATTATGGCGGTGTTGCCGTCTGGTCAGGGGACAGGGTGCGGCAAAGCGAAGACGGTCTGCTTTACTTTGTCGGGCGCCGTGATGCGATGATAAAGAGCGCAGGCAACCGGATCAGCCCGCAGGAACTGGAGGATGCAGCCGTGGCGACCGGACTTGTAGCAGAAGCGGTTGCACTGGGAGTGCCGGATGAACGGCTTGGCCATGCCGTGCATCTGGTGGTTCGTGCTGCCCCCGGAGCAGAAAATCCCGATATAGCCTTGCCCAGAGCATTGGCAAAGGAGTTACCCAATTTCATGCAACCCAAAGTCATCCACTGGCGCAAGACCATGCCTACCAATCCGAATGGCAAGCTGGATCGCACGGCACTGGCACTGGAGATCGGCGCATGAGCAGGAATGAAAGTGGGCCTTCGCAACGGAGACAATCAGCATCAGGCAACAAGCCGACCGGGCCAATACCTGCCGGCTATGAATGGGTGGGGGGGGATCTGGTAATCGGCGGGAAGTCCGCAGGTGAATTAATTGAAAAATCAGGGAAAACTCCGCTTTTTGTTTATTCCCGATCGGCCCTGTCAGACCGGATGGCGCAATTACGGGCAGCCATGCCGAAACGTCTGGCAATCCATTATGCTGTCAAGGCCAATCCGTTTCACGAAGTGCTGACCTGTATGGCCGGGCTGGTCGATGGCTTTGATATTGCATCAGGCGGTGAACTGGTAATGATTCAGCAGGCCGGAATCGACACTTCTATCGTCAGCTTTGCCGGACCGGGCAAAAGGGATGATGAAATTGCAGCGGCAATCAGTGCAGGCGTTACGCTTAATCTGGAATCCGAAGGTGAAGCCTGCCGTGCAATGGAAATTGCTGCCAGACAGGGCATTACGCCGCGGCTTGCCATTCGGGTCAATCCGTCGTTCGAGCTGCGCGGCTCCGGTATGAAAATGGGAGGCGGTGCCAAACCATTCGGAATAGATGAAGAGCGTGTGCCTGCTCTTGCGAAGGAAATCATCCGGTCAGGGGCCGAATGGCGGGGGCTGCACATCTTCACCGGAAGTCAGGCGCTTGATGCCGATGCCATTATCGAGACACAAGGAAATGTGCTGGAACTGGCAGATCGTTTGTCTCAGGACATTGGTGCCACTTTGCCCAAGCTGAATATGGGGGGCGGATTTGGGATACCCTATTTTCATGGGGATGAGCCGCTGGATATTAACGCAATCGGCGCGGCCCTGTCAGAGCGGTTTGAAGCCCTGCCGGATAGTCTTGCACAGGCACAGCTTTGTATTGAGCTGGGCAGGTATCTCGTGGGTGAGGCAGGCGTTTATCTCACCCGGATTATTGATCGCAAGCTCAGCCACGGTGAAACCTATCTGATTACAGATGGCGGATTGCATCACCAATTGGCGGCTTCAGGGAATTTCGGCACTGTTGTCCGGCGAAATTATCCGGTGGCGATCGCCAGTCGGGCGCCAGACGGTGTGCAGGAACAGGCCAATATTGTCGGATGCCTGTGCACCCCGCTGGACCGGCTGGCCGACAGGGTATTAGTGCCTCACGCAGATGTGGGGGATCTTGTCGCGGTGTTCTGCGCCGGCGCATATGGCGCAAGTGCAAGTCCGGCTATGTTTCTGGGACAGGGACCGGCGGCAGAAATTCTGGTGTAAAACCAGACGCTGATGAGTCAGCCTCATCGCAGCTAGAGCGGGATGACATATGACAGAATCAGATCCCGCTCTTTATGCTTTTGTTGTCGTGTGATTTTTTGACAAAAACCGGTGCCCACTTTTTGTCATCACACTCTAGGAATTATACCAGCCCTTCCAGCACCATATCTGGTGGGCGCTCTCCGCGGGACCAGATAACGATATTGGCAATAACCCGCTCTCCGGCCTGTTCGCGACCCTCAACCGTTGCGCTTCCGGTATGGGGCTGGGTAATGGTGTTGCGATGCGCCAGCAGACGCGGATCAACATGCGGCTCATCAGGATAAACATCCAGTCCTGCACCGCCGAGATGGCCGGATTCCAGCGCATCAATCAGCGCATCGTAATCGACAATATCACCTCTTGCTGTGTTGATCAGACAGGAGCCGGGCCTCATTTTTGCAATCCGTCCTGCATCGATCAGATTATGTGTAGCAGGGGTTGAGGGGCAGTGCAGGGTGACAATGTCTGACATGGCCAGCAATTCGTCCAGATCTTCCACATAGCGGGCCTGAAACATATTTTCCACCGCGGGCGGGAGCGGTTGACGGTTGTGATAGGCAATCTGCAAGCCAAAGGCCCGCGCCCTGTGAGCCACTGCCTGCCCGATACGCCCCATGCCTACAATCCCCAGAACCTTGCCGCCCAATTGTCGGCCAAGCATGGCAAGAGGGGACCATCCGGTCCATTCGTTCCGGCGGATGAGTGCAGTGCCATCGCGCATCCGGCGCGGAACCCCGATAATCAGCCCCATAGTGAGATCGGCAGTATCATCAGTAAATACGCCGGGTGTATTGCAAACAATGATTTTGCGCCGTCGGGCTGCAGCCAGATCAATATGATCGGTCCCGGCGCCGAAATTGGCAATCAGCCCCAGCTGGTCCCCCGCCTGATCAATCAGCGCGGCATCGATTCTGTCCGTAACCGTAGGGACCAGAACATCACAATTGCGCATGGCCTCGGCCATGGCATCGCGCGACATGGGCTGATCATCCTGATTAAGTTGCACGTCAAACAATTCCTGCATCCGCGTTTCTATCGACGGCAGAAGATGGCGCGTGACAATGAGCCTGGGTGGCTGGGCAAAAGTCCGGAGAGAACTGACTGTCATGCTTCATGCGCTAGGGCGAGCCACGGTTGTGGTCAAGGTTATCTCCTGACTTGATGAGACGGGTTGTGCAGATTTATGATACGGGAATGATACAAAGGATGAGTTCTGTCGTCACGGCGCTGCTATTTGCCATATGCGCTTCACAGCCATTATGCGCTCAGGAGCGTGAGGTTCCCTATTGGGCCGCCATGCGTGCAGGCGAGGTGAACATGCGCGTTGGACCAAGCGAGGATTACAAGATCTCGTGGGTTTTCAAGCGTAAGGGCCTGCCGGTCAAGGTGGTTCGGGTGAAGGAAGGCTGGCGCCTGATCCGCGATCCTGACGGGGAGCAAGGCTGGGTTGTCGCCCGTCTGCTAAAGCCGGAGCGCGGAGCGTTGGTGGTGGGGGAGGGGCTGGCCGCGATGCGCGAGGCCCCGTCAGATTCGGCCCGCCTGAAATGGAATCTGGAGCCGGGTGTTGTTGGCAATCTGGGTGAGTGCGCCGATGGCTGGTGCGTTCTGGAAATAGACGGGAGGCGCAAGGGCTATGTCCGGCAGGACCGGCTATGGGGATCGGGAGAACCTTGAAATATTAATGGAAAACCTGGGGGAGGCAGAGCCGCCTCCCCCTGGCCCTAGAGCGGGATGACATATGACAGAATCAGATCCCGCTCTTTATACTTTTGCTGTCGTGTGATTTTTTGACAAAAATTGGTGCCCACTTTTTGTCATCACACTCTAGGGGTTGTGGGGATTCAGGATTCCCATTTGTTCGAAGATGTGATTCACACTTGGGATGGAACGCTTTGTGCTGACCGATGCCCAATGGGCGAAGATGGAACCGCATTGTCTGGGTAAGGCAACAGACCCCGGACGCAGTGGCAGGAACAACCGGCTGTTTCTGGAAGCGGTGCTGTGGATTGTGCGAACGGGCAGTCCGTGGCGCGATCTGCCGACCATGTTCGGCAACTGGAGCACAACCTTCCGCCGTTTTCGGGATTGGCGTGAAGCCGATGTTTTTACGCGGATTTTCGATGCCTTATCGGAGCAGCCCGACATGGAATACGCCATGGTGGATGCCACCATCGTCAAGGGTCACCGGCACGGCCACGGCGCAAAAGGGGGACTCAGAGCCAGGCCATTGGCCGCTCAATAGGTGGCATGACGACCAAGATTTTGGCGCTGACCGATGCCTTGGGCAATCTGGTCCGCTT
>JBKEEC010000025.1:0-3505 GCA_047975785.1 Sphingomonadaceae bacterium | reverse complement strand
GAGCGGGCTTTCCATGCAGATGAGGAGCGACCTCACATGCACACCCGCGGTTTCTGGATGGCTTTCTCGCCAAAAAGGGTGAATATACCGTTAGCCTTAGAGGCCAAAACCTCGGTTTTATCTGTCTGGTCCCAAAACAGGACAGCACCTGTGTAAACCTTACCAGAAGGTGAAACTTGGCCTGAATCCGCTCAAGCCTTCCCGGAAAGTCATTCAACAGACTGGGATTTCAAGATTTTCTCAATCCCGGAGCAGGCTGCAGCTTTGCCGCAACAGGCGGATATTTCCGCCTGCATTCGTGATATGGTTGATATTTTGCAACGCACAAAACAGGGTGCAGAATATTAACGCCGCGCCCTGTCAATTGTCCCTGAACGGAAAACACCTGACGGAAAATACCCGTCAGTTCTGGTCTTCCTCGAAAGATGGCAGAGGTGGAACCGGCAGCGGCGGAACATCGCTATCTTCTTCATGGACATCAATAATACCGCGTCCGACATGGCTTTTGCGATAGCCGTAGAGGAAATAGACGACCAGACCGATCCCGCCCCAGACTGGCAGCACAAGTTGCGATTCTACCGGAAGGTTGAAGAACAGTCCCAGCGTGCCAATAATCGCCAGAGGCGCTACCAGCCAGATAGCAGGAGTGCGAAACGGACGATGCCGGTCAGGCTGGGTCCGGCGCAGGATCAGCACCGCGATCGCCACCATGAAAAAGGCAAACAATGTGCCGGAATTGGAAATATCCGCCAGCTTGCCCACCGGCAAAAATGCCGCAAAGCACGAAACCGCAACACCCGTTATGGCCGTAACAATATGCGGTGTTTTCCATTTGGGGTGAATACTCGCCAGTTTTTCGGGCAGCAGGCCATCACGCGCCATGACAAAGAAAATCCGTGTCTGGCCAAACAGCATGATGAGAATGACCGATGGCAGGGCAAGAAATGCCGCCACACCAATAAGATCGCCTATCCGCTCCCACCCGATTTCGCGCAACACATGGGCCAGTGCTTCATGGCTGCAGACAAGCGGTTCATGCCCCATATCAATGAAGCTCTTGCACTGTGCGGCAAGCGCAGGTGTGCCGGGTTGCAATATCTCTCCCCCTGGCCCCGCAACAGGCTGTGATCCGATTGCACCAATCGCCCCGGCAGCTACCAGCAAGTAAAATATGGTGCAGATTGTCAGGCTGCCAATCAACCCGATCGGAACATTGCGCTGCGGCTCACGGGTTTCCTCGGCGGCTGTGGACACCGCATCAAAGCCGACATAGGCAAAAAAGATTGACGCAGCAGCGCCAACCACGCCCAGCCCTGAGCCTGGGTCAAACCAGCCATTGGGGGTGAAAGGCTCAAAATTCGCGCCATTCAGCACCGGCAAGGTCAGAGCAATGAATACTGTCAGTGCTGTCACCTTCACCGCGACCAGAATTGCATTCACCCGTGCGCTTTCGGTAGTGCCGATCATCAGCAGCAGTGTAACCAGAAGCGCAATGACCAATGCCGGCAGGTTGACTATACCGCCTGCATAGGGGCCGACGACAAGTTCATTGGGTAAAGTCACCCCCCAGCTTGCCAGCAAGCCGACAAAATAGCCCGACCAGCCAACCGATACCGCCGATGCAGCCACCGCATATTCCAGAATCAACGCCCAGCCGACCATCCAGGCCAGCAATTCTCCCATAACGGCATAGGTGTAGGTATAGGCGGAGCCCGAAACCGGAACCATGGAAGCTATTTCGGAGTAACAGAGCGCCGCCACACCGCAGACTGCTGCTGCGATGACAAAGCTCCACATCATGCCCGGCCCGGCTTTCTGGGCCGCTTCGGATGTCAGAACAAAAATGCCGGTGCCAATAATAGCCCCGACTCCAAGCAGCGTAAGCTGCACTGCCCCCAGCGAACGATGGAGAGCCTTTTTCTCCGCTGTGGCCAATATGGCATCAAGCGGTTTAACGCGACCAAACATCGAAGTCTCCCTGACTTTATGCCGGGCAAGGCCAGGTTCCCCCGGTTAACCCCCTCCCGGTTAACTCAATGTGCGCGAAGCTACTCCCAACACCGCGATAAGCAAGGCAAAATGCAAAGCCTTCCCCAGACATGCGACATTGGCTACAAGATGGCCATGTCCACGACCTTTCAGCTTGATACAGCTACCAGCCGCGCCAACCCCACACCGCAGCCAATGCGGCGCCTTACCGTGCCCGCAATCCGCCAGCGCAAGCAGGATGGCGTGACAGAAAAACCCCTGGTTATGCTGACAGCATATACCGCCCGTCAGGCCCAGTTACTCGACACTCACTGCGATATGTTGCTGGTAGGAGACTCGCTTGGACAGGTCATCTACGGCCTGCCATCCACTGTCCCCGTCACTCTGGAGATGATGGCCAATCACGCGGCAGCCGTTGTGCGCGGCAACTATCATTCGGTTGTTCTGTGCGACATGCCCTTTGGCAGCTATGAAGCTTCACCGCAGCAGGCATTTGAAAGCGCAGCCTTCCTGATGAAGCAAAGCGGCGCGGCAGGGGTAAAGCTGGAAGGCGGGCAGGCTATGGCGGAAACGGTCGCCTTTCTCAGCCAGAGAGGAATTCCGGTGATGGGCCATGTAGGGCTGACCCCGCAGGCCGTAAATATGCTTGGCGGATACGGTGCACGTGGTCGCAGCGATGCAGAGGCAGACAAAATTGTTTCCGATGCGGTAGCTCTGGACAAGGCCGGAGCTTTTGCGGTGGTGGTTGAAGGTGTGGTTGAACCGGTCGCAATAGATGTGACCAGAGCCATATCCTGCCCGACAATCGGCATAGGTGCATCCGCACAATGTGACGGACAGGTTCTGGTTACAGAGGATATGCTTGGCATGTTTGATCGTGTTCCGCGCTTCGTCAAGAAATACAACTCACTTGCCGAAGAGATAGACAAAACCGCGGCCCAATATGCAGAAGAAGTGCGCGCGCGCAGCTTCCCCGGACCTGAGCAGACCTATCAGCCAAGAGTGGGATGACAAAAATCGGGCACCGGTTCTTGTCAAAAAATCACACGACAACAAAAGTATAAAGAGCGGGATGCAATTCTGTCATATGTCATCTCGCTCTATAGCGGTGTGGGTAATTGTTGAATCACGTACACCACTATATCTATTTGTTGTCGCATTGCTTTTTGCGAAAAACCGGTATCCACTTTTTCGCGCAATGCTTTAAAGCTTCAGTTCGCTAACATCGCGAAAGCTGCCAATTGTGCCCCGCACGAAACTGTTAAACGCAATCGAATAGCGCGGCTGGGCTGAAGTATTTTCTTCTACATAGTGCTGAAGCCCGCTGCCAAACAGGAACAGATCACCCTTTTCAGGGATGATTGCATTACGCTGCGTATTGTAAATATTAGTCCGCTCCGGATCTACCACCAGCTCGATTGCCCGATAATGGTTGAACCGTTCGAACACTACATTTCCGGGCGGATCGGGCATATCGGTGTAGTAGAGCGAACCTGAAACCAGCGAATTGCTATGG
>JBKEEC010000024.1:0-18595 GCA_047975785.1 Sphingomonadaceae bacterium | reverse complement strand
CCCCGCGCATGGCAATGCTGCCCAAAAGGAACCACAGCGACATCTGCCATTGCACCCCTCGTCCCGCCAGCCACAGCCCCCAGACACAGGGCCAGAACAGAAGCCACCAGCCGATAGGCCGGTCAAACCGCGCAAGCATGGCCAGATCTCGCGGAACTTGCGGCAGGCGGGCAATCAGGCCGCGATGCTGGCTGTCGGGAACAATATCACCTGTATTCATACCTGATTCTTAACCCTCTGCGCGCTTGCAGCATTGAGATGTCATGCTGCATCATTAGCAATGCTGCAGTGGTTTGTTTCTTCGCATTTTCGGACCGAAAAAGTCTATCAACTTTTTCTGAAAATGCTCTAGGGCAAGCCTATGCCTGCAACCCCCGCCTGGCCGCCACGAAGCGCCCCCCGCCTGTTTGTCACCCGGACGCTGGCTCTGGACACAGAACTGGCTCTGGACGGAAACCAGGCCCATTATCTCCTGCGCGTGATGCGCATAAAAACCGGCGATATTGTAATCCTGTGCGATAACATCACGGGTGAATGGGCCTCGCGTGTCGTGAGTGCGGGCAAACGCGACATTCGGGTTGCGGTGATTGAACATCTGCGACTGCGTGAAACCGTGCCCGATTTTACCCTGTGCCCTGCCTTGCTCAAGAAAGACCGGTTTGACCTTGTTCTGGAAAAGGCAACAGAACTGGGCGCGGCCCGTATCCAGCCTGTTCTGACCCGTCGCTGCGTTGTTGACAGGCTCAACCCTGATCGCGCCCGGACCATTGTTACCGAAGCAGCCGAGCAATGCGCACGCACCGCCTTGCCCGAAGTGATGGAACCGGTGAAACTTGATATGCTGCTGCGCCAGTGGGAATCGGAACGCACCCTGCTGTTTGCCGATGAGATGGTCGACAGTGGCGGTGCGGATGAGGCCGTAACTACCCGTTTTGCTGCCAGCCTGCCGCCAGCAGGCCTGCTTGTCGGGCCGGAAGGCGGGTTTGATGATGCCGAGCGGGCTGCCATCCGAGCACATGCCTGCGCCCATCCTGTTTCGCTTGGTCCGCGCATCCTGCGCGCCGAAACCGCTGCAATAGCAGCAATGGCAGTGTGGATGGCACAGGCCGGAGACTGGGCAGATCGCCTGAACCAGAAACCGGCCTGACGGTTCTGCCAGCTATATCGTCCATTGGCAGGCCATTGGGAAAAACCCGTAAACCTGTGTATAATGCACAGGTCATGACCGAGTCTGCCTCCTCTTCGGCCCCTTCTTCGGCAAAGACACTGGAAGCCGATGTGCGCGCCTGCACCGTATGCGCGCAATATCTGCCCTACGCCCCAAAGCCGATTGTCCAGTTTTCCGCCACGTCCAGACTGGTCATTATTGGTCAGGCTCCGGGGATCAAGGTTCAGAAAAGCGGAATCCCGTGGGATGATGCGAGTGGAGACAGGCTCCGCGAATGGACGGGACTGAGCCACAAGCAGTTTTATGATCCCGCCATTACCGCGCTAATGCCGATGGGCTTTTGCTATCCGGGCAAGGGCAAAAGCGGTGATTTGCCGCCGCGCAAGGAATGTGCGCCACTGTGGCATGACAAAATCCTGAACTGCCTGCCCAAAGACCGGCTGACATTACTGGTGGGGGTCTATTCGCAGCATTATTACCTTCCCGATGATGCGTCCTTGCTGCAAACAGAACGGGTGCATAAATTCCGCTCCTATCTGCCGGATTTTCTGCCCTTGCCGCATCCTTCGTGGCGCAGCACGATCTTCATGCGTAAAAATCCATGGTTTGAAGGTGATGTTCTGCCAGCCTTGCGCAAACGGATTGCCGGCTTTCTGGGCTGAACTTCTACGCTTCTGTCAGACGCACTCCTGTCTGATATCCAGAGTCAGGACTCATTGCGCATATGGCCGTGACCAAACACCAGGAGCATTCAGCAAAATAAATCTTGCCAGAAACGCCTTGCTGCAGGAAAGTATAAAACCATATTGGTTAAAGGTTTGAGCACATGATCAATCGTATCCGCGCCATTCGCAAGGAAAAGGGCATGACTCTGGCCGATCTTGCCGCTGCCTGCGATCCGCCAACCACGGCACAGACCATTGGCCGTCTGGAAACGGGAATGCGCAACCTCTCGACCCGCTGGATGGAGCGGATTGCCGCCGGGCTTGAAGTTGACCCGGAATTGCTGCTCCGCTCTGAGAAGAATGAAAGCGTGCAGATTGTCGCCTCACTGGGCGAGCATGGGGCAGAAGAACTCACTCATCCACGCGATGCTATCATTCCCGCACAATTGGGCGCAGGCGGGCCTCTGGTGGTGCTGGCGGTGGAAGCTGCCGCAGGGGAATACCGCGCCGGAGACCAGATATGGATGCGACAGATCCAGCCCGATGATGTGGCCCGCGCAGTCAATCGCGATGTGCTGGTTCCGCGAAAGGGTGGGCGATTTGCCTTTGGCCGCCTGATTGACCGGAAAGGCAATCTGGTTGGCATTTTGCCACCCGGAACGGGGCAGAAACAACAGGTTGTGGATGATCCGCCATGGATTGCACTGGCAGAAATGCTGGTCCGCCCTCTCTGAAAAAACGGCAGATGGGAAAGCAAGCGGAAAGGAATCTCCTGTAAAGCCCGCTTCGTGAAACAGCTGCTATCCCTTTCTACCCTCTATCCCAATCCGGCAAACCCGCGTTTTGGCACTTTTGTCGCACGTTCGCTTGAAGCACTGGCCGCGCGTGGAGACTGGGAGGTTACAATGATCAACCCCATGGGTGTGCCGCCCATTGCGTTTGGAAAATACCGGGCCATCAGGGATGCAGCTATTGACGGGCAGGAGCATGGCGTACGCGTCTTGCGGCCTGTATTTCCGCTGATCCCAAAAATAGGTGGTCGGATCAACCCGGCGCTGATTGCACGTGCTGTATGGCCCCTTGTTCGCCAGCTTCATGAATCGCACCATTTTGACGTTATGGATGCGCAGTTCTTCTATCCTGACGGCCCGGCTGTTGCAGCACTGGCAGCAAGGCTGAATGTGCCCTTTTCCATCAAGGCACGCGGAGCGGATATTCATTACTGGGGCGGGCAAGGCGGAGCATGTAAACAGATGCGCAGTGCAGCCAGCAAGGCAGATGGATTGCTCGCGGTCTGCGGCGCACTGGCGGATGACATGGCTGCTCTTGGTCTGCCGCGAGACAAGATTACGCTCCATTATACCGGCCTGGACCGGATACGGTTTTCTCCGGCAGATCGCGCAGAAGCCCGGAAAAACCTCCGTGCCGCTCTCGATATCCCTCTGCCTGAAAATGCCCCCGTGCTGGCAAGTGTCGGCGCGCTGATCCCGCGCAAGGGGCAGGAATTTGTTATAGGCGCCTTGCCGGAGATCCCAAATGCGCATCTGTTACTGGTGGGCAAAGGCGAGGATGAAGCCCGGCTGAAACTTCTGGCCCATCAAAGCGGCGGTGCCAACAGGGTGCATTTCCTTGGCCTGCTGGATCACAATCTTCTCCCCCTGGTGCTCAATGCCGCAGATGCCATGGTGCTGCCATCTTCCAGCGAAGGGCTGGCCAATGCCTGGGTAGAAGCACTGTCCTGCGGGACACCGCTGGTTATCACCGATGCGGGCGGCGCGCGCGAACTTGTTACCCACCGCGATGCAGGCCTGATTGTAGAGCGCAATACACCGGCAATTGCGCAGGGAATTCATACCTTGCTGGCCGATCCACCACCGCGCGAAAAGGTAGCAGCCATGGCCGCGCGCTTCAGCTGGGAAGCCAATGCCGATTCACTGGCGAACTATTATGAAACTCTGATCAGGACATGAGGCAGGAGGGATAGAGCGGGATGACATCTGATTGATCACATCCCGCTCATTATACTTTTGTTATCGTGCCATTTTTGACAAAAACCGGTGCCCACTTTTTGTCATCGCACTCTGATCACCCTTTCCACTCGCGCCGTTCTTCAGCCTGACGCAAGACTTCGTAAGCCAGTTGATAGGCCTGAAAGGCTTTGGCGGCATCTTCATCGCCGGGGCGGACATCGGGATGGACTTCCTTTGCCTTGTCCCGCCATGCTTTTTTGATCGCGGCAAAATCTGCGTCGGGGTCCACGCCCAGCACCTCAAGCGCACGCATTTCATCGGCGCTGCGGCTGCCATCACCCGAACCGGCCCAGCCATAATGCGATGCTTCGGCATAGCCGGCATTTTCGCGTCTTTCTCCCGCGGCACGTTTCTCCGCCTCTTCCTTGGACAGGCCTTCGAAATAATCCCAGCGCGAATTATATTCTGCCGCATGTTTCTGGCAGAAATACCAGCGTTCAGGGCTATTGGGCGATTTGGGTGCAGGGCAATCGCCCGGTTCTTCGCAGCCATGACGGTCGCAAATCCGCACATTCACCGCCTCGCGCTTGCTGCCATAGCCGCGCCAGCGGGGAAAGCCCCAATCCATGGATCTGCCTTTCTGGCTCATAATCTCCGTCTGTATTCGTACGATTCACCCCGACCGCACACGCCAGTTAACCCCCGCTTCTGGATACTATGCTTTCGGGCAGGTCTTCGCCAAAGACGCGCTGGTAATATTCGGCCACCAGCATCCGCTCCGCCTCATCACATTTGTTGAGGAAGGAAAGGCGGAAGGCAAAGCCGACATCCTTGAATATCCCGGTATTCTGCGCCCAGGTAATGACCGTGCGCGGACTCATGACCGTGGAAATATCGCCATTCATGAAGCCCTGCCTTGTCAGTTCTGCCACCCGGATCATAGTGCCCAGAATTTTCGCATCCATTTGCGGATTCTTGGCCGATACTATTTCCAGCTCGGTTTCAAACGGCAGATAATTCAGCCCGACAACAATATTCCAGCGGTCCATCTGGCCCTGATTAATCGCCTGCGTGCCGTGATACATGCCGCTAGTATCCCCCAGACCAACCGTATTGGCCGTAGCAAAGAGGCGGAAGCACGGATCAGGGCGGATCACGCGGTTTTGATCCAGCAGGGTCAGCTTGCCTTCGGTTTCCAGAACACGCTGGATCACGAACATGACATCGGGGCGGCCTGCGTCATATTCATCAAATACCAGCGCAACCGGATGCTGCAAGGCCCAGGGCAGCAAACCTTCACGAAACTCGGTCACCTGCAAGCCATCTCTCAGGACGATCGCATCGCGCCCGACAAGGTCAATCCGGCTGATATGTGCATCAAGATTGATCCGGATGCATGGCCAGTTGAGCCGCGCCGCGACCTGCTCGATATGCGTGGATTTTCCGGTGCCATGATACCCCTGCACCATGACGCGCCGGTTATGGGCAAAGCCTGCCAGAATCGCCAGAGTCGTATCCGGGTCGAAAACATAGTTTTCATCCAGATCAGGCACGCGCTCATCCTTTACGGAAAAAGCCGGCACCATCATGTCAACGTCAATGCCAAACACATCGCGCACGCTGACGTCCCGATCAGGCGCAGCCAGAACGGTCTTGCTGGTGGGTTCGTGGTTCTTTTCGGTCATATCATTCATCTCGGCGCCTTGCCTATACAGGAGGGGGCAATGCTGCAAGTCGCCAAATCGGCAAAATTGTCGTTCCACTGCCACAATTGGCAACTAATGCCAGACTGCCGTGATGCTGCCGTATCAGCAGTTTGAAACGCTCAGGCACCACGCGGGCCTGCCACACAGGAGCACGAACATGACCATAAAAAACGGCGATTTCATCTGGTATGAACTGCTGACCAGCGATGCGGATGGAGCCTGCGAATTTTACGGCAAGCTGCTTGGATGGGATATCGAGGATAGCGGCATGGAAGGGATGGATTACCGCATTATCAGCAAATCCGGTATTCCCGTTGCCGGGCTGATGCCGATTGACAACACTATGGCAGAACATGGCGCACGGCCATTCTGGGGCGGTTATATCTCTGTTCACAATGCGAAGCAGGTCGTCTCTGATCTGCAAGGCAAGGGCGGAAAAATCCTGACCCCTCTCCAACACCTGCCCGATGTCGGCCATTTTGCCCTGATCGCCGATCCGCAAGGAGCGATGTTTTACCTCATGCAGCCGGAGGGGGAGGAAGATAGCCAGTCCTTCGCCCGGTTTGAACCGATGGAAGGTCACTGCGCATGGAATGAGCTGATAACCGGCGATCAGGCAGGGGCGCTGGATTTTTACCAGACTGTGTTTGGCTGGGAAAATGGCGAGGCTATGGATATGGGCGATCTCGGGCAATATCAGATGCTGGGTGTGAATGGATACACGCTGGGCGCAATCATGAACCAGCCGCCCGAAATGCCCCTGTCCCTGTGGTGCTATTATTTCCGTGTCGCGAATATTCCCGCTGCAACGCAATATGTGCGGGATAATGGTGGTCAGATCATCAATGGCCCGATGCAGATTCCGGGCGGCGACTTCATAATTCAGGGGCTTGACCCGCAAGGGGCCATGTTCAGCCTGATCGGCAAGGGAACAGAATGACCCATCCGCTCATACCGGAATGCGATGAGCGCGAGTCATCGTAATCTGGTCAAGCCCGCGCGGCGCCTGAGCGTTTCAAACGGCTGATGCCATGCTGGCTGATGCTTCAGCATCATTGCAGGTTGCTATCAGCCGAATGAGGCAGATTTACGCAGGGTCTGATACGCACTGACCACGCGCCCCAGCCTTGCTTCATAACGTCTGTCACCGCCATTGCGATCCGGGTGATAGCGCCGCACCAGTTCGGAATATCGGCGGCGTAGTGCAGCGCGATCCGTATCTGCACCCAGCCCCATCACTTCCAGCGCCTCGTGCTCTTCCGGTGTAAAACGCGACGGCGTATAATGCTGCTGGCGCTCGGCACGTTTACGAATATCAGCCGCTCTTGCACCAATGGCATCCAGCGGATCATGAAAATCCGCCCAGCGGGGCATACCGTCAATGCCGGCATCCGCCCGGAAAGCACGACTATGCGTATCCCATCCGGCCACGGGCGACTGGGCATGAAAAATTTCATCGGCGGACATGCCTTCAAACCAGTCATATCCGGCGTTAAATTCACGAACATGGTCAAGGCAAAGCCAGCGCCATTCCCCCGGCCCGTCAAAACCGGCAGGCTGGCCGCCGGGCGCACGAAACTCTCCGGCCCCATCGCATCCGGGCATGTCACATTTTCGCCCTTCGCTTTCTACGCGTCCATGAAATCTGTCTTTTCGCACCTGCAGAATAATGGGGTGCAACACATGAAATGTGAAGGACGAATTTTTCCGTCTTGGCCACAAGGCATTGCAGCAGGCATATAGCTATGTCAGAAACCCGTGACCATGACAGGAGATCGTATGGCCAGGCCCATTGCTGAAGAAATGCGTGACCTGTTGCAAGCCGGGCTGGAGCCGACCCGGCTTGAAATCATCAATGACAGCGCGCAGCATCATGGCCATTCAGGCGATGATGGCAGCGGGGAATCCCATTTTACCATTGTGATTGAAAGCCCGCATTTTACGGGCAAGAACCGGCTGGAACGGCAGAGAATGGTCAATCGCACCCTTGGCGATATTCCGGGCCAGCGGGTTCATGCCCTTGCCATAAGGGCCAGTGCGCCGGGCGAAACGGCCTGAGGGATCAAACGGACAGGGCAGAACAGCACTGGGCACCTGCCAGTGCCCGCCCTGCCAGTCAGCTACCTTCAGTTGCCTTTGATATATTTCGTTTTTACGCGCTTGACCGGCACGGCCTTGCGCACGGGACGCTTGTATTTGATGACTTTTTGCCGCGGCGCAGGAACATCGACCCATTCTTCGGTCACATATTCACGCACCACTGCACGCTGGGGAACAGTGACCATGACCGGCACCATCATCATCTGGTAGCCATAGCCATAAGCGGGGTATTGGCCATAACCATAGGCCGGATAGGGATAGGCTCCATGAGCAGGCCCGCCACTATACTGTGTCATATAGCGATCAAGATAGGCCTTGCAGACATCACGATCCTTGCCTGACTTCTTGATTGAACCTCCGATCAGCCCGCCCAGAAGTGCACCTGTGCCACCGCCAATCAGCGTGCCGGCCAGCCGTTCCGAATCCCAGGCCCGGTTGCCGATTACCCCGCCGGCAAGGCCGCCCAGAACATAGCCCAGCGCATCAACACGTTCCTTGCCACTGGTGCCCTTGATCCGTTTTGTGCAGTCATCCAGCCAGGCATCCCGATCGAATGCTGGTGGCGCATAACCCGGTTGTGGGGCCGGAGCATAGGCACCGGGATAGGGTGCCGGATATGCCTGAACAGGATAGGGTTGCGCAGGATAGGAATAGGCCGGAGCCGGATATGCCGCCGGGCCGCTTGTTTCATATTCGTATTCATATTCGGTCACTGGTGCAGGCGGCGGCGCCATGGTCCGCATAGCCGGAGCAGCAGGCAGCGGCTGCACAACCGGATTGCTCCCGAACACGACAGGCGGGGCCGGTGGCGGCATGACCGGAGCAGGCACGGCATATTCATAATCCGCTCCGGGCGCGGCAAGTGCCGGGCTGACAAAAAATGCGCCCGCCATGGTCACGGCAGAAGCAGTTGCGAAGAAACACAATGTGTTACGGGCTGTCATGTCGAGATTCCCTTGCATAAAATCCGGGGCGAATCCCGGTGTTAACGGAAAATCTACCATTATAACGGGCAGGAACCCAAGCCTGTCAGCCCTGTTGTCCCGAATCGGGGCGAATCCTGATTTGGCGTCGCCCTGTCAAATCATACCGGCAACCAGCACCGCCAGACGCTCCATCCCTGTGCAATCCTGAGAATCAAATCTTGCCGGCACTGGGCTATCAAGATCAATCACCGCCACCACATGACCCGATTGCATCACCGGCACGACCAGTTCTGACCGGCTGGCGCTGTCACAGGCAATATGTCCTTGAAAGGCATGCACGTCATCCACGCACTGCGTAGTGCCGGAGGCCGCAGCAGCACCGCAAACACCCTTGCCCACAGGGATACGGATACAGGCTGGCCGTCCGATAAAGGGGCCAAGCACAAGCTCCGGCCCGATCCGGCGATAAAACCCCGCCCAGTTAAGGTCAGGCAGGAATGTCCACATCAGGGATGCCAGATTCGCCAGATTCGCTATGGCATCCGTCTCGCCCGAAGTGATCGCCTCAGCCGCAGCAAACAACTGGTTATACAATTCCGGCTTCGCCATATCGTTACCGGGGGTGAAATCAAACATGGTCGAATTCCTCGTTTCCCACGATTTCCGAGCCGCCAGAAAATGCCACCTGACCCGAAATCGCTCTTATGCCTTTTTCGAAACAGCAGGCGCAATTTTCCCGTTCCCAAATATGCGCTCATTGCTTTATGTGCGGATTATGAGCAAGCACCGCAAAACCATCATTATCATTCTGGTTGTTCTGGCTGTCCTTATTGCAGGCGGCTGGTATCTTCTGCGCGGACAAACCGCAGAACTTCCCTTTGGCGATGTCACCGGCACACGTCCCGAACTGGGCGAGCCAAGCCCGGAAACCATCCCCACGGTCAATATTGCCAAACCTGTCGGTTGGCAGGATAATGAAACGCCCCGTAGCGCTGAAGGGCTGGTGACAAACCGTTTTGCTGACGGGCTGGATCACCCCAGAGTCATCTATACCTTGCCCAATGGCGATGTGCTGGTCGCTCTGGCCAACCGCCCGGATGACAGTTCACCCGGCGGGATTGAAGGCTTCTTCATGAACTGGTTTTTCGATCGGGCAGGTGCTGGCGGGGCCTCGCCAGACCAGATTATTCTGCTGCGCGATAGCAATGGCGATGGCAAGGCCGATCTGCGCAAGGTTTTGCGTGAAGGGCTTGCCTCCCCATCCGGCATAGCCTGGGGTAACGGCAAACTCTATGTCGCCAATCACAACGCCTTGCTGTCTTTCGATTATACACCCGGAGACGAGGCTCTGGCAGGGGAGCCGGAAAAACTGATGGATTTGCCGCCGGGGGGCAATCACTGGATGCGCAACATCATTCTCTCCCCGGATGGCAAGTCACTCTATGTTGCGGTGGGTTCGGCCTCCAATATCGGCGAGCGGGGCATGGAACTGGAAGAAGGCCGCGCGATGATCTGGGAATATGATCTGGAAGCCAGACAGCAGCGTATGTTCGCCGCCGGTTTGCGCAACCCCAATGGCCTCGCCTTCAGCCCGTTTACCGATGAATTATGGACGACCGTGAATGAACGGGACATGCTCGGCTCGGATCTGGTGCCCGATTATCTCACCAATGTCCCGATTGGTGCGCAATATGGCTGGCCATGGGCATACTGGAAAGACCATATGGACCGCCGCGTTACCGCGCCCTTGCCTGCCTATCTGCTCGAATATACCCGCAAGCCGGAAATGGCTCTTGGTCCGCATGTCGCGGCTCTTGGCCTTGTATTCACGCAAGGCGGCAGCCGCATGGGACCAGAATTTTCGCAAGGCGCCTTTATTGCACAGCATGGCTCTTGGAACCGCAAGCCCGCATCAGGCTATGATGTTGTCTATGTCGCCTTTGATGACCACGGCAACCCGATAGGCAAACCGCAAACGGTGCTGGACGGGTTCCTGCGTGATGACGGCAAAACACGTGGCCGCCCGACCTGGCTGGCCTGGGCACAGGACGGCGCATTGCTGCTGAGTGATGACACAGCCGGAATCATCTGGCGCGTGCAAAATCCGCAGACACAGCCCGCCACCGCGATAGAAAAAATCAAGGGAGCCAGCCTTCCCCCGCGCAAGGAACTGGACGGAAACACCGCCGCCAGCTTCGGAGCAGATGATTACGCCCGCGTGGAACCGGCAAGCGAATAGGCCTTCACACAAGCCAGAAAAGGATGACACAGGATTAAAATCATAACCGGGCGGCAGAGAGTATCTGCAGTAGTTTTGATATGATCTGACACGGCATCCTTTTCAGCGCCCTACGCAATGCCGGGCTGGTCCAGTCGACTGTCGATAGAAGTAGCAAGGCCGAGGGCCTCTCACAGTGCTTCGATAATCGTCACATTGGCTGTGCCGCCGCCTTCACACATTGTCTGCAGGCCACGTCGAATGCTGCTTCAACAAACTCAAACGCTTCAGGCATATCACTCTGCGTTGCGAAAAAACCATCACAGCCTTCTTGGGCTTCGTCCATCTCGCTTGTGCCATGATCTGGCTACGGTGAATGCAGACATAACCTAATGGTCAGTTAACCTTTTTTGCCCTCCATGGCGTTAATCATCAATAGCTACATCGCTTTTTGAGATCAGTGGAGATGGGCTTTGAGTAAATTGGCGAAGGGTATCGTATTCACAGGCTGCCTGTCAGCCTCCCTTATAGCAACTTCTGCAATTGCAGGAGAGGGAAATGCGACCGGGTCAGTGCGGGTCAGTGCCAATGTACCTATGGCCTGCTGGGTTGATCACTCGGTCAGGGCTGACGCCGCGAGTGGTGAACAGGGACTGGTGCGAGAGGGGTGTAATAACGGCGCTGGCTACATTGTTTCCGCAGAGCATCGTCCACTGGATGTCCAGGAACATGCCAAACTGCGTTACGGGCAGACGATTGTGGATCTGTCAAAAGAGACCCATCAGGAAGTCAACCGCGAATATGGCCCGAAAATTCAGGATGTGGCATACAGTTTCAGCGAAATTGCGTTAGCTTCATCGCTTACCCTGTCGCTCACAATCCAGCCATTGTAATTCAGAGCGTTGCGACAGTGAAGGTAACTGTGTCGCGATAGCTTCCGGCACGCTTGCCTTCAGTTTCGCTGATTTCGACTTCGAGAGGGTAATCGTCAAAGCGAGCCTGTTGCGAAGGCACTTCGAATCCGTCCGGAGCGGACAAACGCAACCTGTGGCGCCCCATGGTCAGGTCGTAAGGCACGAACCACGCGGAACTCTGATGCTTGAGCCGCCCGCCATTTTCGGATGAAACTGAAACACGGTATCCGCCGGTAGAGTGCACATACAGCGTCAGGGGCAAGTTCTTGCGGCCTGGCGTCAGTTCTCCCAGATTAACCTCTACACCGCTGTCAGAGCGTCTTGCTGCGCCCTTTATCCCGATGATAGCTGATGGGACAATTTCAACACCGATGAGAATGGGTTTTGTCCCCAAGGCAATCCCGTCAGGGCCAACAACGCTCAATTCGACGAGCTGGGTGTACAGACCTTGGGACGCCAGTTCTGATGGCGTGATATATACCGAGATCAGTTCAAGCGACCTCTCACCCGGAGCAAGATGAATTTGCCCGTTTGAAAGACCGGTCAGGCTCGTGCCTGCCCGCGGAGTTATATCGCTCTGATTTCGATCATCAATCAGCTGATAGGCAATCGATTGCGCCTTCTCATTTGCTCTGAGGCCGAATATGTCCCCTTGCAGAGCAGTCTCAAGGGAGCCGGCGCAAGCTGTGTCTCCCTTGTTGAAAACCCTTACCTCTATCCGGTCGCGAGCTGCGCTGGTCTCCAGCGGGTTGACCCGCATCAAAATCTGGTCACGGACTGGCTCAATAGACAATATACAAGTCGCATGAGCGGTGGCGGGCAGGATCAGGGACGCCAGAATTGCCAGAATGCTGGCCAGATAATATTTGCTTCGGAGTTGGAATGGCGTTTTCATATCACTGCCCCTATTTTGCTTCGATCTGAGCTGTGCTCAATTCCACTAGTCCCTCAGTGTCTTCAGGAACTTTGAAAATGAACTTTTTCGGCCCTTCAAACTGAAGTTCGACAACATATTCTACCCCCGGCTCCAGCTTGGAAATTGCAAAGCGGCCTACGGAGTTGGTGAAAAATGGCTCAGGCAGTTTGTCAGGGTCATCCAGGCGGCGCAGCAGGCCGCTGACCAGTTTCACAGGTTTCCCGCTGGACGTTGTGAGAGTGCCAATGGCACTGACGAAAGCCGCGCTCCCCACTTCAATGGCATAACCGCTCTTATAGGCCGGGCGCACCCGCTCAACCCCGTCGCCAATGTCATAGCCAATCGGTGGGTCCATGACATCATACCGGACAGACTGGTTGAGGAAGGCGCTGAGGTTGTTCTGCACGGCAGGGCCAAAAGTGCCACTTCTGCTGGTATACTTCCCTCCTTCAAGCGAATCACCAACAATTACGGAACGATTTTTCAGTGTCTCGTGAGGATAGACCAGAGCGAAGCTGTCATTGATTGTCCTGCCCATCGCGACATGACCTCCCGCCACGGCTATGGATGTTCCCAGACGGAAAGAGGTGACCTGTTCATCACCGATGCTGCGGATCTGGCTACCGTAAGCGGTGTGGGTCAGATTGGCTTCGAATCTGTTGCCAACGTAATCGAACTGCCCCCCCAGAGAGGACCTTCCATCATTATAACTGCTGTTGACAGAATAGCCGTAAGACCCTGCCCGGTTGCTCGTTGACTTCTGGTATCGTGAGCTGCCCATGTTACGCAGCGTATTGTAACGTGCTTCTGCACGACGATTATATTTGGGTTGCCATATGAGGCCAACAGATATCCCGAAACCGTTATTACGGCTCTGCGTGCCGATAAATCCGTTACGAATATACTCTACGCCAACCTGGGCGGACCATTCCGGGTTGAAGCGGTAGTTGGCGGTCGAGGTAATGCTGTAACTGTCGCGAAGCTGCGGGCTGCGGCTCTTGCGATAGGAAAGGTTGGAGGTAACAAACAATTTGGGTGTGACACGCTTGGTGTGGGCCGCCGTGAGATTCCAGGAGATCGGGTTCACGCCCGGTATTCTGCCTATTGTTGAATAGTCCTTTGAAGTATAATCGGCCACCACGCTCACCGTATCGTACCCGATACCGCTACGGTTGCCGATAATCTGATCATAGCCAATGGTGGCGGCAAAACCCATGCCAGGTGGTGCATTGCTGCCCCCTACATCGAGCCTTATCCTGCCGTCCCTGCCAAGCAGAAACTGGGTTTGAGTCGTAACATTCTGGACATCCTCCGAAAGCTGGACCCCAATGCCTATGGCCGGACGATTCAGGAAGGCTTTGCGCCAGAACCCGGAAAACACCAGCTCCCTGCTCGCGTAATCAGGATTGGCAAACCCGCCTTCATCGAGAAAGCCCAGATAAGCGCCATACTCATAATCCCCTGGGGCAAGCTCGATCGTATCGAGAAAAGCTTCGTATTCATATGTCTGGCGGGAGCCGGAAATTCCTTCAACATCAATCTGGATATCATTGCTGCCCGTATCGAGAGGCAGATTCGTAATGTCGTATTGCCCGGCATCCAGTGTGAATTCGCGCTGGAAAATACCATTGCGGGAAACGCGAACGACAGATTGTTCTCGAAGAACGAGGTTGCGCCCGCCTGAAAAAACGTTTCTGCGAAAGGAATCAAATCGCTGTTTTTGCCTGACCACGCCAAGGCCGCCCATTCTTATAAATCCCTGACGGCCACGTGTTTCCGGGTCAAGATCTCCGGCAAACCAGCGACGATACTGGTCCGGCTGGTCATAGACGACGCGTGCATAGCGCCGCTCAAATGAATAATTGTCTGTCGCAAAATCCCGGCGCAGTTGGGCGTCTGCCTCCAGCACAAAATTGTTGATACGAACAGCACCGTTCATATAGAAATCCGGCTTGTTAATATCCCCAAATTGTGATTGCCGGGAAATGACTGTGCTGGCATTGAGATAGGCACTGAAAGGCAACGGGGGCACACCCGGTTTTTCGGGGAAACTCTGCTGATACAATGCTTCTACCGAACGTTTTTCCGGTGCAATTTTTAGCACCAGCAAAGCCAGTTGCTGAGGGTCATACTCAAGCAGGATGCCTGATGGGGCGATGATTTCGGGCAGGAAACGCTCCCTGCCAGCCAGCAGGCCCGTCAGTTCCTGCAGTGATTCAGGCGTGAGCAGCGGGCCGATCAGGGCGACAAATTCTGCCGAGGAAACATGGAACTGGTCATCGCTGGTCAGCAGAACAGGTAACTCACCCAGAATCCGCTTGTTGAACTGGAGCGGGGCGGTGATTTCAACATCACGGTCGTAGGGGTTGATGTCAGGGCGGGCAAGCGGTCGTGCAAGGGTGGTGTTTTCTGCTTGGGCAGGAGTTTCAGTCTCGCTCTCCGGGTCTTTCTGGGCAAGGCTGAATGCCTGGGCATCATGGACGGTCAACAGGCCAAAGCCCATCGCCACCACCCCGGTCGGGATGAAAGGGTTTTTCACCGGGTAAACCGCAGCTCAATACGCTTTGATGGATCAAGTTCCACGCCTGTCGGTACGGAAAATGTCCGCGTGCCGCCGGCAGGAGCCAGATAGCCAACACCAACGATCTGGGAGATTTCCTCACCGTCATAAGTTTTCTCAAAGGGCTGGCCATGAATGTCCGTGCCAGTGAGCACCCATTTGGCACCGCTCATCAGGGCGTAGCGATTGCCTGTGTTGACCAAAGAAACCTCTACTCCGGGAAGAGATTCTGCTTCGGGCTGTGCGTCAGCTTCACCTTGAAGCTCCGGGTCGATTTGCGGTGTGGGCGGCGTAAATGTTTTTGGGATTACGGCTTTTACTTCCACCCGGGGCTTGGCGCCCGATGGAGCCACCACAATAAGAGATTTCATTGTGTAGAGAACATTGATTTTGACCGAGGCTTCAGTGCCTTCGATTTTTTGCGGGTCAGTTTCGACTGGAAGCTGGCGTATCCAGACATAATAGGCTTGCGAACTCGGAATGTCCGGCTGTCCAATCCACTGAACGCGCACAACCTGACGGCCAGAAGTGGGAACAAGGCCCTGCGGCGGAAATACAAGGAAATCTTCATCCGCCGGTGTTTCGACCAGAGTGCCATCTGGATCAAAATTGATCCGGGTAATCCGGGTTTCAAACGGAAGTGATTGGCTCCCTATATTCCCGACTTCAATCCGGGCAACAGCGCCGGAACCTGAGGTTGACAGTTCAGAAACCATTGGTGAAACCCGCATCGCGGTCACCGGATCAGCCAATACCCCCATTGCCAGAATGAAAAAAAGTGCACAGGCTCTAAGTCTGAACACGAAACCATACTTGCGCCATACATTCATCGCAGCCAAAAACCCATGCGCCTGGAACGCACACAGGGCCCCCTCTTATGTAGAAAGATGTCAGAGGGCGCGAACGCCCCCTGACAAATCAATCCTCTGAAAAATCAGAGAGCTGCAAGAGTCACAGTCACTGTGTCCTGGTAGGTGCCGGCAATCAGAGCCTTGGCAGGATCTTCAAGATCAATACGGAATGAAGCGTTGGACTTCCAGGCTGCATTCGCCCTCGAGTTGCTGGCTTGGTCGTAGTTAACCTGCACAGTCCTGAATGCTGTTCCTGGTGCTGCAGAGCCAACGTCACCACCTGTAAACATCCCACGGACACGATATGGAATATTGTTCTGGAACACATTGGTGTCATAGCCACCTGTGTTACCGCTGTTCACCAGACCGTCCGCCCCGTTGGTCTTGGTAATTGTCATCGTGTTGGAAGTGTTGCAACCAGCAAGATTGGTGCGGGTGTGGCCATTAGCCGGGCCGACCGCTGTGAACACATTTTCTACGGTGCTTGTCGCATCAGCATAAATGCCGATTGTGCCGAAATCGATATCATTCAGGTCACCGCCTGCGCCCATCACACAAGCCTGATCGACCTGACCAGTGATGGTGAAGTCAGCAACTTCCGTAGAACTGGCCGTGCCAACATTGCCGGGATTGGCCGGGTTCACATATGTGGCGTTCGATGGAGCTGTCTGCGCAGCAGCAGAATTACCAGCAAGAGCTACAATTGCAGCGGCACCAATAAACATTACATTCTTCATAATAATATACCCCAAATTCAATTCAACTTAAGTAAATGCAACCCGCAAATATTTTTTATTTATACGTTTTGAAGAATTTACACCCCTCAAATAATACATTGAAATTTTTTGTTTTAAACTCGTGGATTTATCGCAATTGTTATTGAGTCTCGATACCTGCCCGCCAGTAATTCCTGCCCTGAAGGAAGCTCCCCCTGTAGTTGGATACGGCCTCCGCCTATGGCGATGGCATCGCCACTGCTCAAAACTGCACCGCCAACCATTTCGCCACTGGTGAAGTCGCCACGCAGTTGAACTGCCTGGGGCGCCGAACCTGCAAGCTCAATGCCGAGCCGATAGGGAACCATCCCCTTATAAGGCCCCTCCCCTTCAGGCTTGACCTCATGGGCGATCCCCCCGGATGCCGATGTAGCGATCAGATCAAACGGAACGTTGCAGGCCAGATCAAAGCGTGCAGAAGCAGCTTCGCGTCCTGTCATCTGGCCAAGATCAATTTCACCACCGCCCCCAACGCTACAGCGAGCGGTTATGGCGCCGTTAATTACCAGATTGAGAGACTGATCCGAATTTCCTGCCGAAGTGTCGCTTGCAAAGGCCTGGACAGCCCCAGCAAATATTCCAAGCGGCAAAAGTATACACTTAAGTATGTGCCTTGCTGCATGTAACTTCACGCAATTGCCCCCTCCTATATTCTGGTCAATTCGACGGAGGAAACCTGCCGACTCCAGAATATCGTTAATATTGTGTTAGCAAATACAAACCGAACATGCCAGTATTAGGCTAGATTTCCCGGAAAGGGTGTGGACAGGTGTTCCTGATTGGGACGGGTTCAGGCGGAATTCTATATGAAGATGTTTCTTTTGAAACAGGTTATTGGAAATAGAAATGGAGGCCACAAAAATCGAACCTTTCTGGCGCATATTTTCCTGTTTTTTCAATATATTATAAAGATAAAGGTGGGGCAGTGTCACAATACCACTATGACATCGCAATAGTGGGCGCCGGTCTGTCCGGGGGTTTGCTTGCATTGGCAATAGGGCAAGCAAGGCACGACAAATCAATCGGTATTTTTGACGGAAAATCCATAATAGGAGGAGAAAAAGCCGAAATTGTTCTGGCAAACCAGATTGAGGGACTGGCATTGCCTGTCAATGAAGCTGTCGTTGCCGAATGGCCATTCTATTTTGTCAATATTCCAAATTGCGAACCAAGAATCTCCCGGCAGGCTATGCTGCTTGATCTTCGTCTTCTTGATCCCCTTGTTCGTAACTTTGCCGACTTTCATTTTGTTGAGAACAAGGCCCTGTTACAGTCAGGGCAGAACAAGACGGTTACGACCCCTTCCGGAACCTGGACAGCCGATGTAGTAATAGAGGCAGATGACACACACTTGCTGGCCTCTCTGGGTCTGGAGAGGTCATCACGAATTCTGGACATAGGCGAGCAGGGAATATTGAGCCAGCCCGTGCTGATTGACACAGAGGCCGCAAAAGACAGTCATGAAATCTTGCAGATTTTCCCATTGACCGGCTCGCACATTGTTGTTGACAGGTTGAGGCAGCTTCCTTCTTCCAGAAGCGAAAGCGTGTTTTGCCAGCCAGAGAATGCGCCATTTATAAACCCCGTTTCAATTGTGGCGATTGTCGCGAGGCTGGCTCGACGAATTGCCAGCCTGCCCGAAATTAACTCTGCGGCAGTGTCTGCAGCAACTTCCCAAGAGTTAAGGATAGCCAGACAGGAAATTGACTGCTTCTTTCAGGCCATCGAGGCCCGCTCCGCCCACTATAACATCGCAAGAAAAGGTTGAACTCGACCTGACAGACACCGCCAGAAAAACGGCCAACTGTCAGATCAGGTCTGAACT
>JBKEEC010000369.1:0-3260 GCA_047975785.1 Sphingomonadaceae bacterium | reverse complement strand
CTGGGGTGTCGGTTCCTCCGAAGCAGAACATGCCATGGCGACCGGTGTCCTCAGACTGAAGCGGCCACAGCAGATGCGGATCAGTTTTTCCGGACAGCTGGCACTCGAAGTTACCGCCAAAGACATGGTGATGGCATTGATATCGTCCCATGGTGCAAGCGGCGGGGCTGGATACGCAGTGGAATTTGCTGGCAACGTGGTAGCGGGTCTGGACATGGAGGCCCGTATGACCTTGTGCAATATGGCCACTGAGTTCAGCGCCATGACAGGGATTGTTGCACCGGACGTAAAGACATTCTCCTACCTTGCCGGAAAACGATACGCTCCTGCAAAATTCGAAGCTTTATGCTGGTCCGGCCTGCAAACCGATACAGGTGCGCAATTTGATGCTGAAATCGAGATCGACTGCGGAGACATTGCTCCAATGGTCAGCTGGGGAACAAGTCCGGCACAATCCATACCTGTAGTTGCTGTAGTGCCCCAAGGGCCGCAACATGTGCATGATTATATAGGGTTGTCACCCGGCACCCCCATTTCGGGAACTCCGATTGACGCAGCCTTTATCGGCAGTTGCACCAACAGCCGGATTACTGATCTCCGGCGTGCTGCAGCCATTGTGAAAGGCCGACATATTGCACCTTCCATTCGTAAGGCTCTTGTAGTGCCGGGGTCCTCTGCCGTTTCTCGACAGGCCGAGGCGGAAGGGCTGGACCGGATATTTGTGGATGCCGGTTTCGAATGGAGGAGGAGTGGTTGCTCGATGTGCTTCTATGCCGGAGGTGAGGGTTTTCCCGAAGGGTCACGCACGATCAGCAGCACCAATCGCAACTTTGAGGGGCGTCAGGGCCCTGGCATCCGCACTCATATTGCATCACCGGCAACGGTAGCGGCCAGTGCTTTGGCTGGCGCTATTGCCGACCCACGGAATTACACAAACAGTGGAAGGGCATGATGAGAAAGCTACCCGAAAGCTGGACTGCTGCCGCAGCACCATTGCTGGTTGACAATGTTGACACCGATACCATCATTCCCAGTCGCGAGATGCGCAGCACAGGTCGCACCGGCCTGGCAGATGGACTTTTTGCACCCTGGCGTTATCTGGATGCAGACAGCCGTACCGAAAATCCTGATTTCGTGCTGAACAAGTTCCCCTTTCGCGATACGACTATCCTGTTGGGGGGGGGCAATTTCGGCTGCGGTTCCAGTCGTGAACATGCTGTATGGGCACTGGCTGAATGGGGCATATTTGCAATTCTGGCAGAGAGTTTTGCACCAATCTTTCAAGGTAATTGTATTCGCAACGGTATTCTTCCCGCCACGATTTCGCGTGCGGCACTGAAACATTTTGCAGGAGAAGATGTCACGATTGATCTGGCTGGCCAGAAAGTGTCAGCGGCGGGAGAGACTTGCATGTTTGAGATTGAACCGGAAGCCAGGCTGATGCTGCTTGAAGGGCTGGATGCGATCGACCTCACCTTGAAGCAGGCTGATGTGATCGCAGCATGGAACAGTAGCGATCGCGCCAGACGTCCCTGGGTCTATCTGGAGAAAAGCGCGTGAACGCAATTCTGGTTTCTGAAGTTGGCCTGCGAGATGGTTTGCAATCGATTGGCCGTGTTATGCCCACCGAAGCAAAAAAACGCTGGATTGCCGCCGAGGCTGCCGCTGGGGTAAGGGAAATCGAAGTCGGTAGCTTCGTCCCTCCCGGACTACTTCCACAAATGGCCGATACGGCTGAACTGGTTGAATTTGCACGTGGTCTGGAGGGCCTGGCCGTGGTTGCTCTGGTGCCTAATGCCAAAGGAGCGCAGCGCGCTACACGGGCAGGCGTCCATGGGATGAGCATACCATTTTCCATGAGTGAGACACATAGCCTGAAAAATGTGCGTAAGGGTCATGCCGCGATGCTGGATGAAATTCGCGCTTGTTCAGCTATTGCGCAACAGCATGATACCCATTTTTCTGTCGGCCTTGCCACCGCCTTTGGCTGTACGATGGAAGGGGCTGTTCCTTTAGAACGCGTAGTGCACCTTGCAGAGCAGGCAGTCGTAGCAGGTGCTCAGGAGTTAAGCCTGTCGGATACATCGGGCTATGCCGATCCTGCGCAGGTTCGCAGAATGGTCCGTGCCGTACAACACGCTGTTGGGGATGGGATTCTTACAACCCTGCATCTGCACAATACGCGCGGACTTGGGCTGGCCAATGTCTTAGCCGGGCTTGAAACAGGAATAACGACCTTTGATGCGTCACTAGGCGGGCTGGGCGGCTGTCCTTTCGCCCCAGGCGCAAGCGGAAATTTGGTGACCGAGGATCTCGTCCTGATGCTTAATTCTATGGGGATGGAAACAGGGATTGATCTTGAACGACTGTTGCAGGTTCGCACCATTCTGGAAGATGCACTACCCGACGAGCCACTCTATGGCTTCACCCCAGATGCCGGACTCATGCTGGATTACACAGAAAGGCTTTACCGATGAGTGCGCAGGTTCCGCCAACCCCTTTGGCCGGTGTCCGTGTCGTCGAATTCACACATATGGTTATGGGTCCGGTAGTCGGTCATGTTCTGTCTGGACTGGGCGCAGAAGTTGTTCGGGTGGAACCCATTGGTGGTGACCGGACACGCCGATTATTGGGGTCCGGGGCAGGTTATTTCCCCATGTACAACCGTGGCAAACAATCTCTTTGCCTCGACCTCAAGAGCAAGGCTGGTTTACAGGTAGCAAAAGATATTGCTGTCAGATCCGATGTGCTGGTCGAGAATTTTCGACCCGGAGCGCTTGACCGTCTGGGTCTGGGTTACGATACTCTCAGCCTTTCAAATCCACGCTTGATCTACTGTAGCGAAAAAGGGTTTCTGTCTGGCCCCTACGAGCAACGCACCGCACTGGATGAAGTTGCACAGATGATGGGGGGGCTCGCCTATATGACGGGGCCGCCGGGGCGCCCCTTGCGCGCCGGATCAAGCGTGATTGATGTTACGGGGGGTATGTTTGGCGTTATTGCCGTGCTCGCCGCATTGGAACAACGCCACCAAACCGGACTCGGTCAAAAGGTCGTTGCCAGCCTGTTCGAGACTACGGCTTATCTCGTGGGCCAGCATATGGCGCAATTCGCTGTTACCGGTGAACCCGCGGCCCCGATGCCGGCACGCGTTTCTGCGTGGGCCATTTATGATGTGTTTGGCACAACCGATGAGCCAGTCTTCATTGGCGTGGTGACGGATGCGCTCTGGGAGAAGTTTTGCAAGCTTTTTGGACTTG
>JBKEEC010000368.1:0-10909 GCA_047975785.1 Sphingomonadaceae bacterium | reverse complement strand
TCTGGCCTATCAGGATGCGCTTGCGCGTGACGGACTGGTTTTTTCCGGCATGTCACCCGATGGGCTACTGCCTGAAATTGTGGAACGGCCAGATCATCCATGGTTTGTGGGCGTGCAATATCACCCCGAACTGAAAAGCAAGCCGTTTGACCCGCACCCGCTTTTCGCAGGGTTTATCGAAGCGGCACTGCAGCAATCGCGTCTGGTCTAGGCACTGCCTGCATTCAGCCCTGGCGGCTCGGAAATCGTGGCAAGAAGTGGTGTGCTTGTTTCAAGCTTTATAGCATCGCGAGAAAAGGTTGAATTACCGCGATGCTATAATTACTTGTTTTTGCTTTTCTTTTGCGAAAAACCGGTATCCACTTTTTCGCGAAAAGCTTTAAGCACACCATTGCGGGGTCAGAACCCTGAATGCGCTGATCAGGCAGCGGCTTCCTTGTTCTTGCTACCTTCGCCGGAAAGGACGCGAACAGGCTCCTTGCGCCCTTCTACGACATCTTCATCGACAACCACTTCGGAAACGTCATCCATTCCCGGCAGGTCGAACATGGTATCCAGCAAAATGCCCTCCACGATCGAGCGCAGGCCGCGTGCACCGGTCTTGCGTTTGATGGCCTTGTCGGCAATCGCCCGCAAGGCGCCGTCGGTAAAGGTCAGCTGGACATCTTCCAGCTCAAACAGTTTCTGATACTGTTTGACCAATGCGTTTTTCGGCTCCTGCAGAATTTGCACCAGGGCGTCCACATCCAGATCGCGCAAAGTGGCGATAACCGGCAATCGCCCGACAAATTCAGGGATCAGACCGAATTTGAGCAGGTCTTCCGGCTCGCATTTTTCGAGCAATTCGCCCACGCGGCGCTTGTCCGGATCGGCCACATGGGCGCCAAAGCCGATGCTGCGCTTTTGCAAACGGTCGGCAATCACTTTTTCCAGCCCGGCAAAGGCACCGCCACAAATAAACAAAATATTGGTGGTATCGACCTGCAGAAATTCCTGCTGGGGGTGTTTGCGGCCACCCTGCGGCGGGACGGAGGCGGTTGTGCCTTCCATCAGCTTCAGCAAGGCCTGCTGGACCCCTTCGCCCGAAACATCGCGGGTGATAGAGGGATTTTCCGCCTTGCGGGTGATCTTGTCGATCTCGTCAATATAGACAATGCCGTGCTGGGCCTTGTCGACATTGTAATCGCTCGATTGCAGCAGTTTGAGAATGATATTCTCGACATCTTCACCGACATAGCCTGCTTCGGTCAGAGTCGTGGCATCGGCCATGGTGAAGGGCACATCAAAAGTGCGCGCCAGTGTCTGGGCGAGCAGGGTCTTGCCCGATCCGGTTGGCCCGACCAGCAGGATATTTGATTTGGCCAGTTCGACATCGCCGGCCTTGCCAGAATGTTTCAGCCGCTTGTAATGGTTATGGACCGCGACAGACAGCACGCGCTTGGCGCGGTCCTGTCCGATGACATAATCATTAAGCGTTTCAAAAATATCGCGCGGAGTGGGGACTTCGCCTTCCTTGCGTCCGGCAAGGCCCGTTTTGGTTTCTTCGCGAATAATATCATTACAGAGCTCAACGCATTCATCACAGATGAACACGGTTGGCCCGGCAATGAGCTTGCGAACTTCATGCTGCGATTTGCCGCAGAAGCTGCAATATAAAGTGCTTTTTGAATCTGTTCCGCTCAATTTTGTCATACCTTGCGTTCCCAAATCTTCTGTCCCGCAGAAGATTCGTCCGACTCTAAGCCGGGATCGGCATTAATCAATACACAGAAAACACATTACTGTGTTTGCATAAGTGTTAACCCGGAAGCACAGGGAATAACTATCCTTAATGCCCCGGATTGGATCGAAATGAGGCAGATTTACTCCGGAGCACCGCCTGAGCCGGTGTCATCCTCCGGTTTTTCGCCTTCGGGACGGGTTTCAAAGACCTTGTCAACCAGTCCGAAAGACAGGGCTTCTTCTGCCTCAAGGAAGGTGTCGCGATCCATCGCCTTTTCGATTTCGTCCAGCGATTTTCCGGTATAGCGGACGTAAAGATCATTCATCCTTGTGCGAATACGCAGGATTTCACGAGCCTGAATCTCGATATCCGATGCCATACCCCGTGCGCCGCCACTGGGCTGGTGCACCATGATTCGCGCATTGGGCAGGGCGATGCGCATTCCCGGTTCCCCCGCCGCGAGCAGAAAACTGCCCATGCTGGCGGCCTGACCGATACACACGGTGCTGACGCGAGGCTTGATATATTGCATGGTGTCGTGAATGGCCATTCCCGCTGTCACCACGCCGCCGGGCGAGTTGATATACATGCTGATTGGCTTGGACGGGTTTTCGCTTTCCAGAAACAGAAGCTGGGCCACGATCAGGCTGGCCATATTGTCTTCCACCTGCCCGGTGACAAAAACAATCCGCTCACGCAGAAGGCGGCTGAAAATGTCAAAGCTGCGTTCGCCGCGGCTTGTCTGCTCAACAACCACCGGAACAAGCGCCCCGGTCAGCGGATCACGAGTGAACTGCCCCTGGGTGCCGTGAGTTTCGCCAAGCTGGCCGGTTAGATCGATCATGAAAAGCCTCTCAAATAAAACATGCGTCCGCTATGTCGCGATCGAAAGCGCGATGTTCAAGTGCCTTGTGCAAGAAAGGTCAGGGCGCGCCCGCCCGGTTATTCCGTAAAGCCAGCCCGTATAGGCAAACGGGCCAGCCTGACGGAGTGTATTATTCGCCTGATTTGGCTGCAGCAGCTTTTTTGGCGGCCGGTTTTTTCGCCGGAGCCTTTTTGGCCGGAGCTTTCTTGGCAGCAGTGTCTGCAGTGTCAGCACTCTTGCTGGCAGGCTTTTTCGCCGGAGCCTTTTTGGCGGGTGCTTTCTTGGCTGCCGGTTTTGTATCTGCATCTGCATCTGCTTTTTTGGCCGGAGCCTTTTTGGCGGCAGGCTTTTTCGCAGATGCTTTTTTTGCTGCCGGTTTTTCAGACTGCGATTCTTCCGCCTCGATCGCTTCCTGCAATTCCTCGCGGGTGACTTCGCGTTCGGTCACCTCTGCCTTGTCAAACAGGAAATCAACCACCTTGTCTTCGTAGAGCGGGGCACGAATCTGTGCAGCGGCCATCGGGTCCTGCTGCACAAACTCGACGAACCGTTCCCGGTCTTCGGGGCGATATTGCTGGGCGGCCTGCTGGATCAGCATGTTCATTTCCTGCTGGGAAACCTGAACATTATTGGCCTGTCCGATTTCAGACAGCAGCAGCCCCAGACGAACACGGCGCACGGCAATGTTGCGATATTCGTCTTTCTCGTCCTCGATTTCCTTGAGGGCGGCTTCAGGGTCTTCCTCACGCGAGGCTTCCTGCTGCAATTGTGCCCAGATCTGGTCGAATTCGGCATCGACCATACCTGCGGGCACATCAAAATCAGCGTCGGCAGCCAGTGTGTCGAGCAGGGCGCGTTTCATTTGCGTGCGGGTCAGGCCGTTGGTTTCCTGCTCAAGCTGCCCCCGGACAAGTTCTTTCAGCTTGTCGAGGCTTTCCAGACCCAGATTTTTGGCGAAATCATCGTCAATCTTTGTCTCGTCCTCGATTTTGACCTGCTCAACCTTTACGTCGAAGCTGGCTTCCTTGCCCTTCAGGTTTTCTGCGGGGTAATCTTCGGGGAAGGTAACGGAAATCGTCTTTTCATCGCCGGTTTTGACGCCGACAAGCTGCTCTTCAAAGCCGGGGATAAACTGGCCTGAACCCAGCACAAGGGCGACGCCTTCTGCCTTTCCACCCTCAAATTCCACGTCATCAACCTTGCCGACAAAGTCGATAATGACCTGATCGCCATCGGCTGCCTTTTTCGTTTTGGCGGCGTCCTTGTAGCTTTTCTGATTGCTGGCAATATCGGCGATTGCATCATCAACCTGCTTGTCAGACACCGGCACAACCAGACGTTCCAGCGCGAGACCATCCAGCGAGGGGGCGGCAATATCGGGCAGAACTTCGAGTTCAACCGTTAACCGGGCATCCCTGCCCTGTTCATACCCTTCCTCCAGATCAATCTGGGGCTGCATGGCCGGGCGCAGCTTTTCATCGCGCATCAGCGAATCTACCGATTCCCTGATCGTGTCATTTATGACCTGCGCATGGAGCTGCTCACCGTGCATTTTGCGCACCAGATTTGCCGGAACCTTGCCGGGACGAAAGCCTGGCATACGGACTTGCGGGGCAACCTTTTTGATCTCTGAGTCGATTCGCGACTCGATATCGGCGGCCGGAATGGTGATTTCATAGCCGCGCTTCAGGCCTTCTTTGGTGGTCTCTCTGGTTTGCATGATGCGAACTGATACCTTCTCTCAATAATCTCTTGTGCTGGTTAACCGGGCCGGGCGAACTGGTGCGGGCGAAGGGACTCGAACCCCCACATCTTGCGATACTGGTACCTAAAACCAGCGCGTCTACCAATTCCGCCACGCCCGCAACCTGAACGAAGCCGCACGTGGGAACCCACGCGAACAAGCCTGCGCCCTTAATCGTGCACGCACAAAAGGGCAAGGGTGTGCTTGCTCATTGCGATGAAGCAATTTATCTGCCCGCGCCATGGAAAACGAAAGCACCCCATCCGTAACAGCAGATACTCCGCCTGACAGGCTGGCTATCAATCCTTCCAGCCCGCATTTTGATGCAGAGAAATTGCAACGCGGCGTGGGCATCCGGTTCAAGGGAACACAGCGCAGCAATGTCGAGGAATACTGCATTTCCGAAGGCTGGGTCAGGGTTCAGGCCGGAAAGACAATGGATCGCAAGGGTAATCCGCTGACCATCAAACTGAACGGTCCGGTCGAGGCCTGGTATGAGGATCTGGGCGCAGACGCGCCGGTAGCCAAAGCCTGAGCAGTCGTTCCTACCGGTTTCGGGAGATTATATCGCCCACAACATCCCGGCGGGCAGAGGGAGCCGGGGCCGCGCTATGCGTGGATTTTGACGGAACTTTCCCCGTCAACTCACGCAGGCTGGCAATATGGGGCGGTTTTTGACGCGTCATTGCCTTGCCCGGTTTCTGTGACACTTTTGCGCCGGTATGCCGGGGTGAGGCATTATTGCCGAATGCCCTGGCAAAACTATGGGAAGGTTTATTCCCTCCACGGGCATGAACCCCTTGTGTCTGATGCGTTCTTGACTGTTTTGCTTTGGTAACAAGAGACGATGAACTGCTTTTTTGCACCAGTGCCGGACCATTTTTGCCAGAGCGTTCATTATAGATGAAGCCCTTGACCGGCCATGGGGTTTTACCCAGCGCCTTGAGCGGGTGATACCAGACGCGCACCTCGCTCCAGTCATTGTCTGACGATACATCAATGGCCTTGACGTTGCGCTCGATCTGGCCGCGCCGTCCATTGATGGGGGACCAGTTTGCATGATCCAGCAGGACGGTGCGCGAATCGATTACTTTGGTCACTGTCGCAACATGGCCTTCGCGCATGTTACGATGCGGAGTGAAAGCCATGACCGCACCCTTGCGCGGAGTATTGCCACGCTGGTAACGGCCCTCTGCCTGTTTCCACCATGTCCGCGCGTTTCCGAATATCTGGATACCAGACAGGGCACGTGCATAGGGGACGCATTGCAGATAAATCGGCAATTCATTGCCGCTATGTGTGCGGGCAGGACGCCGCACATTATCCGAGGCATCAGCCAGTGCTGTGCCTGGCAGGCACATGGAGGCGGCAACGACAAAAAGGGATACCGGCAATTTCATGCCGCCCTTTTGCCGGGAAGCGGTTAGTATCGGCCTTCATGTTAAGGTTAACTGAAATTAGGCATAATCCCGGCGGGACAGGTTCTGCTGTTTTTCTTTGCCGTTTCACATGCGCGTGCAGCACTGTAGATGCTTGCTATTCTGGTCAATAAGGACCACCTGCGCTTCATGTCCAAGCACACCCTATCCAGCCATTCTGCCACAGGGCTTCCACAGGTCATTATCATTGGTCGCCCCAATGTTGGCAAATCGACCCTGTTTAACCGGCTGGTCGGCAAAAAGCTTGCTCTGGTTGATGATCAGCCCGGAGTGACGCGTGACCGGCGTTTTGGCGACGCTTCCCTTGCCGGAATGGACTTTACCATTGTTGATACGGCCGGTTGGGAGGATGATGATCCCGATACGCTTCCGGGACGGATGCGCAAGCAGACCGAGGTTAGCCTTGAAGGAGGTGATGCGGCCCTGTTCGTGATTGATGCCCGCGCTGGCATCACCCCGCTGGATGAGGAAATCGCCCGCTGGCTCCGTCAGCAGGATATCCCCGTCGTGCTGGTTGCCAACAAGGCCGAAGGGCGTGGCGGGGAAGCGGGTATTCTGGAAAGCTATGCCCTTGGGCTGGGTGATCCTGTTGCGATCAGTGCCGAACATGGTGAAGGCGTTGTTGAACTGTTTGAAGGCCTGTGGCCGATTATCGGTGCCAGATCCGAAGAATATGAAGCCTCATTGCTGGAACAGGAGGCCGGAGCGGACGAGGATCATGACATTTTGCAAGGGCCTCTCAAACTGGCCATTGTCGGACGTCCGAATGCTGGAAAATCCACCCTGATCAATCGCCTGCTGGGAGAAGACCGTCTGCTGACCGGACCGGAAGCAGGCATCACCCGTGATTCGATTGCGATTGACTGGCAATGGCATGACCCGGCAAGCGGTCAGGAACGTGAAATCCGCCTGATAGATACAGCAGGAATGCGCAAAAAGGCCCGCGTGACCGAGAAGCTTGAAAAGCTGTCGGTGGCTGATGCGCGGCGCGCGATTGATTTTGCCGAAGTCGTTGTTCTGCTGCTGGATGCGACACAGGGGCTGGAGCATCAGGATCTCAAGATTGCCGACATGGTGCTGCAGGAGGGGCGCGCCCTGATGGTGGCGATCAATAAATGGGATATTGCAGGCGATCCTTCATCCCTGTTCAATGGCATTCGCGCGGCACTGGATGACGGGTTGGCCCAGGTGCGAGGGCTGCCGCTGTTTGCGGTCAGCGCAAAGACCGGCAAAGGGCTGGATACCATGTTGTCGGCAGCCTTTGAAATTCGCGAATCATGGAGCAAGCGCGTGCCGACTGCGGCACTGAACCGCTGGTTCGATGATGCGCTGGCCGCCAATCCGCCCCCGGCACCCAAGGGCAGGCGTATAAAATTGCGCTATATCACCCAGGCTGGCACACGTCCGCCGCGTTTTGTTGTTTTTGGCACCAGGCTGGACGCGTTACCCAAAAGCTATGAGCGGTATCTCGTCAACGGCATTCGCAAATCTCTGGGCTTTGAGGCCGTGCCGGTGCGGGTTGTGCTCAAAAGCCCGAAAAACCCCTATGATCGAAAGGGATAAGGGGGGCGGGATAAGGGGGGGCGGTGACGTGCACCGCCCTGAAGATTTTCGGGCAAGACAAGCGATTGCAAGGAACTATACCCCTGCTCCCGGTTCAACTTTTTTCTGAAAAGACCCGAGTTTATTCTACTTCAACAATTTCGGCAGCAGGGCCATTCTTTTTGATGGATTCGATCGCATTTTTTGCGCTGGCCTTGCTGGAATACCCTTCCGTCCAGAACATGGTTTCCTTGTTATAGACGAAATAGGCGACGAACTCGCCCTTCTTGTTTTTGCGGATTTCAAAACGGTGCGCCACAGGCAATTTCTCCACTCAGGTTGAAAACCGGATGGTTATAGGACGGGCATTTACGCACCGAAAGGTGTTTTCGGGGGCAAAACGTCAAAGAATGTGAACAGCCTCAGTGCTGTATTCTGCTGTGATATGCAGTCAAAAATGTCGCGCAAGGGTATAAAATTAAGAAAAATCACCTGTGCAGCGCATTACCTCTTGTCGGGAGCGATATGGCAAAGCATTTCTTATGGTGATGCTGCGCCAGTATGAACTTGTGGAACGGGTCAAGGAATATGACCCTGATGCCGATGAGGTGCTGCTGAATCGCGCCTATGTTTACACGGTGCAAAAACACGGCTCGCAAAAACGTGCAAGCGGCGATCCCTATTTCTCCCATCCGGTAGAAGTGGCAGGCCTGATGACAGATCTGAAGCTGGATCAGGAAACCATTATTACCGCCCTGTTGCATGACACGGTGGAAGATACGCTGGCCACGATTGACGATATCGAAGCCAATTTCGGGGCGGAAGTGGCGCGGCTGGTGGATGGTGTTACCAAGCTGTCCAAAATCGAGGCCATGCCCGAAAATGAGCGTGCAGCAGAAAATCTGCGCAAGTTCCTGCTGGCAATGAGCGAGGATATTCGCGTCCTGCTGGTCAAGCTGGGGGACAGGCTGCACAATATGCGCACCCTGCACTTCATCAGAAATCCGGAAAAACGGCAACGTATCGCGCGTGAAACCATGGATATATACGCACCCCTGGCAGAGCGGGTGGGCATGTATGAATATATGCGCGAAATGCAATTGCTGGCTTTTGAGCAACTGGAGCCGGAAGGATACCGCACCATCACTGGCCGGCTGGAGCAGATTCGCAGCACCGATGGCGGGCAGGTGGATGCGATAGCCCTGTCTTTCAAACAGGCCATGGCCGAAGCCGGTCTGGATGTTGAAGTGTCGGGGCGGGAAAAACACCCCTATTCGATCTGGCGCAAAATGGCTGAGCGGCATGTCAGTTTTGAGCAGGTAACGGATATCATGGCGTTTCGCGTTATTACGCAAACCGAAGCAGATTGTTATGCGGCCCTGGGTATCCTGCATACGATCTGGCAGATGATTCCCGGTCGTTTCAAGGACTATATCTCAACCCCTAAAACCAATGGCTACCGTTCACTGCATACCTCGTTGATTTATGAAAACTCGATGCGGGTCGAGGTGCAAATTCGCACGCAGGCCATGCACCAGACCAATGAATTCGGGCTGGCAGCGCACTGGGCCTACAAGCAGGGGGACCGGCCCGATGGCAGTGTTGGTTGGCTACGCGATCTGATTGAGATTGTTGATGCCAGCAATGACCCGGAAGAACTGCTCGAACATACACGAATGGCGATTTATCAGGATCGCATTTTTGCCTTCACTCCCAAGGGGGCGCTGTTCCAGTTGCCCAAGGGAGCAACGCCGGTGGATTTCGCCTTTGCGGTTCATACGGATCTTGGCGCTCATGCCGTTGGCGCAAAAATCAATGGGCGGCATATGCCGCTACGCACACGCCTTGCGAATGGCGATGTGGTTGAAATCATCAAGGGAGCAGGCGCTTCTCCCCAGCTGGAGTGGCTGGGTTACGTTGTGACCGGCAAGGCCCGCGCGGCCATTCGCAGGGCTGTGCGACAAAAGGAACGCGACGAAATCGCCAAGATCGGCGCCAAGCTGTTTGATGAAATAGCAGCCCGGCTACCCTCCAAAATCGGGAACAAGGCTATTTCGGCAGCATTGGATCGGCTCGATCTCGAAGATAGCGATGATTTGATGTATCTTGTCGGGGCGGCGAAACTGTCTGATCGGGAAGTCATGGAGGCGCTGGTTCCAGGCAGCACGGCCAGCCTGAATGAAAACGAGGATTGGCCAAGGCAGGAAAAATCCATCTCGGTGCTGGGGCTCACACCCGGAGTAGGGTTCAAGCTGGCAGATTGCTGTCACCCGGTTCCCGGAGACAGGATTGTTGGCCTGCGCAAACCGGGCGAGGGCGTGGTTGTCCATGCGATAGACTGTCTGGAACTTGCCAATGGTGAGGATGTTGACTGGATTGACCTCAATTGGGGCCAAAGATCAACCGGCGCTATCGGACGTTTGCAGATCGTGTTGTATAACCGGCCCGGAACCCTGGCGGATATGGCCGGGATTCTCGCTCGTAACCACGGCAATGTCGTCAATCTTGAACTGACCGAACGTGATGCTCCATTCCATACCTATAGTGTGGATGTTGAAGTGCAGGATCTGGCCCATCTCACCCGGATTATCAGTTCCTTGCGGGCCAGTGATGCGGTTGCCGATGCAGAACGGATATGATCCGCTTCTGGTGATTTCGCCACAATCTTGCCGTAAACCCGCTCCAGAATCGGGAATGGTCGTAACATAATCAGATAATCGCCTGCCATTTTGTCAGTTATGGGAGGATGGATGCGCTTCATCCTGATTCTGTTCGTTCTTCTGGGAGCTTCGGCTTGCCAGCATTCTTCACCCGCCAATAGCAGCGGCCTGGCGGGGACATGTGAAATAAACCGCTATTCGCTTACCCGGCCCCTGCCTGACCAGATGCCATCTGCTCAGACGCCAGAGACAGGCGACGAGAAGGGAAACGAGACGGGTAACGAGACTGGCCTTCCGGATTTTGGCAGGGAAATCGCCTCTGTAAACGAGCACCAGTATGGTCCGCTCCTGTTCCTGTCGGGGGGCAGCCAGAACGGTGCCTTTGGTGCGGGATTTCTGGATGGCTGGAACATTGCCCGAGGACTGCCGGAATTTTCCATTGTTACCGGCGTCAGCACGGGCGGATTACAGGCAACCGGGGCGTTTATCCGCAATACGCAACTGACAGTAGACGGGTATAAGATCGATAGTGAAAAAGACATTCTTAAAACTTATGTGAGCGGTGTCGATGTGCATGGCAAGAATGGCAAAGGAGGCAATGTCAGCACGAGGGCCATAGCGGTCGCGCTCCAGAAGGGCGCCTTTGCCGATCTGGTGCCCTTGCGCAAAAAGCTGGACGACTTGTTGACGCCTGAAGTTCTGGACGAGGTTGGGGAAGGGTATATTGCAGGGCGCAGACTCTATGTTGCGGCCACCGATGTTGATCTGGGCAGCGCGGTTGCCTTTGATCTGAGCGAACTGGCCAATCGTTACAGGCAAATCCGCAGCCAGCCTGAAAAGACAGCCGCTGATGAAAAGCGAATGAAGAAGCTCAAAAGCTGCTATATTGATGCCTTGCTGGCCTCGGCCATTGTCCCGCCTGGCGCCAGGCCGGTA
>JBKEEC010000367.1:0-3615 GCA_047975785.1 Sphingomonadaceae bacterium | reverse complement strand
TTTGCGCCGATATTGATCGGGAAGCGGTTATTTCTTGGTAGAGAGCCAGATGGTTTTGTGCGCATCCTTCGATGGAAAAGCACCTGCTTTTGGCCAATGCACCGCGAGAAAGAGACTGATAAAGGACACTATCCATCAGCAGGCTTCTGATAGCGCCAGCGATCTCTTCAGGGCTGTTCACAGATGCCAGCAAACCGTTTTCCCGATGGCCGACCAGTTCACAATTTCCCGCAACATTGGTGGCGATAACAGGCAAGGCGGCTGAAAATGCTTCCAGCATGGCCACTGGCTGTCCTTCATACAAAGACGTGTTCAGATACAGATCTGCAGAACGCAGCAATTCGGCGATATCTGTTCTTTCACCCAGAAAAGAGACATGATCGGAAAGCCCCATATTTTGGACCTGACTGCGCAAGCCTGCCAGGTCTTCTCCGCCCCCTGCCACAATGAAAGCGGGCATATCCTCCGGCAGCAATTGTCCCTTCAGGATACGTGCCGTTTCCAGCAGCAAGGGGTAGTTTTTCTGCCTGGAAATAGCACCGACACTGATTATGGTTGCAGGGGTGCGCAGTGTGCTGCGTGAAACACTGGCCGAATATTCCAGACCCGCAGCATTGGGAATCCGCACCACCTGACGAGAGCCATAAGTGCGGTATATTGTTTCGGTTTCAGGAGATATTGCAACATAGGCATTTACAATCTTGTCAAAGACAAAGAACAGGCGCCGGGAAAATGACAGCTTGCTGTTATGGTGAGTCAGGACTGTCGGGCCGCGCCAGCCTGAAAGCCAGACCATAGGTGGCACGCGTGCAGTATGACAATGAATGATATCTGGTCTGTCCTGCTCCAGAGCCTTGCGCAAAGCTCTGGCTCCTTCAAGATTTCCCCGCTTGCGGGAAAGCCCCAGGGAATGAACGTCAGCCCCGCCTGCTGTTATACGTTCTTTCAGGATAGCTTCCATTTTGCGCGAATACCCCAGTTCTTCGGCATCGCACAAGGGGATTACAGTATTGCGCACCCCCTTATCGGCAAAAGCACGGCTGAGATTGGCAACCAGCACTTCTGCACCGCCCGATGTAAGGCTGGTGATGATCGACCAGACCGAAAAGCCTTCGCGCCGTTTTCCTGTTTCGGCGGCCTCGGAAAAACTGTGATGTGGCAAGTGGAGTGTCACTGGTCTTCACCTCTCGCCAGTTCGGGAATCTGGCCGGCCTGATGATGGCGGAACTGAAACCAGAGCGCGAGATCAAGGCAGATGGCCGTGGTCAGCCCAAAGGCGATATGCGCGTAATTGGCACCAATGGCACCAAATTGCGGCAGGGCATAAAGTGCGACCGCAAAGAATATGACAGTGGAGGCAAAAGCAACGCCCAGAACATAGGTGGGGCGGTTCATCGCCAGCAGTGCAGACCGTGACGGGGCTGCGTGCAGAAGCAGCGTGACAGCCACAACCTGGGTCATTAATAGTGGCCACGCAGCAACATAACTTTCACCAAAAAGCATACCCAGCAATGGCTTGCCCAAAATGCCGATTGCAACAAGCGCGGCAACACCAAATCCGGCCATGGCTATCTGAACCCACCTGACCATCTTTTTGACGCGAGCGAGTTTCATGGCCGCCCACATCCGGGCAAGATCAGGGTAAATTACAGTCTGGATCATATCTCCCGATTGCTGGGCCACTTTCGCTATCCGCCGCGAAAGGTGATAAAGTCCGGCGGCACCGGGACCAGCGAAAAAACCTACCAGCAGCGTATCGGCCTCATGGGTCAAAGTGCGCATGGTTGAAGAAAGATTGGTGGAGAATGCAAAACGCAAAAAGCCCGGAAATTGTGACGGCAAGCCGAGCCAGCTAACCCGAAGCGGGTTGGGTATTGCGCGTTGATGCAGTGTGCGAAATCCGATAATATTAAATAGCAGCGCATCAAAAATCTGGGCAACAGTCCACACAATGATGAAATCTCGCAATCCTGCCCCATTCAGATATAAAACCAGCGCCAGTACCAGCCTGAGCAGCCCCCCGGCCAGCTGGATATAGGCCAGGGTCCGAAATTTCCCGCTCATGCGCAAGGCTGCGCTCGACATGCCCCGAATATTCAGCGCAATAGCGCAGGCATATATGGCAACAAGCCCTATCTGGTCGGGCTGGAGGCCAATGGCTGACCCCGCCACTATACCAAATACAACGCTGAGTATGGCCGCCAGAACAGCGCTGGCGACATCAAGCATCAGGCCATAGGCATAAAGCCGTGCAAGCCGGTGCGGGGAGGCACCCTCTTCTTCTGCAGCCACAAACCGGATCAGGGGCTGCCAGGCCTCAAAGCGCAACAGGCGCTCGCTCACCCGCCCGGTTGCGAGCACGAGTGCCATGGCTCCGAATTGTGCCGGTCCCAGCGAACGGGCTGCCAGCGACATGCTGAGAAGCATGATTCCCGCAATACCGAAATTGCCGGTTAGAAGGTGCATGACACTGGCGAGGCGGCTTTTGATCAAAGCCCTGTTGGACATTTCAGCAGGATATTTATTCTCATCCCCGGAACCGGAATCTGTCGGCAAGGAGCGAGGTGCAGCAGGTGCAAAGCCGCGCGTTCTCATGCCGGTAACGATGCAATGCGGCGATCAGGGGGAATCTGCTGGTGTATCATATTACCTGACAAATACCGGTGCCGTATATCAAACCATGTCGGTCTGACCATGGCCATAGCAAAAACCAGCATGACAGGCGCAGTCCAGATGCGGGCATACATATGCGGGATAGACATGGCGAAAATCAGGAAAACTCCGGTTATCGCCAGACAGGCAGCGCCATCTATGCGGTGTATTCGTGATACCAGCAATGCCATCAGGAAAAGGCAGCCCACCATAACTATGAATCCGGACAAGGACAGAATTCCCCCCTCATTTATCAGAAGAAGGGGCAAATTGTGCACCGGAGCATCATGCGTGCTCACCAGTCTGTATTGATCTGCACCAAGGCCTATCAGAATGGTATCATCCGCATCATCCCATGCCTCGCTGATCAGTTCTACACGTCCGGAAAATGTCCCTGCCTTGGCCGGATCACCCGTTATCAGTGCGGTCCCGACACGGTTTTCAAAGGTTTGCGGAATTGGCCCGCCCAGACCGATATAGGCAACAATTGCCAGTATTATGGGCACACCAATGCGGGCAAAGTTGGAAAACCGTGTGGCAATCAGCAGAAAGCTCACTCCGAGGACGGAGGCAGAAAAGCCGGTTACGCTGGCCGATGCCAGCAGTCCCGCAATGATTATGGCCCCGATCGTCAGCCCCGCAGGCCAGGATACACGTTTTTGAAGCAGGGCGTGAAACAGGATCACCAGTGCAAAAGCGCAGACGGCTCCATTGGAGTTGGCCTCTCCCGTCATTGCGCCAAGACGTCCGTTACCTAGCAGGAATGTTCTCCCGAAAAAGGGCACAAGGTCGTCATAAGTCAGAAATTGCATGGCAATTACACCCAGCAATTGGGAAAAGGCTACGCCGAACACAAAAGCCAGTGCGGCCTTGCGGGCGAGCATGATATCAATGCTTTTAAGTGTGGCGGGAATGATAATCAGGGCAAACAGATATTGTGCGCTGACGATAGCCCAGCGCATC
>JBKEEC010000366.1:0-2334 GCA_047975785.1 Sphingomonadaceae bacterium | reverse complement strand
TGGTGTTCTGCCATTCATCCATGACCCCTGCGGTCAGGCAGACAAAGGTGGCATCAACTTCCGGGTCCACCCAGAATATGGTGCTGCCCGCGCCATTATTGCCGAAAGTGCCAACGCCGGTCAGCGTGCCATACTGGCTGTGAACAAATTTCTCACCCTTGAGGGAGAAACCAAGGCCAATATAGGCCGGATAGCCTTCTGCACCATTGGACAGGGCCAACCAGCGATAAAGCTCATTGACCATCTCACCTGTCTGGTTCTGCCTCGCCCGTTCGATTGTGCGCGGCGACAGGATACGCGCCCCATCCAGCTCACCACCCCGGCGCAGCATTTCGGCAAAACGCAAGACGTTATCCGCCGTGGAAACACAACCGACATGCGGCATTACAGCGTCTTCTTCCTCAAACATGCCATAGGGGCCGGGCTTCGTCCGCCCCGGATTTACCGCCGGAACATTGCCGCGCATGTCCGGAACAACATGCCGAGTTTGCAAATCCTTGCGCACGCCCATGGCCGTGTCCTGCATGGCCAGAGGCTCAAACAGATCTTCACGATAAATATCACGCAAGTTCCGTTTTTTCGGGTCGGTCCGGCGCAGAGCCTCGCCCATCAGCGTGTGATTGATCATGTGTTGATAATCACAACGCAGACCGGGATCGAGCGTGCCATGTACCCGCTCGATCACATCATTCAGCGTTTCATCAAAATCACCCTGATAACCGCCCGGCTTGGCCTCCCACAGGCCCGGCCAGCCGGAAGTGTGCGTGAGCAGATGATAAAAGGTTGCAGTTTCCCGTGGGTGCCCTGAAAATTCGGGAATGACCTCGGAAACGCGGGTTGTAAGGGCAAAGCGGCCCTGTTCAATCGCGCGCAGGGTAAGGACATTGGTAAAGGCCTTGGTCATCGAAAAAATGCTGAAGACCGAATCCTTCTTTAAAGGTTTTTCGCCCTCGCCATCAGCCGACCCAATTGTTTCATCAAAAACCACATTGCCACCACGGGCAACGCGGACGGCGGCGCCATAAAACAGGCCATCGGCAATGTCCTGTTCAATCATGGATTTGAAATGGTCCAGTTGCTCTTGCCAAACTTCAGCCATTGATAAGCTCCTGTAAAAAATAAATACAATATGAATTGAAGAAAGAAGAGACTGTCATGTCAAAGCTGTTCCGGTGCCAGAAGAGGGCGGCCACGCAGCAAGTCCGCCGCCTTTTCACCAATCATGATGGCAGGGGCATTGGTGTTTCCGCCGGGGATGGCGGGCATGACAGAGGCATCCGCAATGCGCAGGCCGGAAACCCCGCGCACCTTTAATTCAGGGTCGACAACGGCCATTTCATCCGTTCCCATCCGGCAACTGCCGACAGGATGTCGGACCGTGTACAGCCCCTGGCGCAGTGCGGCGAGAATGCCCTCATCACTTTCCACCCCTTCGCCGGGGGCACATTCGGATTCGATCAAATCGCTAAGGGGTTTCGACCGGTATATCTCCCGCACCAGGCGGATGCCCCGGATCATGGTTTCCGCATCCCTGTGGTCAGAAAACAGGTTCAGGTTAACTTTCGGGTGTTCCATCGGATCGGCCGAGCGCAATGTTATCGCACCCCGGCTGTAGGGATGCAGCAAAACCAGTCCGGCCTCTATGCGGTGTTTCTGTTCCGGTCTGATCAGCGGAAACCAGATTTGCGCATCCCTGCGCAGCGGGTTGAAAAACAACTGAAGATCCGGGCGATCAAGATGCGGCTCTGTTTTAAGCAGCCCCTGCCCCATTAATGGCTGCGTCGTAAATAGGCCTGTCCCAGTCAGTAGCCAACGAGCGAAATGAATGCCCGCCCGATCAAACCGCAATTCCTTGAGCGGGGTGATTTTGTCCTTTGTGTTAAAGCCTAGCATATAGCTAGCGTGGTCGGCAATATTCTTGCCGACGCCGGGAAGGTCGTGAACCGGTTGGACCCCGACCTCACGCAGTTCATCTGCAGGACCGATACCTGATAGCAGCAAAAGCCGGGCTGTATTGTATATGCCCGCGGAAAGCACAACTTCCTTGCGCGCCCTGGCGATGTGGGTCTGTCCCCCTTTGACATATTCAATGCCAGTGGCCCGGCCATTTTCGATCAAGATCCGGGTCGCCCTCGCCCTCATTTTGATCGTTAGATTTTTGCGGCGCCTGGCAGGCTTCAGATAGGTGCGCGCCGTACTGGACCGACGGCCTTTCGCGTCTACCGTAATATCGACAGAACGGTTGATGCCGCCAAAGGAGCCTGAATCAAGATCATCAACAATTTCATGACCGCAATTCTGTGCCGCCTCAAGCAGAGGCTCCTGCAGCAATCC
>JBKEEC010000365.1:0-2360 GCA_047975785.1 Sphingomonadaceae bacterium | reverse complement strand
GTTGCACGCAACTCTCTGCATATGGTCGGCAAGGCCGCCGACCTGCGCCTGAAATCGCGCTCTGTTGCGCAAATGTACAATGCCGCTGCGTCCTGCCGGGCCGGTGGCGTCGGTAAGTATTCTCGCTCGAACTTCGTTCACATGGATTGTGGGCCGGTTCGGTCCTGGGGCGCATAACCCTCAAGCCGCTATGAGCAAGCTTATCGCTGTACCTGCAACGCTGCCCGCTCTATAGCGGGTGGCGCAGTTTTTTATTTGGTAGCCTGTTATCAAGAATTTCTACCGATCGGTTTTTTTTAACGTCCGGCCGGAAACCGCCGCAGCCCTTAGTATTTATTTGGGCGCGACGGAAGAAAACAGGGATACTCTTATTATGCTTGCCGTTCCGTCAAAACGATACCGCACAGCCAAGAAAATACAGGAAACCGCCGTCCAGCTTGCAATGCGTGATGGCCTTGCCAACACCACGACCGAGGCGATTGCCCGCGAAGCAGGGATCAGCACAAGAAGCTTTTTCAACTATTATCCCTATAAGGAAGCCGCAATCATGGGGCCGTCACCCGGCTATCCAAAGGATGCGGCCGATAATTTCATCATCTCCCGCGGCAAATTGATCGATGACCTCAAGGTCATGATATCGGCCCATCTGCGGCGCTTCGAAGCAGAGCGTGATCTGCTTGCGGATGTCCTGACGCTGGCAGAGAATGACCCCAAGCTGGAAGCGTTAAGAAGCAGTTCGATCCTGGCGCGGCGAATCGAGACGCGGGATCTGTTGCGAAAACGCATGCCGACAGAAAATGAAGTCTATCTTGAAATTCTGTCCTCGTCGGTGCTTTCGGCGACAAACATGGCCATCCGTCACTGGTCGCAGCGCAAGGTCGATAATTTCATCGCGACTGCCCACAAATACCTGGACATGATCGTGCCATCGGCCGAATTGCTGAACGAAACCGTTGCCGCCTAGAAATTGACCGTCAGGATCCTGCGATAAAGGTTGTCCAGAAACTGCTCTGCTTCACCAAAGGGATCATGTCCGGGGCCAAGCACGGCACGAACCTGAGTTTCGAAATCTGCATAATGCTGCGTCAGCGCCCAGATCGAGAAAATCAGGTGATGCGGATCCGTGCGCATGATCGCTCCGCGATCCATCCAGTCCTTCAGTACCGCAACCTTGGCATCGATAAGGGGCTTCAGCTCCATGGCCAACACATTGCGCAACTGCGGCGCACCTTGCAGAATTTCATGTGCGAACAGCCTGCTTTCACGCGGAAAATCCCTGGACATACATAGCTTTATGCGGACATATTTAAGCAATTCCTCAAGCGGATCGCCTGTGGGATCAAGTTGCTCCAGCGGCGCCAACCAAGTCTGCAGCAATTGCTGCAACAGGGTGCAGTAAATCTCGTCCTTGGAGCTGAAGTAATAAAGCACATTCGGCTTGGACATGCCTGCGGTCTCGGCGATCTGATCAATGGTCGAGCCATTGAATCCGCCTGATGAAAAAACGCTCAGCGCTGCCTGCAGGATAACATCGCGATTTTTCTGTTGTATGCGCGTAAGCGGCGGCCTGGTCTGTTCTGGCATATGCTTCCCAAGTCGTGAATTGCGTTAAATTCAGGCAGGATCGAACTTCTGTCATCTTGCCCGATCAGGGCGCTTGACTGGTTTCTGGTCCGTGCTAGCCTGACTTTGACCGTCTGGTCAATAATCTGCAAGGCTGTTTGGATGATACCCGTCCGAAAGACGCTCTGTAAACCGCGTTAAAACATGGCCTTACAATGATTCAAGCAAGACGGTGCAACGGCGTCGCGCGCCCCTGATGCAACATGCAGAGGGGGAGGTGAACCCATCCAGCCAACCCTGCAGCAAGACGGGGTGGTCAGACAGGAAGGACGAAAAATGACCCAGACCAACGGGACAGCCCCGGCTGCGAACATGAAGGTAGATGGCAACCGCTTGTGGGACAGCCTGATGGAAATGGCCCGAATCGGGCCGGGCATCGCGGGCGGCAATAACCGTCAGACCCTGACCGACGCCGATGCCGAAGGCCGCAGCCTGTTCAAGGACTGGTGCGAGGCTGCCGGAATGACCATGGGCCTTGACCGGATGGGCAATATGTTCATGCGCCATGAAGGCGCGGATCCCGATCTGGCCCCGGTCTATATCGGCAGCCATCTGGATACGCAGCCCACGGGGGGCAAATATGACGGTGTGCTGGGTGTGCTGGCGGGGCTGGAGGTCATCCGTTCGATCCGCGACATGGGTATCCAGACCCGACGCCCGGTTGTCGTCACCAACTGGACCAACGAAGAGGGCGCCCGTTTCGCGCCCGCCATGCTGGCCTCGGGCGTCTATGCCGG
>JBKEEC010000364.1:0-2771 GCA_047975785.1 Sphingomonadaceae bacterium | reverse complement strand
GTCGGCCTGCGGGACGAATTCATTGCAGATGTGATCGCAGCCGTTGGGAATTACGGTGAGATTTTCGAACGCAATCTTGGGGCCGCTTCGCCGTTGAAATTTGATCGCGGTTTGAACCGGCCCTGGACCGAGGGTGGCCTGATCTATAGCGCGCCGTTCCGCTGAGGAAGAAAATGGCTGTCCCTTTGCCTTCATTGCAAACTGCGCCGCCGCCCAAGCGGCGCAAGCCCCGTTTCCCGCGCCCTTTCCTGCAATGCGTCATTCTTGTGGCCCTGGGGCTTGCCGTGGTTTGGGTCGTCGGGAATGTGGTGGCGAATGCCGCCGTGCTTGGCAATCGTTTCGGGTTTTCCTTTCTGGACCGCTCCGCAGGCTTTGCTATCGGCGAAAGCCTGATCGCCTATGGCCCCGAAAACAGCTATTCCCGCGCTATTCTTGTCGGCTTCCTTAACACATTGGAGATCGCTCTGATTGCCGCGCTTGGCTCTCTTGTGCTTGGGTTTCTTGTCGCATTTCTCCGCACAAGCAAGATCGGCCCTCTAAGTGCGGCCTTGAAATTCTACGTTGAAATCATTCGCAACACGCCCCTGCTTTTGCAGCTTTTCATCTGGAGTACGGCCATCAAGGCCTTGCCTCCGGTGCGTCAGGCACTGGAGCCCCTGTCGGGGGTCTTCATCTCAAACCGTGGTTTGAATTTTCCAGCGCCGGTGTCGCCTGTGGCAGGGGCGCTGATTGCCGGGGTCATTGTGCTTATCTGTCTTGCGCTGTTCGAAAAGCTTGCGAAGGAACCGCGCCGGATTTTCGGAATCAAAACCAGTCTGGCCGCGCTTTTTTTTGCCTGTGTCGGGACGCTTTGGCTTCTGATCTTGCCAATGGAGACGCCAGAGTTGAAGGGGCTCAACATGCGTGGCGGTGGCGGGGTTTCGTCTGAGTTTCTTTGCATGGCTGCGGGGCTGATCTTTTACCATACCGCACTGGTCGCAGAGATCGTGCGCGCGGGATTCAATAGCGTGCCAAAAGGCCAAGCAGAAGCCGGAGAGGCGCTTGGCCTGTCGCGCATGACGATCTTTTTCAACATTCAAATGCCACAGGCGCTGCGGGTGATCATCCTGCCAACCACCGCGCTGTTTCAGGGCATGGCCAAGAACACCAGCCTTGCGGTCGCAGTCGGGTTTCCCGAACTTTACACCGTGCTGAACACGATCACCGGCCAGACCGGTCAGCCGATTGAGACCGCGATGATCCTTGTGCTTGGCTATTTCGCCATCAGCTTCGGGCTGGCAAAGGTCGGGAATGGGCTCAACTCCCTTGTCGCGATTAAGGAGCATTGAAATGGGGCCATCCGCGAAACTGCCGCTTTTGGGAACGCCTCTCACTGCGGCGGGGCTTGGCCGTCTTGCCGTCGGGGTTCTGGTGCTTGTCGCCATTCTTCTGACGCTGCTTCCCGCGTTCGATTGGGCCGTGCTGAATGCAACATGGGTTGGTACGGTCCAGGATTGCCGCGAAAACGGCGGGGCTTGTTGGGCCTTTATTGCCCAGAAGTACAACCTGATCCTGTTCGGTCTTTATCCGCTAGAGCTTTACTGGCGGCCAGTCACAGTACTGGTGATCTTCGCGCTGATGTTTGCTGCCTGTCTCACGCGCGGGCTTTGGGGGCGACCGGTTGTTCTGATCTGGGCCGGTGGGCTTGTCCTGACCGTCTGGCTTATGCGCGGCGGTTTTGGATTGACGCCTGTGCCAACCTCGATGTGGGGGGGCTTGCCGGTGTCTCTTTTTCTGGCCACGGTTGGATTGACCCTCGGCTATCCGTTGGCGGTGCTGTTTGCCCTGATGCGGCAATCCGAATTGCAGGTGCTGCGCGTGATCAGCGGCACACTGGTTGAGTTGGTGCGCGGCGTGCCCCTGATTGCGGTGCTGTTCATTTCAGTCATGGTGGTGCCCTTGTTTCTGCCGGTCGGCATACAGATCAACAAATTTGCCTGTGCGCAGGTCGGTCTGATTGTCTTTGCGGGCGCCTATATGTCGGAAATCATACGGGTGGGGATGCAGGTGATCGACAAGGGTCAATTTGAAGCCAGTCACAGCCTTGGCCTTGGCTACATGACGACCCAGGCAGAGATCGTGTTGCCACAGGTCAATCGCACCATTACCCCGGCCTTGGTGACAACGGCAATCGGGTTCTTTCAGGACACCACCCTAGTGATTGTTATCGGCGTCTTTGATCTGCTTAATGCGGCACGCGCAGCGACCACCGATCCGGCATGGATCGGGCTTTATGTTGAGGCCTTCCTATTCGTTGGGGCGATCTATTTCGTGATCAGCGCGCTCATCTCGATGATCGGTAAGCGGGTCGAAATCCATTTTGCGCAGGCGGGATGAAGATAAATCCCAGAGGTCTTGCAGCACCGCCCGCCTGATCTACCCTGAAATTTCCTGCTCAGTGCCGAGCGATGATTGAAAAGAGACATATCATGTTTCGAAATGATTTCGCCGAAGTAAATCCCTGCCGCCGATACTATGGCGGCAGGGGAATCGCATATGGCGGTGACGGGCTGAACGGCGCGTCTTGCGGCTGACACCAAGATGGCTTCTGAGGGTGGACTCATCCACCGGAGCCCATCACCGTTATGCATCTGTTCCTGTCCGCCTTCGAAGACGTCCCCGATCCCCGCGCCGAGAACGCTCGACATGACCTTGGCGAACTGCTTGTCATTGCGTTCGTATCGGTGCTTTGCGGCGCAACCTCCTGCGCCGAGATGGCAGCGTTTGGGCGT
>JBKEEC010000005.1:0-2822 GCA_047975785.1 Sphingomonadaceae bacterium | reverse complement strand
TCATGCTCGCGGACCCAATCGATGATCGTATCCTCAATGGCCCGCTGCATTCGCTTGTCGAGTTCTCCAGCGGCAAATGGGTCAAGGTGGGCAGTCACCGATGGGCTGAGAATTAGGCCGCCGAGGGGGAGGTCCACATTGCCAGCCCATTGCAGTGGGCCATCAATTCGGCAAAAAGAGGTATGACCTTGGTAGATATGAAGCGGCGGACGCTCGGCACGTTTCCAGTGGATCAAGGAGCCATGCAGAGCATCGCTGTCCTCATTGTCGGCGGTCAATCGGTCGAGAAGTGGCACTACATAAGGGGCCATGCGGGCATCGATAAATGCGCGATAGGTGATCTTGTCATCACGGCGCAGAAGGTCGGTAAGCCGGTCCACGGCTTTGCGGAAAAACAGCATACGAAGTCCTTTCGTGAAATCTCACGATTGTTTAGGTTCAAGTTTGTGTGAGGGTGCAGGTGCGAAGCGGCCCGCCAATCAATCAGGCTGGGGCCGCGTAGCGCCTGCGGGTCAGATGTCCGGGCTGGGCTGAACCATCCGGTTTACTGACTCTGTGGTAATCAGCGTGCGCGTCCCGATTTTGATTGCATCGAGGCGTTTCGATTTGATCAGCATGTAAATTGTGCTTCTGCCGACCCCCAGCATTTTGGCTGTGCGGCTAATTGAAAGGGCGATTTCTTCCATTGTCGTCTCCTGATGTGTGCCGTGATTCGGCAAGAGACGCCCCAGTTTGCATATATTCGCCACAAAGCAACGGAACACGAATACGCAATATGTATCAATTGGTTACGTTATTTTGGAAAGTCCAAATGGCCTTTGGAGAACTGAAATCCTCGTCGGAATGGAGGTTGACCAACAGCTTTCCCACGATTTGTGGTGTTTTTTTCATATAATTTACAAATAAGGGGGAAAGTGCTCAGAGGTTACGCCCTTTTCGCAACAAGAGTGCTTCATAAAACTCTTCCGCATAGCCGTCGATGGAGCGCTTTTCAGGGGCATCTTGGAGCTTTCGCCTTGCCTCCGATAACCCCATCCATTCCTTCGTTTCAAACCACTGCGTCATACGGATTGCCAGCTCGGAAACCACTTTCTTCCTGTCAGAAAGATCAAGATTCACCAGCAACGGGTCATCAAGCGCCACCCCCACGGCAGCCGCAATATATGGATACTTTGCTCTCTGGCCATACTTGCTACCCTGGGGAGCGACTTCCTTTTCAGGAGACGCTCTCAAGGCAATGATTTTCTCCACGTCGTTGCGATGCATGTATAGGTCGGTAGTAAGTGACATTGCCGTAGGGAATCGCATTACCATGGCTCGATCCGTTCCTTTCTCCGAGAACAGAAAGTAGCGCAACTTTCCAAAAAACTGCCGCTGTTTAAGCGGAATGGCCTTCTTGCGGAACCGGGAAATATAGAAAACTTTGGGACCGCCAACCCTTTGCAAATACCCCAGAAGCTCTTCAAAAACTTCGTCAGACTCGTGCGGTAAATTCAGTGGTGAATCTGGAATATTCCATCCATATTGATACGCCTGACGCCATAGGTGTGGGGCAACCGCTGCCGCAAAAGTAACCAGCGTAAGGATGAATGGCAGGCCTTGTGTCGAGCGATCAGATAAGAGGAAAGCCATTGAAAAAATTAAGAATAAAATCCCAAATGAAAAACTCACGAAAAAAGCCGCATTATACCCTATGGCATATGACGCTTTTAACTTATTTATAATTAATGTATTTTCCCGCCATCCATCATCAAGATCATCTGATCTTAATTGAGCCAAAACATGCCAGAGCGGCACATTGTTGACGTCATCGCCTTCTGCAAATACCCTCCATTCAGTTTCAGACCTGTTCGTCACCTGTTCCCACCTTCCCGCAATTCATCCAGATAGTCACTCCACCACTGCGCCATTTCAACCCGTTCAGGCCAGTAGGCAGACTGGTTGTAAATGCGTCGAACTTCTCCGGCCACCATGTGCGCCAACGCCCGCTCAATGGCATCAGGGTTCCACTTACCGGATTCGTTCAACAGGGAGGATGCGGACGTGCGGAACCCGTGGGCGGTCATCTGTTCCTTCGTGAAGCCCATCCGGCGCAATGCACCAGTCACGGTGTTTTCGGAAATCGGTCGCGCCCGTGTCCGCACCGATGGAAACACATATTTCCCGTTGCCGGACAGGCCGCGCATGGATTCAAGAATAGCCACCGCCTGCCGGGATAACGGCACCGCATGGGGTTGACGCATTTTCATTTTTTCGGCTGGCAATGTCAATATCGCCTTGTCGAAACTGACTTCGCCCCATTCCATCTGTCGCAACTCGCCGGGGCGCTGTAACAAATGCGGTGTCAGCTTGAGCGCGCGCATGGTCGCCGTGTCGCCTTCGTAATGCTCAATTGCACGCAGCAACCCGCCGAATTGGACAGGATCGGTAATCGCAGCGAAATGCTTCGCCTTCGGCTGGATAAGTGCGCCCAGCAACAACTGCGCCGGATCACGGTCCGCCCTTGCTGTCGCAGCGGCATAGCGAAACACGCGGCTGGCAAATGATCGTAGCCGTTTGGCCGTTTCGTAACGACCACGCCGTTCGTGAAATTTCAATTCGTGCAGCAGTTCGGCGGGGCTAATCTCCGCAACCGGCCTCCGGCCAAACTCTTTGCCCAGCAATTTCAGCAGCCAGCGGTATTTTTCGAGAGTGCGCGGCGATACGCCTTCTTTCTCCCGCTTCTCCATCAGTTCTTCCGCAACGGTGGCGAAACTGTTCTCCGCACGGATACTGGCCTCAATCCGCTCCTGCCGTTTGGCTGCATTGGGATCAATCGATTG
>JBKEEC010000363.1:0-6182 GCA_047975785.1 Sphingomonadaceae bacterium | reverse complement strand
GATGGTCGGCGTTGCTCATTCTGTGCTGCGCCGGCTATCCTGTATTCAATGCCCAGGATGCTGGCGCATCCGGGTTTAATGATATTCTGGCAGGAAATGGCTCCCCGAGTAGGATTCGAACCTACGGCCGTTCGATTAACAGTCGAATGCTCTACCGCTGAGCTATCGGGGAGTGACCCTTACGGGTGAGACGCGCCTATATGCAGACAGAAGCCAATTGGCAATAGGGCTAAACCATAAATTGTTCTGCGGCGATCCGTTCATCCAGCGCGTGCCCTTGATCGAACAGTAAAGTCAGTTGTCTGTTACGTGCAATTGCGAGGCTGATTTGCGCCACGTCGCGAATTTCTTTCTGGTCGGCTACTGCTGAAACAGGACGTTTGGCAGGTTCGCGAATGCGAAACTCTACTGTTGAGCGATCTGGCAAAACGGCGCCGCTCCATCGGCGAGGCCGAAACGGGCTGATCGGAGTCAGTGCAAGCAGACGCGAATCAAGTGGTAGAATCGGGCCATTGGCTGAAAGGTTGTAGGCTGTTGAGCCGGCAGGTGTGGCCAGCAACACGCCATCACAGTTCAGCTCACTCAGTCGAACGCGCCCGTTTACTGTAATCTCTATCTTGGCGGTCTGGCGTGTTTCACGCAGAAGTGAAACCTCGTTAATAGCGCATAGCTCATGCTGCTCGCCGTTCTGGCTTGTAGCTTTCATCAGCAATGGTGAAATATGAAACGCCTTGGAATCATTCAACCGGTCAAGAATATCCGGTGTATCACGATTGCGGTTCATCAGAAAACCGACTGTTCCAAGGTTAATTCCATAAGCAGGGATGACGCGGCGAGAATCCAGCATGGTATGCAGGGTATGAAGCATAAAGCCGTCGCCCCCCAGAACAACGACCGCATCAGCCGTTTCCAGCGGAACCCAGCTATGCTGTCCTGCAAGATGCTCCGCCGCCTTTTGTGCACGGACGGAATCCGAAACCATCAACGCCAGTTTTTGAAAATGGTGTTGTTCCACCTGCCTGCCTCTGCCAGATCTGAAAATATTGCTTCTGAAGTTCCAATGCCTATGGATTGCAAGGTGATTTGGCAACGCGATAAATAGCAGCAAACCGGAAAGGCGATCATAGCAGGTGGAAGATACCGGATTGAATCTAGTCGAGCATGGCACTGCCCTGCGTGATGATCTGACAGGGCTGCCTGTTGCCAGTGTCGCGCGTGCCACACTGGACAAGTGGCAATCGGATTATGCTGCACGCGGCCATATCGCCCCCATTCATGCCATGCTGGTTGGTCTGGGACGGTTTGAAGCTGTCAATCTGGCATATGGTGAGGCTGCCGGCGATGGTGCGCTGGTTGAAATAGCCCGGCGTATTCTGCATTTTGCAGAAGATGAATTTGAAAGTGGCGCCTGGATCGTGGCGCGTATCGGCGGCGGGCAGTTTCTGGTTGCAGCTCTTGAAGCATGTAGCCGTGAACGCTGGCAGTGGCTGGCCGATGCTCTGGCCGATGCTGTGGCCTTGCCCATGGCGGAGCTTGAAGGTGCGGGAACCTTGCGGCTATGGCCACGGGTGGCGTTGATGCGGGCCACCAAGGGGGAATCGGCAGAGATTATTCTTGACCGTCTTGCGCAGACGATGGAGCAGGTCCGCATAGAATCTGCCCGCCGTGTTTTGTGGGCTGATGGCGAGTTGACCTTGCCGGGCCGGCGGGCCGCACAGCTTGAAGCCGATCTTCTTGCCGCTCTGGACAGGGACGAGATTGAGATACTCTACCAGCCACAATTTTCCTTGTCCGATGACTCTATGGTCGGGGCGGAGGCTCTGGCCCGCTGGCAGCATCCTGAGCTGGGCCGTATCGGGGCAGGGGCGCTTTTTGCCATTGCTGAACGTGCAGATTACGTGGCCCAGCTCTCGCGTCATATTGCGCGTCGCGCTCTCATCACAGCTACGCAGTGGGGGGGGGATTTGCGGCTCTCGCTTAACATCACACCGGCAGATCTTGCAGCGGGGCGCTTTGCAGAAGATTTCACCCTTCTTCTGCGAGAAACCGGATTTGAAGAGCGTAATCTGACACTGGAGATCACCGAGCAGGTTCTTCTGTCCGATCTGGAACATGCTGCGCAGTCGCTGCGCTCATTGCATGAGCGAGGTATTCGCATTGCCCTTGATGATTTCGGGGCCGGTTTTTGCAATTTCCGCTATTTGAAACTGCTTCCGCTGGATTACCTCAAACTCGATCGTGCCATGGTAGACGGAATCGTGGATGATGGGCGGGATCTTGCTGTTTTGCGGGGGATTATGGCCATGGCAAAGGCTCTGGGCCTGCAGGTCATTGCGGAAGGAATTGAAAATGAACGCCAACGGGCCATTGTCGCAGAAGAGGGCTGCAATTTGTATCAGGGTTTCTTGCGTGCAGAGCCAATGAGTCCAGACGATTTTGATCGGGTAATTACCGGATCTTCCTGATTTTTTTATCCTGCTTTTTGCTCTTTTCTGGCTTTCCGGGCAATTTTGCTCAACCCTCTGGTTAACTGAAACACACCATTCAACCTGCTCTCCGGATTGCCCCACGCCCGACTGATGACCAGTTTCATATCCGGGCGCAAACGCGCAGTATCTTTCAGCCGTTCGACATAGGCGATCAGCCCTGCCGGGTCAGGGAATTGATCCTGATGAAAACTCACCAGAGTTCCGCGCGCACCAACATCAATTTTGGCTATATTGGCGAGAATGGCCTGATGCTTGATTTCTATCAGCCTGATCAGATTGGCAGTGGCAGGAGGAAGTGGGCCAAAGCGATCAATCATCTCGGCGGCCATTCCTTCAATTTCGGCCTTGTCTTTTGCGTCATTGAGGCGGCGGTAAAGTGCCATTCGCACTGCAAGGTCGGGAACATAATCCTCAGGGATCATGATAGGGGCATCCACGGTGATTTGCGGTGACAGTGCGGAGCGGTCTTCTTCCAGTCCGGCATCGCCAGCCTTTACGGCCATAATCGCATCTTCCAGCATGGATTGATACAGTTCAAAGCCGACTTCGCGAATATGCCCGGATTGCTCATCTCCCAGCAGATTTCCTGCGCCGCGAATATCCAGATCGTGACTGGCAAGCTGGAAACCCGCACCCAGACCATCCAGATCGCCCAGAACCTTGAGCCGCTTCTGCGCGACCTCTGACAGTACCTGATCTGCCGGGTGGGTGAGATAGGCATAGGCCCGCAGTTTGGATCGCCCGACCCGTCCGCGAAGCTGATACAGTTGAGACAGACCGAAGCGATCGGCGCGGTGAATGATAATTGTATTCGCGCTTGGGATATCCAGCCCGCTTTCAACTATCGTAGTCGAAAGCAGGACTTCGTATTTGCGCTCATAAAAAGCGGCCATACGGTCCTCGACCTCTCCGGCGCTCATCTGTCCATGTGCTGTGACAATCTTGACCTCAGGAACGTGTTCATGCAGCCAGGATTCAATGTCAGGCATGTCTGCAATACGCGGCACGACGATAAAGCTCTGGCCCCCGCGATTATGCTCGCGCAGCAAGGCTTCGCGCATAACCATATCATCCCATTCCATGACATAGGTGCGAACGGACAGGCGATCGACAGGAGGCGTTTGGATGGTTGATAGTTCGCGCAGACCGCTCATCGCCATCTGCAATGTTCGCGGAATGGGTGTTGCTGTCAGGGTAAGAACATGAATATTGGCGCGCAATTGTTTGAGCTGTTCCTTGTGGGTGACGCCAAAACGCTGCTCCTCATCAACAACAACCAGCCCCAGATCACGGAATTGTGTATTTTTTGATAGAATGGCATGGGTGCCAATGACGATATCTACCGTGCCATTTTTTAATCCGTCGCGAGTTTCTTTCATCTCTCTGGCATTGACCAGACGGGACAGGCGGCCAATCCGCAACGGGAACCCGGCAAAGCGTTGAGTAAAATTCTCGTAATGCTGGCGTGCCAGCAATGTGGTTGGCGCAACAATGGCGACCTGCTTGCCGGCCATGGCCGCAACGAAAGCCGCACGCAGGGCAACTTCGGTTTTACCGAAACCGACATCACCGCAAACCAGACGGTCCATTGGGCGGCCCAGTTCCAGATCTTGCAGGACTTCGTGAATGGCGCGATCCTGATCCTCGGTTTCCTGCCATGCAAAGCGTTCTACAAATTGCGCAAAGCCGGAATTGTCTGCTTCCAGAACAGGGGCTTTTTTCAAGGCGCGCTCTGCTGCTGTGCGCATCAGGTCACCTGCGATTTCCCGAATACGCTCCTTGAGCCGTGCCCGACGCTTTTGCCAGGCCTCTCCGCCAAGACGGTCGAGCATGGTTGCCTGTTCTGAAGATCCGTAGCGGCTCAGAACATCGATATTCTCTACGGGAATATAGAGCTTGTCGCCTCCTGCATATTCCAGCATCGCGCAATCATGCTGGCTTTTGCCAACCGTGATTGGCTCAAGCCCCAGATAGCGTCCGATACCATGCTCCATATGCACCACCAGATCCCCCGCATTGAGAGCGGAAATCTCGGCCAGAAAGGCATCTGCACTTTTCTTGCGCTTTTTACGACGAACAAGGCGGTCACCCAGTATATCCTGCTCGCTAAGCAGCTCCAGTTCATCGTTGGAAAAACCGCTATCCAGTGGGAGGACTATTGCTGCGGGAGTTCCCTTTGCGGACTGTCCAAGTGCCTCTTGCCAGTTTTCGGCAAGAGAAACGGAGCAACCGGCCTCGGCCAGAATGGACGTTATGCGGGAGCGGGAACCCTGGGAATAGGTTGCCAGCAGAGGGCGTTTTCCGGATTTGCCCATTGCCCGAAAATGCGCCGCTACATCATTATAGATATTGGAACCACGGGCACGTTCGGGTGTAAAATCGCGAGCGGCCATAAATCCGAGGTTGAGGACGGTTTCCCCTTCCGGTTCTGCGAAATGGGTGGTGGTATGAACCGGGCCTTTTTCCAGTGTGGTGCGCCATTCAGCCTCGGACAGATACAGGCTTTCAACAGCTAGTGGCCGATAAGCCCCCGACGCTGACTGTCCCTGCTCTTTTCTTTGCTGAAAATAGTCCAGAATATCATTTATGCGTTCATCAGCCGCCGCTATGGCCGCTGCATCAATGAATACCATGTCATTTTTGCTGTCGAAGTGATCAAACAGGCTGGTCATGCGCTCTTCAAACAGGGGAAGCCAATGTTCCATCCCTGCAAGTCGTCTACCATCACTGACAGCCTGATAGAGCGGATCACCTGTTGCAGTGGCACCAAACAATTCCCGGTAGCGTGTGCGAAACCGTTTGATTGTTTCATCATCGAGCAAGGCCTCGCTTGCCGGGAGCAGGAGGTGCGATGACAATATGCCGGTGCTCATCTGTGTGGATGGATCAAACAGGCGCAGGCTTTCAAGTTCATCGCCAAAGAAATCGAGTCTCAAGCCCTGCTCAAGACCAGATGGAAATATATCAACAACAGATCCGCGCAGCGCATATTCGCCGTGATCAACAACGGTGTCAGTCCGGTGATATCCCTGCCGCTGGAGAAGCGCGCCCAGACTGTCATGGCCAATCCGCGTTCCTACCCTGAAGTCACGGACGGATTCGCGCACGCGAAACGGAGTCAGCACCCGCTGCAAGGCGGCATTGGCTGTTGTGACAACCAGTTGCGGGTTCGTTCCGGGGGCTTGAAGGCGATGTAATGCGGCAAGTCGGTTTGCACTTATGGCAAGTGCAGGACTTGCGCGGTCATAGGGGAGGCAATCCCATGCCGGGAAGGTGATGACATCCAGTTCAGGCGCAAAGAACGCTGCCGTATCGCTAATGGCCTGCATACTGGCATCATCAGGAGCAATGTAGATCACCCTGCCTCTGGCTGCGCGAGCGAGGTCTGCCATCACCAGTGGAACAGCACCTCTGGCAAGTGAGGACAGTTTCAGAGACGTATCTGCCTTAATGATACGGGAAAAATCAATCATCTCAATTGTTCTGGCCATATGCTCAATGAGGCCTGACCTTGCTCTTCAGGCGCAATTCCGGAATGTTCAGCGCGGAATGCTGACGTAATCGAGTTTGCGCATCCGATCCATCATCGGACCGGCAAACCGCTCAGGCACATCAGCAGTTGCAAAGACCCAGGCGATAACGTCCACGTCCTCTTCTTCCAGCAGGTTTTCAAACCAGTCGAGCTCATCGCTT
>JBKEEC010000362.1:0-6001 GCA_047975785.1 Sphingomonadaceae bacterium | reverse complement strand
GACAAGGGGAACGGACACTATCAGCAGACAGTGGAATATACGGTGGAGATTGAGGGTGAGGAGAAACCTGCCATAATCGCTGAATGGATTACCCTGTATATTCTGTAAGTCCTTCTGGACAATCTGAAATCGGGCACCAGTATTTGACACCCGATTCCGCTCTTGCGGGGTCGGGTGTTGTTCTGTCTGAAGGACGCCCCCCCCACTGGGAGAGGTTCATCCACTGTCTGTGAAACGTCAACTGATGTGCAGGCACTGAGACACAAGGAGCGGAGCACATGACACTTGGATTTAAGGATCGCGTGGCGATTGTAACCGGGGCAGGAAACGGGCTTGGCAGGGCCTATGCGATGGAACGGGCAGGACGGGGGGCGAAAGTTGTTGTCAATGACCTTGGTGGGTCGCGAGACGGAACCGCTGGGCTGAGCAACGCAGAAACCGTGGCCAATGAGATTATTGCAGCGGGTGGTGAAGCAATTTTCAACACGGGCAGCGTGACCGACGAATCTGCCATGAATTCTATGGTCGAAGAAGCCAGGGCAAAATGGGGCCGTGTTGACATTCTGATGAATAATGCAGGCATTTTGCGTGACAAGAGTTTCGCCAAAATGACGATAGCTGATTTTCGGCAGGTGGTTGATGTGCATCTGATGGGGTCGGCAATCTGCACCAAGGCTGTCTGGGACATCATGCGGGAGCAGAATTACGGACGCATCCTGATGACGACATCAGCCACCGGACTTTACGGGAATTTTGGCCAGACCAATTATGGGGCCGCAAAGCTCGGACTGGTCGGGTTCATGAATTCACTCGGTATTGAGGGTGCAAAGAATAATGTACATGTCAATACGATTGCGCCTGCGGCTGCGACGCGGATGACCGAGGACATTTTGCCAGAAGAGGTTCTCGCAAAGATGGGACTGGAAACCGTGGTTCCGGCTGCCCTCTATCTGGTTAGTGAAAATGCTCCCAATCGTGTCACCTTCGCCGCTGGTGCGGGTGGTTTCGAGCGTGCTCATATCACTCTCACTCGCGGTATTATTGTGGAGGAAGGGGAGTTGACGCCTGAGACAGTTGCTGAGCGTTTCGAGGAGATCTGCAACCGCGAAGGGGAAATTGTTCCTGACAATGTGATGGCCCAGTCAGCCATGGCTTTGGGGCGGCTTTGATCTGTAATTCCGGGAAAGGGGCGCGAATATGACACGCAAGACATATGTGGCTGGTGTGGGTATGATCCCCTTCACCAAGCCGGGTTCCAGCGAGACTTACGATAAAATGGGCGCTGACGCCGTGCGACTGGCGCTTGCTGATGCGGCCCTTGGTTATGACCTCATTGACCAGGCTTTTGCCGGATATATCTATGGCGATTCCTGCAGTGGTCAGCGAGCGCTCTATGAGGTGGGCCTGAGCGGTATTCCCATTTTTAACGTCAACAACAATTGCTCGACTGGCTCAACCGCTATCTATCTGGCCCGACAGGCGATCGAGACGGGTGTGGCAGAAATTGCCCTGGCTGTAGGCTTTGAGCAGATGAACCCCGGAGCGCTTGGTGCCACATATCTTGATCGTCCTATACCAACCCAGAAATTTCAGGATGTGATTGAGGAACGGCTTGGGGCGTCGGATTTGCCTGCAGCACTTCGCCTTTTTGGTGGTGCTGGATATGAGCATATGCAGCGCTATGGGACCCCGCTTGAGGCCTTTGCCAAGATACGTGCCAAGGCAAGCCGCCATGCCGCACGCAACCCGCTTGCGGTGTTTCGCAAGGAGGTGACAGCCGAAGACGTAATGGCAGATCAGCCCGTCTGGCCGGGTGTGATGACAAGGCTTATGGCATGTCCGCCAACATGCGGTGCTGCAGCGGCTGTATTGTGCAGCGAGGATGCAGCCAGAAAATATGGGCTGGATACGAGAGTGTGGATTGCAGGTCAGGCGATAACCACTGACAGGAATGACACTTTCGATAGCAATGACATGCGGAATGCTGTTGGCTATGGTATGGCACGGAAGGCTGCGGGAAAAGTTTATGCAGCCTCTGGCATAGGCCCTGACGATGTTGATGTCATTGAACTGCATGACTGTTTCGCACAAAACGAACTCATCATCTATGAAGCTCTGGGCCTCTGCTCGGAGGGAGGCGCTGCTGCTTTCATTGACGATGGCGATAACACTTATGGCGGCAGGTTTGTTGTCAACCCATCAGGAGGTCTGCTTTCAAAAGGCCATCCCATCGGTGCAACAGGTGTTGCACAGTGTTTTGAACTGACACAGCAATTGCGCGGCAGTGCCGACCAGCGACAGGTTGAGGGTGCCCGCATAGCCCTTCAGCATAACGTGGGTGTTGGTGGTGCCTGTGTCGTGACAATGTACCGGAATTAAGCATGGAATTTATACCGGACCCTAAGCTCAGAGAGTTCCGTCAGGAAGTCCGTTCCTTTTTGGAAGAAAGACTGACTCCAGACCTCGTGCAACACAAAATGGCAATGTATTCGCCGCAGGATGCCATGCGGCAATGGCAGGCAATATTGCACAGCAAGGGCTGGGGAGCGCCGTCATGGGGGCAACAGCATGGCGGAACCGGGTGGAGTGTTGAACAGCAACTGGTGTTTGAAGATGAGTGTGTGAAGGCAGGAACACCTTCACAGGAGGGCTTTGGGCAAAAACTGCTTGGCCCTGTGCTCAATCATTTCGCAACAGATGAACTGCGGCAAGCTCATACGCCGCACATTCTGAGTGGGGAGCGCCACTGGTGCCAGGGATTTTCCGAACCGGGGTCCGGTTCGGATCTGGCCTCGCTTCGCACTAGAGCAGAAGCTGATGGCGAAGGCTACGTTATCAACGGGCAAAAGATCTGGACATCCTATGCCCATCAGGCAGACTGGATTTTCCTGCTTGCCAGAACTGACCCGGAAGTGAAAAAACAGGCGGGTATCAGCTTTTTCCTGATTGATATGGCTACACCCGGTATTACGGTGCGCCCGATCCGTAGCATTGATGGCAGGCATCATCTGAATGAGGTCTTCCTTGATAATGTCGCTGTCCCTGCCGCAAACCGGGTTGGCGAGGAAGGAATGGGGTGGACCATAACCAGATTTCTTCTGAACAATGAACATGCCACGACCGCAGAATTACCCAGGCTGAGAGATTATCTGCGCAGCATGAAGCAGCTTGCGGTTACCGGCTACGCAGGTCAGCAGCGTTTGGCAGACAGGTCAGATTATCTGGCACGGATCGGGGCGTTTGAAACCGAGCTGCAGGCTGTAGCTGTCATGGTTGAGCGAGTGGCTGCCATGCATGGAGATGCAGGGCATTATGCCCATGCGTTGGGTTCGATGCTGAAGTTGCGTGCAACGGATTTGCAGCAGCGCATGAGTGTGTTTCTGGTGGAAATGCTTGGAGATGACGGTGCTCTGGCTTCGCCCGCTGATGACCGGGGTATTGCTTCCGAAATGTTCTTCCGCCGGGCATCAACAATCTATGGCGGCACAAGCGAGGTCCAGCGAGGGATTGTCGCCAGGCTGATGTACGGGTTCTGAGAGGCTGACAATGGATTTCATACTTGACCCTGAACAACAGATGCTTGCCGACAGTGTCGCTCGCTTCATGCACAGTGAGTACGGTTTTGAAAACCGCTCAAGGCGTCTGGCGAATGGACTTCGGAACGAGCACTGGGCGACGTTTGCCCGCAATGGCTGGCTGGGTGCAGCATTTCCTGAAGCTGTAGGCGGCTATGGCGGCAGCACAATCGAAACCGCAATCATAAGTCAGCAATTCGGCAGGGGGCTGGTTCTTGAACCCTGGCTCGGCAGCGCGGTAATGGCGGCACAAACCTTGTGTGCGACTGCCGACACAGATGTGATTGCCGGGTGGATGCCTTCGCTTTGTGAAGGGACAAAGCGCCTCGCGCTGGCATGGAGCGAGCCGCAGTCTCGAGGAATGCCTGATGTCATTTCGACCTGTGCAGAGTCGCGTGACGGTCGCTGGTATCTGAATGGCAAAAAGAGTCTGGTTCTGGGTGGAGAGGGAGCAGATGCGCTATTGGTTTCTGCTTGGGCAGAGAACTCGGTGACGCTATTTCTTGTCGATGCACAGGCACCAGGGCTGACACAGTCTCCTGCACCTTTGCATGATGGCAGTATGTCTGTTTCAGTTGTATTGGACGCCACTGAAGCAAGGCGGCTGGAGGGGGATGGACTTGTTGCTCTGCGCGAGGGGCTTGCGCATGGTGTCCTGGCTCTTTGCGCCGAGCTGGTCGGAGCCATGGAGCAATCGGTTGATGTGACCGTCGAATACCTGCGCACACGAAAGCAATTCGGGGTTCCCATAGGCAGTTTTCAGACTCTTCAGCACCGTATTGCGGACATGGCTGCCGAGATGGAACTGGCGCGGTCCATGCTGTTTGCACTTCTTGCCTCATTTGAAAATCATGATGCAGAAAGGCGGGCCCCGGTTGTCAACAGCGCGAAGCTTTTGATTGTCGAAGCCGCACGCAATGTTTGTGGTCAGGCCATCCAGCTTCATGGGGGCATGGGCTTTACAGAAGAATGTGCGGTCGGTCAGTATTTCAATCGTGCTGTAGTTGCTGATCTTTTGCTTGGAAGCAGGACAATGCGTGAGACCTTGCGGGTTGAGACGCTTCGTACAACGCTGACGGGAGTTGCCAAATGACGAAACCAACTGGCCCTCTTGCAGGGATGAAGGTTCTGGAAATCGCTGGCATCGGTCCGGGGCCTTTCAGTGGGATGATACTTGCAGAAATGGGGGCGGATGTTGTTGTCGTAGACCGGATAGTCCCCAATGCCGAAAATCTCGAAATTGGCGCTGCAGATGTTACCAGCCGTGGGAAACGGTCACTTGCGGTTGACCTCAAATCCCCGAATGATGTCGCATTGGTGCTGGATCTGGTGGAGAAGAGTGAAGCTCTGATTGAGGGGATGAGACCCGGGGTAATGGAACGGCTGGGGCTTGGCCCCGAGATTTGCCTGGCGCGCAATCCTGCGCTGGTATACGGACGCATGACCGGCTGGGGACAGGATGGCCCGCTTTCCCATGCTGCGGGACATGATCTCAATTATATCGCCCTGTCTGGTGCCCTGTGGTATTCTGGCCAGCCTGGCGAGCCTCCCCTTGCTCCGCCAAGCCTTGTTGGCGATGTCGGGGGCGGGGCTCTTTATCTTGTCGTTGGTATCCTTGCTGCTGTGATGAATGCTCGCAAGACGGGCATGGGACAGGTTGTTGATGCTGCTATTGTTGATGGCAGCGCGCATATGCTCCACCTGCTGCTGAGCCTCCACGCGGCAGGCCAGATGGTGAATGACAGGGGCAAAAGTATCCTTGAGGGCCCGCACTGGTATTCAACCTATCGCTGTGCGGATGGAGATTTTGTCACGGTTGGGGCGCTGGAGCCCAAATTCTACTATCTGCTGCGGGAAAAGCTTGGGTTGCTGGAAGACAGTGATTTTGACAATGGGCAGGATGCCGCCCGGTGGCCCGAATTGCGGCAACGTATGGCTGATCTGTTCGCGAGCCGCAGTCGCGCTCAATGGTGTGAATTGTTGGAGGGAACTGATGTCTGTTTCGCTCCGGTCTTCAATCCCGATGAAGCAGCATGTCATCCCCATATGACGGCGAGAGGCATTTATCAGCATCGGGAAGGGGTTATGCAGGCTGCTCCCGCCCCGCGTTTTTCAGGGACGCCATCCCGGACAGAAATACCGATCCCGAGGAAGGGTGAGCACAGAGACGAGGTACTTGCCCAGTGGCTGCAGCGCTAAATTGATAACCAGCAACAATCAGTATTCCCTGTGTGTGATAAGCCCGTCAGTGGACGATCCCTATCCGTCTGGCCCAGATCACCGCATCATAACGGCTGGAAACCTCAAGTTTGGAGAAGATGTTCTTGAGGTTCCATTTCACCGTTTCGACACTGATTTCCAGAGCCAGCGCAATTCTTTTGTTCGACATGCCAGCCGCAAGCAGTTTGGTTATCTCGGTCTCGCGG
>JBKEEC010000361.1:0-14896 GCA_047975785.1 Sphingomonadaceae bacterium | reverse complement strand
GAGACCTGGTCAAAAATGGCCAGTCAATCTCAGCTGTCGCAAGAACCTTCAATGTCCACCCTGCTACCATCTACAGATGCCTCGACGAACAACAGGCCTTATGAGGGTATTTCGTTCCTCTCAGCCCAACGTCCCGGTTTGGAAACTGATTTATTCCTCTACGGCATCGGTTGCGATGTCGTTTTCTTCTTCAGGTAATAATTGCGGCACTGAGGCATCCAGAACCTGTCTGGTAACTCCCAGCAGGGATACAAGTTGCTCACGCTCCGCATTGCTGAGGTCGCCATAACCGCGTGCCGCCGGCAACTCAGCCATGCGGGCTTCCATATCATTCATGAATTTGGGAAGCGACTCCATCATTTCCGGCAGGAACTGATTCATTGTCGCCATGACCTGAGGGTCCGCATAGATCAGTATGCTTTCACCCGCATAATGTCCGCCAACCGGGGTTGAGAAAAAGCGATTAAGCTCTGTCAGTTCTGCATTCGAGAACCGCTTCGCATAGGCCCGCGTGAGACCTTCACGGTAGGGAGGCTCGACCTTGTTCATGAGGTCAGTCATGAACTGGAACATGGCACTCTTGCCTATTTCCTGACGCTCTGCATAAGCCGGATCGAAGATGGCTTGCGCAGAGGCAAGCGCCTCATCATCCAGTGTGGAGAGAGCTTCGTATTCAAGCCCGGTCTCCTCAACAAGATTGAAAATGGCACCTTTACCTGTATTACCAAGCATACCTTCCAGCATCGGCCTCATGGCCTCATCCATCAGCCGCGTATATGACCCGGCAGGAAACACCTGATCGACTACCTTGCCGGCTTCAGGCAGATTTGCTTCCTGCTCAGGAGTCAGAGGCTCAGCCTTGAAAGTGTCCCCCAGCAAATGCGAGAAAAAGTCTGAAGGCGGGGATTCTGGTTCCGTTTGAGCGGATACAGCCAGTGGAAGCGCCATCAAGGCCAGACCGGCCATGGACCCGAATATTCGTTTCAAATCAGTATCTCCTGAAAGCGGATAACTTCCCGTAGTCGCACCATATGGTTTTAATGGCCTACGGATTCACCGCGTTCAACCCCTGATGCGGATAATTGTCCGTCAATCTGGGTCATCAGTCGGTCAAGACCGGCCTGGTCTGTGCTTTCCGCACGTGCAACAAGCACGTCCTGCGTATTGGATGCACGCAGCAGCCACCATCCATCTTCGGTTGAGACACGGGCACCGTCCGTTCCGTCCACTTCAGCCCCTGACCGGGAAAGCCGGTCAAGAACTTCATCAATCACAGCAAATTTACGACTTTCATCCACCTGAAACCGCATTTCAGGCGTATTGACGAGCGCGGGCATGGCGCTGCGGAGATCGGTTACGGATTTACCGAGCCTTGCCATGGCTGCAATCAGCCGCACCCCGGCGTAAAGAGCATCATCAAAGCCATAATAATCATGTTTGAAAAAGACATGCCCGCTCATTTCTCCTGCCAGCGGCGCGCCTGTCTCCTTCATTTTGGATTTTATCAGGCTGTGGCCGGTTTTCCACATTAACGGTTCGCCGCCATTGGCCTGCACATGGTCAAACAATGCCCGGCTCGCCTTCACATCCGCGATAATCGTGGCTCCCGGCAGTATATGCAGCAGGTCCTCGGCATAAATCATCAGCAGCTGGTCCCCCCAGATGATACGGCCCAGCCCGTCTACTGCTCCGATCCTGTCACCATCTCCGTCAAAGGCCACACCGAAATGGAGTTTCTCTTGCGCGACAAGCTCGCGTAAGTCGGTCAGATTGGCTTCCACTGTCGGATCAGGGTGATGATTGGGGAAATTGCCATCGACTTCGGTAAACAACAGAAAATGCTCTCCGGGCAAACGGGCAGTCAGCTTTTCAAGCGCAGGGCCAGCGGCGCCATTGCCGGCGTCCCAGCCAACCCGTATTCCTTCGAGCCTTTCGGGCGCAATATCACCGAGGCCGAGCAAAAGACGGTCAACATAGACATCGAGAACATCACGCGTCTCTACACTGCCGTTTCCGTCGTCCCAGTCCCCCTGCTCTGCCATCGTGCCGAGTTGCAGAATGTCAGTTCCGAAAAATGGCCTTCCCTGAAATACCATCTTGAAGCCATTGTAATTGGCGGGATTATGGCTGCCGGTTATCTGAATGCCGCCATCAATATTATCATCTGAGGCTTCGGCGTAATACAGCATCGGAGTTGCCCCCATGCCAATCCGCACCACATTTGCGCCGGATGATGTCAAGCCCTCAATCAGGGCATGTTCCAGCATGGGAGAGCTGACACGCCCATCATATCCGACCGCAACGCTGCTCCCCCCTGCCCGTTTCAGCAATGTTGCAAAACCACGCCCGATAGCACGGGCATCATCAGGCCCCAGAGTTTCCCCGATGATTCCGCGGATATCATATTCACGAAGAACGGTAGGGTCGAAGCGGTGGTGTAACTGGCTCATCAATTTTCCTTCGCTTTGTCGGGCAGATCATCAAGCAACAGATCGCGCGCGGCATTGGCTTCATGCACCTGCTCATTTGTCCCGCCCCGATCCGGATGCACCAGAGCAACCAGACGTTTATGCGCGGCAATTATTTCAGAATAGCTGGCACTTGGAGGTACACCTAATAATTTCCGTGCACGAGCGGCAGCCCGCCCCCGTGTAGAGCTTGTCTGAAGATAGTCCCATGGCCAGCAGCCGAGAATCATCTTGCAGGCCAGTGTGAGGACGCCCACCAGTATAAGAATACGAAGCATGAACAGTCTATAGCGAGAGGATGTCTAAGCGGAAAGCAATTGTGGTTCGGCCCGGCTATCAGCGAATTTTGGCAGGTTGAGTGACTTTAACAAGGATCGCAATTCCTGACGTGCGACAAGGTGGCTTGTCCCCAGTTCGCCCAATTGCCCTTTATCAAGCAGGGTCAGACCAGAAGGAAACAGCTCACGATAAATAACCCGTTCCGACAGTCCGTGCGCAACGCGAAACCCCACCCGCTTGGACAATTCTGCCAGCGCCTGCTCGATGCGCACCATATTGCGTGCCTCAACATGACCTGTGCGGTTGCGCACCACCACCCAGTCCATCTCGCGCCTGTCCTGTTCCAGAGTAGCCCGACTCCGTTTGAGGCGTGCTTCCCAGATCAATTCTGCATAAAAGCTCAGGCGACGAACCTTGAAACTTTCTCCTTCCACTTGCCCGATCAGATCAAAGTCTACAAAACTGTCATTCATTGGGGTGACAAGCGTATCTGCCTCTGTCGCAGCGTGCCGGGCAAGCGGGTCGTCGCGTCCGGGCGTATCGAAAATCAGAAAATCCACATCGCTGCCCAGGCGTAGGGCAAGGGCCTCCAGTTCCTCAGGTTTGTCACTATCCAGCACTTCACAGTGTCCGCCAGGAAGTTCAATTCCGCGCTTTTCTTCGGTTTCGGCCCTGTTTTCAAAATAGCGGTGCATTGTGCGCTGCCGTGGATCAAGATCTATCGAAGCCACTCGTGCGCCTCTATATGCCAGAGCCACAGCAATATGCACCGCTGTTGTCGATTTGCCCGTGCCGCCCTTTTCATTGGCAAACACAATTCTATGGGCGCGGGTCTGGGTCACACTATTCCTTTCATGCACAATGCCCAAAGGCGTTGTCTGATGCTCTTGCACACGTCTATTGCGATATGTGCTAACCATATCGGAGGGGTAATCGGCGTGCAAACTGTCTCAAAGCTGGAAGTGTTGAGAACTGCAACAGGGAAGCTACGTAACAAGGGCGAAATGATCGGTTTTGTGCCGACAATGGGGGCGCTTCACGACGGGCATATGGCGCTGGTGCGCGCCGCTCAGGAACATGCAGACAAGGTTGTCGTGTCGATTTTTGTCAATCCGACCCAGTTTGGTCCGAATGAAGATCTCGACGCCTATCCGCGCCAGATGGAGCGCGATTCGCAAATGCTGGATGAAGCAGGCGTGGATATCCTCTGGGCACCGGCAGTCGATGTTATGTATCCACAGGGCTTTTCCACATCCATCCATGTGACAGGTGTGAGTGAAGGTTTGTGCGGCGCCAGCAGACCGGGCCATTTTGACGGAGTGGCTGGTGTTGTTTGCAAACTGTTCAATCAGGTTCAGCCGGATATTGCTGTTTTTGGCGAAAAAGACTGGCAGCAACTGGCAGTAATCCGCCGGATGGCACGTGACCTTGATCTGACTTTACCAACGGCAGACCGGATATATGGTTTGCCAACTATCCGTGAGCCGGATGGCCTCGCCATGTCCAGCCGCAATCGCTATCTTGATGATGCCATGCGCAAGAATGCGAGTGCCCTCCCCGCGCAAATGCTCGCTACGATCCATGGGATAGAGAATGGCGCCAGCGTGGCCCATTCTTTGGAGAATCTACAAAAAAGTCTTCTTCAGGCCGGATTTTCTTCTGTTGATTATGCTGTTCTTGCAGATGCCCAAAACCTTGAACCACTCACAATGCTGGATAGCAAGCCGGCACGTTTGCTGGTTGCGGCGCGCATCGGCACCACCCGCCTGATTGATAATATGGCTGTGGGTGAGACGCGAAGCTCTGGACAAGCGCACGGCAGTCAGGAATAGGCAGCTTCATGCATGATATACGCCTGATCCGGGATAATCCCGAAGCATTCGATAGCGCCCTTGCCCGCCGGGGAGTTGAACCTGTCGCAGCCACCTTGCTCGATCTGGATACGCAGCGGCGTGCTGTTACTACCCGGATGCAGGAATCCCAGAGCCGCCGTAACGATGCCTCGAAAGCGATCGGCAAAGCCATGGCCAGCGGAGACAAGGAAACCGCCGAAAAGCTGAAGGCAGAAGTTTCCTTGCTGAAGGAGACCCTGCCTGCACTGGAAGAAGAGGACCGGGAATTGTCCGCCAGTCTCAATGATCGACTGGCCCGCCTGCCTAATATTCCCGCCGAAGACGTTCCTGCTGGTGAAGACGAGGCAGCCAATGTCGAAGTCAGCCGCTGGGGCAAGGTGCGCGATTTTTCCTTTACCCCCAGAGAACACGCCGATCTTGGACCTGCTCTGGGGATGGATTTCGAAACCGGCGCATTGATGAGCGGTGCGCGTTTCACTTTCCTGCGTGCCCGGATGGCCCGACTCCAGCGCGCCATTGCCCAGTTCATGCTGGATCAGCAAACATTATCGCGCGGCTATTGCGAATGTGCCCCGCCCCTTCTTGTGCGTGATGATGCCGTTTTTGGCACCGGACAATTACCAAAATTTGCCGATGACCTGTTTCAGACTACAGATGGACGCTGGCTGATCCCGACCGCAGAGGTTTCGCTGACCAATTCCGTGCGTGAACAGATCCTTGACGGAGCCACCCTGCCCCAGAGGCTGACAGCGCTGACCCCCTGTTTCCGCTCGGAGGCAGGCGCAGCAGGTAAGGATACGCGCGGATATATTCGCCAGCACCAGTTTGACAAGGTTGAGCTGGTATCCATTTGCCGGCCTGAACAATGGGAGGAAGAACACGCGCATATGATCGCCAGTGCCGAAGCTATATTGGTGGCGCTGGAACTTCCCTATCGCAAAATGCTGCTTTGTGCCGGTGATATGGGGGCGACCGCCCGAAAAACCTATGATCTGGAAGTCTGGCTTCCGGGACAAAATGCCTATCGGGAAATCAGCTCGATAAGCTGGTGCGGTGATTTTCAGGCACGCCGGATGAATGCCCGCTATCGTCCCGAAGGCGAGAAGAAGACAGAATTTGTGCACACGCTAAACGGATCCGGCCTTGCAGTTGGCCGCACGCTTGTCGCTGTGCTGGAAAATTACCAGCAGGAAGATGGCTCTGTCACAATTCCGGCAGCCTTGCAGCCATATATGGGCGGTATCACAACAATGGAGCCTGTATAACGATGCGTATTCTGCTCACAAATGACGATGGAATCCACGCTCCGGGACTGGAGGTGCTGGAAGAAATAGCGGCCCAGTTCAGTGATGATGTATGGGTATGCGCTCCGAGCGAGGAGCAATCCGGCGCGGGCCATTCACTCACTCTCACCCGCCCTGTCCGGCTACGCAAACATGGGGATCGTCGCTTTTCCGTCACCGGAACACCAACGGATGCGGTAACGATGGGCCTGCGCACCGTTCTGGAAGGCGTCGCACCGGATCTTATCCTGTCGGGTGTAAATCGTGGGGCAAATCTGGCTGATGACATCACCTATTCAGGCACGGTTTCTGCTGCGATAGAAGGGGCACTTGCCGGTGTGAGGTCCATTGCGCTGAGCCAGGTATTTTCTACTCCTGGTGCCGGAGACAATGTCTCTTTTGATGCGGCGCGTGGCTGGGGGGCGAAAGTCATTGCACCCTTGCTTGAATTGCAACTGCCCAAGCGTACACTGCTCAATGTTAATTTTCCGCCCGTTTCTCCTGACAAGGTCAAGGGAATCCGCGCTGTTCGTCAAGGTTTCCACGATTATTCGCGTGGTTCGGTGGTAGAAGGGCGTGACCCAAGAGGCTATCGCTATTACTGGTTTGCACTTGAGGCGATAGAACACACGCTTGATCACGGGACGGATCTTGAGGCAATTGATGAAGGTTATATCGCGGTTACACCGTTACAGCTTGACCTGACGCACCATTCCTCACTGGGAATGCTTGCCGAAAAATTCACCTGACATCAGGCAGAAGCCGGGAGAAACCCCCGGCGGATGACAATGCGGGAGATAACAATGAAGCGCCGGCTATTAACCCTTCCCCTTGCTATGCTTCTGGTAGCAGCCAGCAACCCGGCATCCGAAACAACGCATATTGTCACCAGTGGAGAGACACTGGGAGGAATTGCCAATCGTGCCGGTATCCCCATGGCGGTTATTGCTGAAGCCAATGGCCTGAGAGAACCTTACACGGTGCGCGTTGGTCAGAAACTGGCAATTCCGCGCCAGCGCGCCCATACAGTCAAATCCGGCGAAACAGGCTTTTCCATTGCACTGCAATATGGTGTCCCCTTCAACCAGATCGCCATTGCCAACGGACTGGACGACAAGGGCACTGTCCACCCGGGACAAAAACTCATCATCCCCGCTATTATGCCCCGTCAGCTATCTGTCTCGTCAAGCACGGCCCCTGCTGAACCATCCCGACCATATTTCCGCCCACCCCATGATGGCGCTGTCATGCTTGGCTATGCAGTGCGCCCAGATGGCGGCGGGCATGACGGGCTGGACTATGATGCAAAACCGGGTGATATGGTCCGTGCATCCTCCAGTGGGACCGTGATTTTTGCTGGTAATGAGCCGAACCGGTTTGGTCGGCTTGTCGTGATTGATCATGGTAATGGCTGGCATAGTGCATATGGCCATCTGTCGCGTATTACAGTCAAGAATGGGGCTGTCGTCAAAACCGGAGAGCGCATTGGCCTTGCCGGTGATGCGGGTGTGGCAACACGGCCAGAAGTGCATTTTGAAATCCGCCGGAATGGCAAAACTGTTGATCCAGCTCTGGAACTGGCAGGACATTCTGAAAAATAATGTCTTCTGTGCCAAAATCTCAGCCCACTACCTTTAGAGGGGCACGGTTTCACCCTCTCAGGCGCGCGCTCAAGGTTCCGGTTTGGGCCGATCTGGGGATACGTATCGGCCTTGCTTTTGGCCTGATCATGGTTGTTGTCATGGTTCACTGGTTTGACCGCAATGGCCTGCGGGACAGTGCGGATGGCTATGTCAGTTTTCTGGATGTTTTCTATTTTACGATGATCTCGATCACAACGACGGGATTTGGTGATATCACACCCGTCACGGATCGTGCCCGCTTTGTAGAAGCAGTCATCGTGACCCCTATTCGCATTGCCGTCATTTATATCTTTGTTGGCACCGCCTATAATTTCATTATCAAACGGAGCTGGGATAAATTCCGCATGGCGCATATTCAGGAAAAACTTTCCAATCACATGATTGTGCTGGGCTATGGCGTTTCTGGCTCCGAAGCTGTCAATGAGCTGATCGAACGCGGCACCGACCCTACCGAAATTGTGGTGATTGACCCTTATGAGGAACGCGTCGCCCTGGCCGAGCAAATGGGCTGTAATGTCATGGTAGGTGATGCCACGCGCGACGATACATTAATGGCCGTGCGCATTAGCGAAGCGCGCTCTGTTCTGGTTTCTGCGGGTCGGGATGACAGTTCTATCCTGATTGTGCTGACGGTGCGGCATCTGGCGCCGGACGTGCCGATCAGCGTCGTCGTGCGCGCTGCAGATAATGAATTACTGGCACGGCAGGCCGGTGCAGACAATGTCATCAATCCCGTGCGATTTACCGGCCTTTTGCTGGCAGGCAGCGCCCAGGGCACACATATATCCGATTATATGTCCGACCTCGCTTCGGTTACGGGGCGGGTCCAGCTGGTTGAAAGGATTGTGCTTCCCGAAGAAATTGGCCGGTCCATCCTTGAGCTTGCCAGCGGTGGTCGGGGCCTGCGTATTTATCGTGATGGTCAGGCGCATGGCTATTGGGAAGAGCCGGCAGCCATTTTGCAGGACGGCGATATTATTGTTGAAATAGTTCCTTCGGGAAATGAGGCAACGGGTTAGGCGCAGGTCTCATTGTGCGCATGGCCGTGACATTTTTCATACAGGGTTCTGACCCTGCGCAAACAGGATAAATACACCGCCCGCTGCCATCAACCCGATGATAAAATGCCCGCTATCAATGGCGAACAGTTTGAGTGAACGCCTCTGGAACAGATAGTTAATACCAATGGCGGGCGCTATGATCGTAGCCCCAAAGCCGGTTGCCATCATCATGATGACATGAGGCGGCGGACTGGTCCGCGCAATATTATGGCCGAGCATCAGGCACATCACCAATTCCAGTAAAAACGTCAGGCCATAAATCTTGGCCATATTTCCGCCCTTGAGATCTGCGTCGCTCAACCCCAATTCTTTCTGCCAGGTTTTGCCAAAGAATATTCCATACCAGATTGAACCAACCACAAAAAACGTCGCCGCTGCCAGAATAACCGCAAGAAGATTTATATTGCCCATGCCAGGAACCTCCATATTCGCTTTCAGCCTAGCCCAGTCGCAGCTTCATGTGTAGAGGGCCGGAATGATGTCACAAAGCAAAACTGCACATACAATTCCTGATCAGAAAAAGGTGGGTATGGTCAGTCTGGGCTGCCCCAAGGCTCTGGTGGACTCTGAACGTATCCTCACCCGTTTGCGCGCAGATGGCTATGCCATGAGCCCCGATTATGCAGGTGCTGACGTTGTGCTTGTCAATACGTGCGGATTTCTGGATTCTGCCAAGGAAGAAAGTCTCGGTGCGATTGAAGAGGCCATTACCGAAAACGGGCGTGTAATCGTTACCGGCTGCATGGGTGAGGAGGCAGAGGTAATCAGGGCGCGATTTCCACAAGTTCTGGCTGTGACAGGGGCTCATCAGTATGAACAGGTGGTGGAGGCTGTTCATGATGCGGCGCCGCCCGCACAAGGTCCCTATGTTGATCTTGTGCCACAAACGGATGTCAAACTGACTCCACGTCATTATTCCTATCTGAAAATCTCCGAAGGCTGCAACCATTCCTGCAGCTTTTGCATCATTCCGCAATTGCGCGGAAAGCTGGCCAGCCGCCGCGTGGATGCGGTTTTGCGAGAGGCAGAGAAACTGGTTGCGGCAGGAACACGCGAATTGCTGGTTATCAGCCAGGATACCAGCGCCTATGGGGTCGATACGCGTCATGAAGAGCATCTGTGGAAAGGACACCCTGTCCGCGCACATATGACAGACCTGGTCCGTGAACTGGGGCACTTGCGCACACCTGAAGGGCAGGTTCCATGGGTCAGACTGCATTATGTCTACCCCTACCCCCATGTGGATGCCGTCATCCCGTTAATGGCGGAAGGTTTGCTTACGCCCTATCTGGATATACCTTTCCAACATGCCAGCCCGAACATATTAAAGGCCATGAAGCGTCCGGCCAATGAAGCCAAAGTGCTGGAACGACTGAAGAACTGGCGTGATATTTGCCCGGACATCGCTATCCGGTCCAGTTTTGTTGTCGGTTTTCCCGGTGAAACCGAAGAGGATTTCCAATATTTGCTGAACTGGCTTGAGGAGGCACAGCTTGATAGGGTTGGAGCCTTCCGGTTTGAGCCTGTAGCAGGTGCTCCGGCCAACAGCCTGCCCGATACGGTGCCAGAAGATGTAACAGAAGAGCGTTATACGCGTTTGATGGCCGTAACAGAGCGGATTTCCGCGGAAAAGCTATCCGGTAAAACAGGCAAGACCTTGCCCGTCATCATTGATGACATTGGCGAGCCTGATGTGGACGGGGATCGCGGGGCAACGGGCCGTAGCCAGGCCGATGCACCCGAAATTGATGGGCAGGTTTTGCTGCGCAATGTTCCTGAAACATTGAAACAGGGCGATATTGTATCGGTTCTGGTTGAAGATTCAGACGCTCACGACCTGTTTGGGGTGATTGTTTGAAGCACTTATACCAAACTGCAATGATGCTGACGCATCAGCAGTTTGAACCGCTCAGGTGCCGCGCGGGCTTGACCAATGTGTGATGAGTCAAGCCGATCGCATATTGGTATCAGGCCTGATCCAGATAGCAGGAGGCAGGTGGGGGTTTCTGTTGCAAGGCACCCCCAGGCCCCTGGATTCCGCTTCTGTTGACCGGTGGGTCCAACCGCGTTCTAGCTTTGTAAATTGAGGGCGTTAGCCCCTAAAATTACGCAGCGAGAGCAAGTGCTTCGTTATCGTTGGCACTTATAAAGTTTGAACATTTTCACGGGATACTCAGCCCGGGCAAAAACAGTGCCTTTCAACACACGTCGATCCTGGTTCGGCCCCGTCAATTACCCCGCAAAACGAGGAAAATGGTGGAGCCGCCGGGTACTGCCCCCGGGTCCGCTGTGCCTATTGCACACCGCAATTTATCGCCATAGCCGGCGAACCGGCACCGCCAATATAGGCGATGCCGGATAAAAGTGAAGCAGCAAGAGGCTGGTCGTGATTATTTTTTGAGTGAATCGCGGATTTCTGTCAGCAGGTCTATTTCGGTTGGCCCTGCTTCTTCTTCCTGTTTTTTCATAATTTTATTGGCAGAGCGCACGAGCATGAAAATCACGAAAGCCAGGATCAGGAAATTGATAACAACTGAAATGAAATCACCATAAGCAAACACATTCGCGCCCGCTTCGCGCGCAGCAGCCAGTGATGCCCCCGGCGCTACATCCCCGCTGAGCACAACATATTTGCTGGAAAAATCAACATCTCCAAACACAGCCCCGACCAGTGGCATAATCAGATCGTCCGTCAGCGCAGTCACGATCTTGCCAAAAGCGGCGCCAATAATCACCGCAACTGCCAGATCCATGACATTGCCCTTGGCTATAAAATCCTTGAATTCCTTAAACATAAACAAGCCTCATTCAAAATTATCCAGTTGCGACACATGTTGGCCCGCCTACCCTTCTTGCAGAATCTTCAGGCGGAAGTTCTTGAAGAGGCCCAGAGGTGTGCTAACTTGGTAATACAGAATATTGTTCGACTAAAGGAATTGCCCAGATGAACTTTTCCACCATGCGGCGTTTAGCCGTAGTGACCCTGCTTGCATTTGGCCTGTCAGCATGTGGAATCAATTCGGTTCCAACTAAAGAAGAAGCAGCCAAGGCGCAGTGGGGAAATGTTGAAAGCGCATTACAGCGCCGTTCTGACCTGATCCCCAATCTTGTGTCAGTGGTTCAGGCATCGGCTATTTCTGAACAGCAGATTTTGACCGAGGTTACAGATGCGCGCGCGCGCGCCACCTCAATCAACATTACGACAGATGATCTCTCCAATCCTGAAGAATTTGCAAAATTCCAGGCTGCGCAGAACCAGCTGACACAGGCATTGGGCCAGTTACGCACAGTGGTAGAAAACTATCCCCAGCTTGCCAGCCAGCCCCGGTTTGCCGATTTGATGGTCGCGCTTGATGAAAGCAATAACCTGATCAATACAGAGCGGGTGCGCTATAATGAACTTGCTCGTGATTATAATACTGAAATCCGTACATTTCCTTCCAGCATTGGCGCCAATATCATTCACGGGGCGGAGCCACTGCAATATTTTGAAGCTGATGAGGCGGCCCTTGCCAATCCTGAAGTAGATATGAGCGGTATCACCGGAACCACGAATACGCAGAGCACTGCGCCTGCCACCAATGACAATCAGGCAGATGCCGCGCCTGCCGCTGCAACAAACTGAGTTGCAGCAGGTGCGGGTTGCCCTTCCTGTCTGGCTGATGCGCCGTTTTCTTCCCGTCATTCTCATTGTGCTAGCCGGGCTGGCTGGCACAATGGCGGCGGCTCAGGATTACCCTCCTCGCCCGGATGGCCCTGTGTATGACGGGGCGCAGATCCTGTCCCCGACAACCATTGCAGAACTGGACAGTCGCTTGCGCGCATATAACCAGGCTACCGGAAGGGCGATTGTTGTCGCGACCGTGCCTGACCTTGATGGCCAGCCCATTGAAAGTTATGCCACCGGGCTTTTCGGCAATTGGGGCATTGGCGGGGCACAGCGGGATATGGGCCTGCTTCTGCTGATTGCTCCGAATGAGCGCAAAATGCGGATCGAAATCGGGTATGGTATGCACCCGTGGTTTGGCGGGATCATGGCCGGACGTGTTATTCGTGACGTTATTACGCCCTATTTCAAGCAAGATGACTATGATGGCGGGGTAAAAGCCGGGGTGGATGCTATCATAACCCATCTCGACAAAAGCCCGGAAGATGCGCAGGCGATTGAAGAGGCTGCTGTGGCAGCGCAGCAAAATCAGTCTGAAAACGAGGACAGCTTCCCGATAGGAGCAGCGCTCTGGTTTCTTTTTATGTTTTTCTTTTTCTATCTTCCTTCGCTGCGCGGTGCTCGTGGCAGGCGGTATTCACGTGGCAATGGTATAGCTCGTGACGTCGGGAATATCATCTTGTGGGAAACCCTGAATTCTGCCTCGCGCGGTGATTCCTCCCGTTCATCCGGCGGTGGATGGGGGAGCGGATTTCCAGGTGGCTCTGGAGGAGGATTCTCAGGCGGTTTTGGCGGTTTTGGCGGCGGAATGTCTGGAGGCGGCGGTGCATCCGGAGGCTGGTAACAGGGGCAAAATGGAAACCTATCTCAGCGAAAGCGATCATCGCCGCATATCCGAAGCTGTCGCTGAAGCAGAATCGCGCACATCTGGCGAAATTGTCACTGTCCTGGCCCGTCAGTCAGACGGCTATACAGATGTGGCACTATCAATTGCCGCATTTATCGCACTTCTGACGGTCAGCCTTGTCGCTGCCTTTCCGGATTTTTTTACCGGCGTTGCAGATTATTTTCTCAATAACTGGGCGCATGAATGGACTGTGCAGCAAGTGCTTGTTCTGGCTGCTGTGCTGACAACGGCCAAATTTGCTGTCGTCTGGTTATTGCTCTTGTGGCAGAAGCTGCGCTTTGCGCTGATCCCTGGCCGTGTCAAAACCCGGCGTGTCCATGAAAGGGCGATAGGCCCATTCAAGGTCGGCGCAGAGCGACGCACGAAAGGACGAACCGGAATCCTTATTTATCTGTCCATGCAGGAACACCGGGCGGAAATTGTCGCTGATGAAGCGATTGCATCGCAAGTGCCAGCAGAAGTCTGGGGTGAGGCTATGGCAGACATGCTGATAGAGATAAAGAAAGGCCGTATTGCAGACGGGATCATCGCCGGCATCAGGGATGTGGGCGCTATTCTGGCAGATCATTTTCCGCCCGACAGTGCAGACAAAAACGAACTTCCTGACCGTTTGATCGAGCTATGAGTGATGGAAGCAACCCGCCGGTTGAAACAGTCTGGCAAGGAAAGTGGATTACCGCAAAGAGACGTGGCAGGTGGGAATATGTCAGCCGTGCCCGCAATATTCGTGCAGCCGTTATTCTGGCTATAGAGAATGGCCATGTGTTGCTGGTTGAGCAATTCCGTGTGCCTCTTGGCAAGCCTTGCCTGGAGCTTCCTGCCGGATTGATTGGTGATGCAGCCGGAGCCGAGAAGGAAGATCCCATGCTTGCCGCTGGCAGGGAGCTGATAGAAGAAACGGGCTGGCAGGCCAGCACTCTGGAGGATTGCGGTGAATTTTATTCTTCTCCGGGCATGGTGTCCGAGAGTTTTACTCTGGTTCGGGCCAGCGGACTGCAAAAAATCGGCCCAGGCGGCGGAGTTGATGGTGAGAACATTACCACCTGGCGCGTACCGGTTACGGATATTGCCAATTTTGTTGCTACCCGCAGAGCAGAAGGTGTCGGCATTGACGTAAAGCTGCTTCTGCTTCTCGCTCCTTATATTGCGGGGGCAGACGCCGCGCGGGATTGACCACAAACCGATGTGACAGACCTATCGGGGGTCGGCACAATTACCCACCATCAAGCAACAGGACAGGTTTTTCCAGCAGGCGCTTCAATGCCTGAACAAAGCTGGCCGCATCCCAGCCATCCACAACCCGGTGATCGCAACTGATGGAGATATTCATCAGCTTGCGCTTTTCTATCCGCTCGCCTCCCATACCATCTGGCATGAAAACCGGACGTTCGACAATCTTGTTCGGGCCTATGATTGCCACTTCAGGGCGATTGATAACAGGGGTGGTGGCAACTCCTCCCAATGGTCCCAGGGAAGTTATTGTCAGGGTGGAGCCGGTCAGCTCCGCCGGTTTGGCTGTTCCGCTACGCGCAGCATCTGCAAGGCGCACGATCTCTGCAGCCAATTGCCATAAATTCAGAGCTTGCGCATCACGAATAACCGGCACCATAAGCCCGGCATCTGTCTGCGTGGCAATGCCCATCTGGACTTTTCCGTAACGGGTTACTTCACCTGCCTCATCATCAAAGCGGGCATTGATCATGGGAAAGTCCGGCAAGGTCCGGCATATTCCGGT
>JBKEEC010000360.1:0-52205 GCA_047975785.1 Sphingomonadaceae bacterium | reverse complement strand
TCGAACAAGGGGTCACCTTCTTTCACCTCGGCACCATCTGCAACCAGCCACTCTGACAAAATGCCCTCATTCATCGAGAAACCAAGTTTCGGCAAAAGAACTTCGGTAGCCATGTGTGTTATATCCTATTTGCAAAGTGAAATTGCCGCCTTCGCAATGCCTTCCGCCTTCGGGGCATAGGCATCTTCCAGAGGCTTGGAAAATGGAACGGGAGCATAGGGGGCGCCCAGACGTTCAACCGGAGTCTTCATTTCGCCAAACAACTGACTGGAGACTGTCGCGGCGATCTCGGCTCCGACACCATGTTTCCTGACCGCCTCATGCGCGATCAGCAGCCGCCCGGTCTTGCGCACTGACCCGAGAACCGTTTCTTCATCCCATGGAGAGATGGTGCGTAAATCAATCACTTCGGCAGAGATCCCGGCTTCTTCGAGAGCAGGCAGGGCGCCTAGCACCTGCAAAAATGTAGAGGAATAAGAAACGATTGTCAGATCGCTGCCCTCCTGAGCCACCCTGGCCTTGCCCAGCGGAACCTTGTGCCCAGGTTCGGGTGCATCCCCCTTGGCCCAATAGGCAGGCAAATTCTCGATATAAAGAACCGGGTCCGGATCTTCTATCGCCGATCGCATCAGCCCATAGGCATCCGCAGGATTGGAAGGAGCGACCACCTTCATCCCCGCAGTGTGTGCGAACCAGCTTTCCAGATAATCGCAATGCTGCCCGCCTGATGAAAACCCTGTGCCTGTCATGGTGCGAATGACAATCGGGACATGGGTTTGCCCACCTGACATGAAGCGCAGTTTTGCGGCATGGTTGACTATCATATCCATGGCAACCGTGGTGAAATTCATCAGCATGATTTCTGCCACTGGCCGATATCCCACCAGACTGGCGCCGATTGCCGCACCGATAATGGCCTGCTCGGAAATTGGCGTCGACCTGACCCGCTTTTCACCAAAGCGGGATGACAACCCTTTGGTCAGGCCAACAACACCGCCTTCTTCGGGGTCGGCGACATCTTCACCCAGAACCAGAACTTTCTCATCAGCCTCCATCGCATCGGCAATTGCCGCATTGATAGCCTCCATGATCATGACTTGCCGGGTTTTGGTTTCGGCCTCGCTCATGCCGCAGCTCCATAAACATCTGTGGTCAGCTCGCTGACTTCGGGGAAAGGGGATGCCAGTGCGAACTCTACTGCTTCATCAAGCTGCTTTTGTATTTCGGCTTCAATGGCAGCAAGCTGATCTTCGGTAGCTACACCGTCATCAATAATCCGCTGCCGGAAAAGCGGCACCGGATCATGGGCCATGGCCTCCTGCTTTTGCGTCTTGTCCATATAGCCATCCGCATCCCCGAACACATGACCATGAAAACGGAATGTCATGGCCTCGATCAGGGTCGGCCCTTCTCCGGCACGGGCACGTTCAACGGCTTCTTTTGCCGCCAGATACATCGCCACAGGGTCATTGCCGTCCACCCGGACACCGGGGATCTGATACCCGTGCCCGCGATCGGCAATCTGCCGGGCAGAAGTTCCTTTTTCATAGGATGTATGTTCGGCGTAAAGATTATTCTGGCACAGAAAGATCACGGGAAGCTTCCATACCGCAGCCATATTCAGCGATTCATGGAAAGCGCCAATATTGGATGCACCGTCCCCGAAAGTCGCAACAGCGACCCGGCCATTTTCTGATAATTGCGCGCCCCAGGCCAATCCATTGGCAATAGGCATGGAGGAACCGACGATGCCGGTTGTCACCATAATGCCTTTTGCCGGATAGGTCAGATGCATGGGGCCACCCTTCCCCTTGCATGTGCCATCAACCCGCCCGGCAATTTCTGCCCACAAATCTTTCAGCGGCATACCCTTGGCAAGCATATCATGAATACCGCGATAGATCGTGACAAGGTAATCCTCATCCGTCAGATTCGCACACATGGCAGACGGAATGATCTCCTGTCCACGATAGCTGTAATAAGGCATGACGAGCCGGCCAGTCGTGATAACTTTCCGGCTGCGTTCATCATTGGCCTTCAGCAGTGCTGCCCGGCGATAAATGTCCATCTGGATATCGGCGTCGAGAATCTGGTTGCTCATCCTCGCTAGTTCCTTGGTCATTCGATTACGTAAGCTCCCTTTCTGACTGCAATCCGTGCCTTTGTCTAACCACACAGGCGCAGCCATCGCATGACTGATGAAATAATGCCGGCCGTGCCTGAGTGTGCACTTTCTGCTGTATTCGGGGCTGCACAGTTTCTGCAGGAGCACAAACATCGTCACCCTGCCTCCAGATATGCCTGATATGAGCGTCATGCACCTGCCCGCCAGTGTCTATGACATTGACCTGGAATGGATATCCTCGGCTATTCGAGCCGGGGGCCATGATGTCGAGGTAATCGAGGCGAGCAGGCTGGACGTGGTCCACGCTACATGCACCAAGGCACGCTATGCCCTGAAATATGGCAGGGATGCAGGTTTGCCAGAACGCATGATCCTGAAAGGAGCGTTTGAAGATCACTCGCAGCGGCTCAAGGATATGTATCAGTCAGAAGCCCGGTTTTACGGACAGCTTGCTCCTCTTGTTCCGCTCAATTGTCCTGCGACCTATTGGTCGGGCATTGATCCTCACGGATGGCGCGCCGCTATCCTGATGGAAGATCTGACACAACGCGATGTAACATTCTGCCGCGCACAGGAACCATTTTCCTATGGCCATATTCAGCGCCGGCTTGACCAGCTTGCTGCTCTTCATGGCCAGACATGGAATTCTGCAAGATTTGATGAGGGTGAGGAATGGCACTGGATTGAACCCCGGTTTGGTGAATTTACGCAAGGCTATAATGATTATTACCTCCAGCCGGAGCGATGGCAGGGTTATATCGAATTGCCACGCGGCGCAGCGATCTCACGCCATTTGCATGATCGTGAATGGATGGATTATGCACTCAGACAGCTTGGCAAATTGGAAAAGCAGGATGATTTTTGCCTGATCCATGGCGATACCCATCCGGGAAACCTGTATCTGGATGCTGATGGCTCACCTGCCTTTCTCGATCCGGTAGTCTCCCGGTCAGCATGGTGGATCGAGATCCCCTATCATGTGATTTCATCACTGGATATTGCTGACCGGAGAGAGTGGGAGCACGCATTGCTTGCCCACTATCTTGAAAAGCTGGAACAGGAAGGCGGCCCCCGCATCCATTATGACGAAGCATGGGAGAGATACCGGCAGGGCATTGCCTATGGGTTGTTCATTTTTCTGATCAACGAAACCACTTTCCAGACCGAGGCAACCAACACCGCCTGCACAGCCCGTTTCGGTGCAGCGGCAATGGATCATGATACAATCAGCGCACTGGAATAATGGAGCGAAAGAGCCAGTTCAGCTAACCAGAAATCCACCGTCCACCGCCAGAAATTGTCCGGTGATATAAAATGACGCATCACTGGCAAGAAACAGGGCCGCGTTGGCTATGGCTGATGGCGGGGCTGATGTTCCTGTCAACGGAATACGACCCGGCTGTGTAATCGGGCCAACAGGGATTTTTTCCTGTGATGCTTTCGCCGCCTGCTCGGTTGCAACGCCACCTGGCAGGATAGCGTTACAGCGAATGTTGTGCTCGGCCTGTTCCAGAGCAATGGTAAAGGTAATGGCGTTTACTCCGGCCTTGCTGGCAGCATAATGCAAATTATGCCGGATCAGCGCATTTCGGGACGCCACCGAGGAAATATTCACAATGGAGCCGCCACCGCGTTTACGCATGATCGCTATTACCGCGCGATTTACAAGAAAAGTGCCGCGCGTATTGACCGCCTGAACCTTGTCCCAGATTTCTGTGTCCAGCTTGTCAAATTCACAGAAAGGGTAAATTCCGGCAGAATTGACCAGGATATCGACACCGCCCAGTTCCTTTTCTGTCGCCGCAAGAAAACTGTCGACACTGGCTGCATCAGAGACATCCAGCCTGTGCCGGAAGGCAAGATAATCCTGCTTACCCAAATCATCCATATTGATGTCACCACCGGCGACGCGCGCGCCGGCAGCAGCAAAAAGCTCTGCAGTCTCCCTGCCAATCCCGGTTGCTGCGCCGGTAATGACCGCAACCTTTCCTTCAAGACTCAAAAGTTTGTCCGGGGCAGTCACAGTCTTTTCTCCTGATCAATCTCCTGAACGGGAAGTTATATACGTTCTGATATGGGCGGCTATGGCTCCTGGCCTGTCATCACATGAATGATATACGCACCGCCTGGCTGTTTTAACCTGACCTGTCACGAATTGCCGCTAGATTCAGGAATATGTCTGCAATCACAGGCGCAAAGCCTCGGGAAACATGTATGAAACAGTATGATTACATCATTGTCGGTGCCGGATCAGCCGGTTGTGTGCTGGCTGGCGAATTGTCCTCTGACCCTTCCATTTCTGTCCTGCTGGTTGAAGATGGATCAAATGGAGATGACTTTCTGGTTACCATGCCCAAAGGCTTTGGCAAACTGCTGACCAGCCCGGCAACCGCGCATTTTTATCCCACCATCAATACGCGTGAAGGGCTGGGCGGGCAGGAAGTCTGGGTTCGCGGGCGTATGCTCGGTGGCTCCAGCGGCGTCAATGGCATGGTCTGGAATCGCGGTGTTGCGCCGGATTATGACAGGCTGGCCGAATTATGCGGCGAGCAATGGTCCTGGGCAGAAATGCTGCCCATATTCCTTGGCATGGAAGGAGATGGAGCCAGCGCCTCTTCGGGTCCGGTTACGGTAAAGACACACCCCGCCCCATCCCCTCTCCTGCAGGCATGGGTCAAGGCAGGCGGGCAAATGGGCCTACCAGTCAAGCAGGACCACCGGCAAGGCGAGCAGGAAGGCATTGGCCCGCTACAATGGAATATTGATCACCGCGGCAAACGCGTTTCCTCTGCCAGAGCATATCTGACTGACGCAAGGCAGCGTCCCAATCTGGAAATTGTTACCGGCATCCGTGCCGATCATATCTTGCTGGATGGCAGGCGCGTGACAGGCATTGCAGGAATGCGAAGTGATACACAGGTCGAGTTTCACGGGAAAAATGTCATACTGTCTGCAGGTGCCATCGGATCGCCGCGCATTCTTCAACTCTCCGGCATAGGGCCAGCCGAAACGCTGAAAGCAGCCGGTGTTCCTGTCGTGCTCGATAATCCTCATATTGGCCGTCACATGCGCGAACATTCACTGGTAGCGATGAACTTTCGCCTCAACTCCATGCGCGATAGTGATAATCAGGCTTTTTCGGGGTGGCGGTTGCTGGCCAATGTAGCGCGCCATGCCCTGTCCGGAACAGGGCCTATGAGTTTCGGATCATCTGAGGCTGCGGCATATGTCAAGGCGCTTTCTGATTCCGGCCGTCCAGATTCGCAATTAATGTTTGCGCCTTACTCGCTTGATCCAACCAAAGGCATGGCAATGGAAAGTGAGCCGGGAATGCAGGTCTATGCCATGACCTTGCGACCACAAAGTGAGGGCGAAATTTCTATTGCCTCATCCGATCCGGCAGCACCGTTACATATCAATCCGAATTTCCTGTCTGATGAGTATGACCGCAGGGCCGCCATTGCCCAGTTCCACTACATCCGAAAACTGATGAGTCAGGCAGCGTTGACTCCCTACATTGCTGAAGAAACCGCCTTTACAGCCAGTGCCAGAAGTGATGAGGATATTCTTGCCCTTTACAAAGGCTGGGGTCAGGCAGGGTATCACGCAACTGCCACCGTCCGTATGGGCAATACACATGATGCACCGCTTGATGGCCACCTGAGATTGCGCGGGATTGAAGGGTTAAGAGTGGTTGACTGTTCTGCTTTTCCCGAAATGATCGCCGGCAATACCAATGCGCCCACCATGGCGCTGGCAAAACAGGCGGCAACACTGATCAGGGCGGATCGCTGAGAGACATCCATACTACCGGAGATTTATTCCCCGGTAGTATAGACCTTCCTGCCATTTCATTCCGTATCGAGGCCGCCACGGCTCATGCGATTCACGGGTTCTGATCCTGAATCAACTTTGTGAGCGACGCTGGCCCAGCACATAGTGCTCCAGATGTTTGTGGAAATTGGAAATCTCCACTTCCTGCACCGGATTGGGCAGGGCATAGCGAAAGCCCCGGCTTTTCATCCCTTTCTGAACCAGTGTCATATTTCCGAGATCCTGATCGACAATCAGGCCAAAGCTCTTGCCATCAATATCTGTATGGACCTGCAGATCGGCGCCCGGTTCCTTGCCTTCGCCATAACGCTTGAGCGAATAGACATTGAAGATACATTTGTTCGGGTCATCGCCATTCGGCCTTGCGCGATACCAGACGGCTCCATCAAAATACGGGAGCGTCGCGCAATTGGGAAAAACATGCCAGTCTGTTCCGGCCTTGTACATGGCTTCCGGCGTCAGACCCGGCGGGTAGCCACAGCCTTCTGCCTCTGCTGCCTGACGGCCAAACTCCACCGCCATGCCAAAAACGGTCAGGGCGTCGGCGTCCGCGGGGCATTCATCCATCAGCCGCTGGGTCGCGGTGTAATCCCGATCCGTAAAAATTGCGCCAAAGTCTTCTTCCATCTGACGGAAAAACTCCACCAGACCGGGACGAACATCTTTCGGCATTTCCCTCTTCAGGCGCGGCGAGGGCAGCCCGATGGGAACCTCTGATGTCCAGTATCCGAAATGGGAATGTTTGCCGTGAGCAAAGCTGGTAGTGTAGTCTTCGCCCTGCTGGGGCAAGAGCTGGGTGTGGGTTGCCGCCACATGATAACCTTCCATAAAGGCTTCAAGTGCTGTCTTCCAGTTACAGTCAATATGCAGCTCCAGCGCCCAGCGATAGCGCATATTTTCATATTCAAAGGGGTCAAGATAGTCTGGAATCGGGTCGAGATATTCTTCTAGGGATTCGCTTTCAGGGTCCATATTGATAAATACGAAACCTCCCCAGGTTCCGGTCTTGACCGAAACCAGATCAATGCATTCCTTATCGAAGAAATCGCCCCAGTCCTGTTTGTCCTGCACCACAACATTCTTGCCATCCAGGTCAAAAGTCCAGTTGTGATAGCCACAACGGAAATTTATGGCATGGCCTGACCCCTCCATGATTTGCCGACCACGATGCGGACAAACATTGAAGAACGCCTTGAACTCATTGTCAGGGCGACGAACAACCACAATCGTATCATCAGCGACATCATAGACAATATAATCGCCAACTTCAGGAATATCCTCTTCCCTGCAGGCAACTTGCCAGACCTTCGGCCAGAGATGCTCTTTTTCCTGCTCCACGAATTCTCTGGAAACATAATTATCGCGGGAGATCTTGTTGATTTCGCGATCCCGCTTTGCTGATTTTGCTACTTCTGCAACGCTAGCCATGGCACCTGTCCTGAATATCCGGTTCGTGAGTTAATGAACCCAGCCCACTTGCTCCATAGCATCAGAAAGCATGATAGCACGGGCAGGATTACAATATCGCGAATGTGAAATACTGGGCCGGACAGGCACTTTGTGCAAATTTCCGCGTTTTTTCAGGATTTTTCAGGCTAGGGTTTCGTCCGGAATGCGGGATTATCAGGCTTTCCGCTCCACAATGACGGAGATCAAGAATGACTGTGACATCATCGCTGGCTGGACCGGCGAAGGGAGAAATGACAGGGAAAATTGCCTTTGTTTCAGGTGCCGCCACCGGAATTGGCAAAGCCAGCGCGCTGGCATTTGCCAGTCAGGGGGCACAGGTGGCGCTGGCGGATCTGGACAGGGAACGCGGCGAAAGCGTAGCCGAAGAAATCCGCTCCACCGGCGGGACCGCCCGTTTCCATGCCTGTGACATGACCGACGAAGCAGCTCTGGATACCCTGTTCACAGCGATCATGGAGAATTTCGGACGGCTCGATTATGCCCATAACAATGTCGGGTTTTCATGGGGAGGAAATCTGCTCGATACCAGCAGTGAAGACTATGACCGCACGGTGAACCTCTGCCTGAGATCTCCATTCCTGAGTATGCAGCGCCAGATCCGTATCATGCAGCAGAACGGGGGTGGCTCCATAGTCAACACCGCATCGATGGCAGGTGTCCGTTATGCTCCTGCTGCAAACGCCGCCTATTCTGCTTCCAAGGCAGCAGTCATCCATCTTACCGCCTGGGCTGCGGCCCATCATGCGAAGGATAATATTCGTATCAACGCAGTCTCCCCCGGTCTGGTCAAGACAGAAGCCGTTGACAAATTCATGAGCGAAGAAGAGCAGGCCGCCCATGCCAGCAGCACCCAGCCGATCGGAAGGGCTGTGTCAGTAGAGGAAATTGCTGCCAGCGTTATCTTTCTCTGCTCTGACGGGGCGGCAATGATCACCGGAGAGAATTTCTGTGTCGCCGGCGGATCGCAAATCTGAAACCCGCACGAAAGGCAATCGCATGTATGATGGCACAGGGCAGCGATATGGTATTTTTCTTCTTGCCTGATTATTCCGCAACCTGACCTTTTCTCTTTATGGGCGGGCACAAGGCCGGCTCCGAATAACACAGCCTGTATCCGCGGCACATTTTACCAGACGGACATGAAACATGGACTTACAACAAGACCCTGCCATTGAAGACTTCAGGCACATGGTGCGCAAAGCCATTGCCGAAGATTTGCCAACAGAAATGGCAGAGCGGCAAAAAGCCTTCGGCGGCACCAATTCTCCGCTGGAAGACACAATGGAATGGACCAGCCGCATGAACAAACGCGGATGGTCCGTGCCGCACTGGCCTGTTGAATATGGTGGCACCGGGTGGTCCCCCATGCAAAACTATGTGTTTCAGCAGGAATGTGCCTCTGCCTTCGCGCCAGAGGTCTGCTGGGGAGCAACCCATATGTGCGGGCCGGTCATTTACACTTTCGGTTCTGAAGCACTGAAAGAGCAGTTCCTGCCTGATTTTCGTGAAGGGAAATACTACATTTGTCAGGGATTTTCCGAACCGGGAAACGGATCAGACCTTGCCCGGTTGCGCACCTCTGCCCGCCTTGAAGGCGACAAATATATCGTCAATGGCCAGAAGATATGGACCAGTGCCGCCTATGGATCTGACTGGGGATTTTTTCTTGTCCGCACCAACCCGGATGTAAAACCCCAGGCAGGCATTTCTTTCCTGATGATCAAAATGGATACGCCCGGAATTACCGTCCGCCAGATCCCGATGATCAATGATGATGCCGAACTCTGCGAGGTTTTCCTCGATAATGTAGAGGTTCCTGCGGGAAACCTTGTGGGAGAAGAAGGACAGGGCTGGACCTATGCCAAATTCCTGCTTGATCATGAGCGCACAACCAGCTCCTTTATCTTTCAGAACACACGGGAATTTGCCCGCACCAGGGCACTGGCAGAGAGGGAAACCATTGATGGAATACCGATCGCCCGATTGCCACAATTCCAGCAGCGCCTGTGCCGGGCTGAAGCAGAACTGAAGGCGCTGGAATGGTCTGTGTTACGGGAACTGGCCGACGAGGATTTCAAATATAACCGCACTGCAGCCGCCTCCACGCTGAAGGTTGCAGGCTCACGTTTGCAGCAGACTATTTCCGAGCTGCAGATGGATATACTCGGTAACAAGGCAACGCGTTTTTATCCTTATGAGCTGGACGAACGCAAAGATGCCGGACCACTCTGGCCTGATGACCTTGGTGGGCGCACCGCTCAGGCACTTATTGCCCGTGCAGCCACGATCTATGGCGGCACATTACAAGTGCAAAAAGGCATTATTTCCAAGCTGGCCTTCGGCCTCTGACTCGCGGGAGCAGCATGATGGATTTCAATCGTTCCGACCTCCAGCGTATGCTACTCGACAGTGCAGAACGCTATATTGACGAGCGTTTTACGCTGGAGCATCGCCGGGATTTGCGCAAAACCGCCGATGGCCTGGATCATGAGGCCTGGCAGGTTTTCGCCGAACTGGGCTGGCTTGCCATTCTGGTCCCTGAAGATATGGGCGGGCTGAGCGGTAGCATTACCGATGCCTCGGTGCTGGCCGAGGTGCTCGGAAAAAAATGCGTCACAGAACCTTTCATCAGTTCCGCCATCATTGCGCCTACAATTCTGGCATCTTCGTCCGGTGTTCCGGAAGGCCTGATGGATGAACTCGTGGCTGGCAATGCCCGTTTTGCCCTTGCCCATGATGAACCGAATGAGCGATATGCCTATGACCAGCCACGAAACTGCACGGTTGAAAAATCCGGAGATGGCCTGACTCTGACCGGACAAAAAATGATGGTTCCTGACGGGCCATCGGCCACACATCTGATAGTGACTGCCCAAAGTGAGCAAGGTCTGGCTTTGGTGCTCGTTCCTGCGGATGCCGCCCTTATCACCCTTGATGCCTACGCACTATATGACAATTCACGCGCAGCCGATATCCGTTTTGACGGCACAGCTGTTCCTGCTTCTGCTGTGCTTGCAGAAGGAGAAAATGCACGGAAATTGCTGTCTCTTGCGCTGGACCGTGCCCGTGTTATCGGACAGGCGCAGGCCATCGGGTCCATGGAAGAAGAACTGGAAATCTGCTCTGCCTATCTGAAGGAGCGGGAGCAATTCGGGCAGCCCATTGGCAAGTTTCAGGCTCTTCAGCATATCATGGCTGATATGTTCGTGGAAGCGCATCAGTCGCGCTCAGCCTGCTACCATGCTCTTTCCCTTCTGGACGGCAGCCATGATGAATCCGATCGCAAACATGCAGTCTCTCTTGCAGGCATCAGAATCGCAGAAGCCGGACAATTTGTCTCACGTCAGGCCATCCAGTTGCATGGCGGCTATGGCGTGACAGATGAATATGAAGTCAGCCATCATTATCGCCGCCAGTTTGTTCTGGAAAAGATGCTGGGCGATATGGACTATCTGACACGGCGGCTATCAGAAGCTGGCTGAATCAGAAAAAGGCTGGCAAACGGTTTTCCGATCAGCTCCCGTCTGCCAACAGGCCTGCGGCTGCCATGGAGCCTGTCACTGTCACCCCGCCATCAACCGGCAGGCATGTTCCGGTGATAAAGCGCGCTTCATCACTGGCCAGAAACAATGCTGCATAGGCAATATCCCAGGCATCACCTTCAATACCAATTGGCCCTGCCCTGCGCCGTGCATCACGCATTTCATCGGGGATAAGGCCATCAAGCATCGGGGTGTAGATATGTCCGGGCGCAATGGCATTGGCACGGATGCCTTCTCGCCCATGCGCCAGCGCAATCTCGCGGGTGAGCTGGATCATCGCGGCTTTGGACGGACCATAGGCCATGCCGCCATAAGCCAGAATCCCTGCAATCGAGACAATGTTGATGATGGCCCCTCCGCCACGCTTGCGCATGGCAGGAATAACCTGCCCCCCCATCAGCACGGCGCTTTTCAGGTTTACGTCCATAATGCCCTGCCACCGGGCAAGATCCAGATCATCCATCCGGTCCGCAGCACTGGCGATTCCGACATTGTTCACCAGAACATCGACACCGCCAAAACGCTCGATTGTTTCAGCGACAAACCTCTCGCAATCTTCTGCATCTGTAACATCGCCAATCCCGACAAATGCTTCTCCGCCCTGCGTTTCAATCAGTAATCTTGTCGCTTCAACGGCATCCTTGTCCCGGTCAACCAGGCAAACCTTGGCGCCTTCTCCGGCAAAGAGCGTCGCGATCGCCCGGCCGGTCCCGAATCCTTCGCCCCTGGTTCCGGCTCCGGTAACGATTGCAATTTTACCGGTAAGGCGCCCCAGATAGTTTTCCGGCATAGAATTGCCTGTCATGCGCGATCTCCATCAACTTGCCCCAAGGGTGACTTCAGTTCACACTCTTGGCAAGATTGTCAGAAAGTCAGCCTGAAATGAAAGCGATTTATCGAATTAGCGATAACACTGCCTCCCCCTTTGTCAGAAGGCCCATACTGCCGGTAGATTGGTCATGTATCCGGTAATAACACATTTGGGGGATCAGGAATTGTCACAAGGCGCTCTGGAAGGACTGCGTATTCTCGATCTCACCCGGATTCTTGCCGGGCCTCTGGTCACCCAGATACTGGGCGACCTTGGCGCAGAGGTGATCAAGGTTGAACGCCCCGGCAAGGGCGATGACGCCCGTGAAATGGGCCCCCCCTTCCTGATGGATCAGGATGGCAGAAACACGGATACAGCCGGATTTTTTCTGTCCTGCAACCGGAACAAGAAATCTATTGCCATTGATATCAGCAGCGAGGCTGGAGCCAATCTGATCCGGGAGCTGGCACCGCACTGTGATGTGGTGATTGAAAATTTCAAGGTTGGCACACTCGCGCGTTACGGGCTGGATTACGAAACTCTGGGAAAACTCAACCCACAGCTGGTCTATTGTTCTATCACCGGTTTCGGGCAAACCGGCCCTCTCGCCCGAAAACCCGGATATGACGGGATCTTTCAGGCCATGAGCGGCTTGATGAGCGTGTCCGGCCACCCTGAAGGTGTGCCCGGTGGTGGCCCGATGAAGGTCGGCATTTCCATCGTCGATATCATGACCGCCTACAATGCTGTCATTGCCATTCTGGCTGCCCTGCGTCACCGCGACAATGGCGGCGGCGGGCAGGCCATTGATATGTCCCTGCTTGATTGCGGGCTGGCATCAATCTCGCATTTTGCACAAAATTACCTGATCACCGGGGAAGTGCCCGAAAGGCGGGGCAATGGCGGATATGGCGGAATTCCCAGCCAGTCTTTTGATTGTGCGGACAGGCCTGTTTTCGTCGTGGTTGGCAATAACGCCCAGTATAAACGGTTTTGCGAAGCCATAGACCATCCGGAACTTTATTCTGACAAACGCTTCTGCACTGGCCCTCTGAGAATCCGGAACCGCAAGGAAATCATCCCTCTGCTGGAAGGAATATTCCGTGAAAAGCCGGCCCAATATTGGGTGGAGGCACTGGATAAAGCCTGTGTTCCGGTCAGCTATGTAAACGACATTGCCCAGGCTTTTGCCGAACCGCAAATTCTCGAACGAGAGATGCGGGTCGAGATTCCTCATGGCAGAGCAGGAACACTGCCCATTATTGCCAATCCCCTGCGTTTTTCAGCAACGCCCGTTCAGGGATATACAGCCCCACCAGAACTTGGCGAGCATAGCGATGAAGTGCTGTCATCCCTTCTCGGTTATGATGCTAGGCAGATTGCGGAACTGCGTAAAAATGGCACTTTAGGATAAAAATATCGCAGCTACCATTTCCGGCGTAGCTGCGATTGCACAAGCCTCTGCCGCATCTGCTCTGCCCGCTCTTCCGCTTTGATCCGCGGTGTAGTGTCACCAAGACAGGCAGCCACATCCGACAGGGCAATTTTCTGCGCTCTGGGTGTGGGATGAGAAGAACAGCGATACCAGCGGCCTATCAGCATCCCGAAATTGTGACCGCCAGTGTCCAGCCAGTTCGCATAACCAGGGTCTGTCGCGCACAAGACCGCGCGAAATTTTCCGTCATCACTGATGCGGGCAGTCAGGCCATTCAGGCTGGAATGGCGATAGGCAATATCCACCTGATTCCACAGACCATCAATAACCTGCACATTCCAGTAATGCCGTTCTTCCGGCAATTCTGTTTCGATAACCAGGGCTTCGTCATCCGCAAGATCAAAAATGGTTTCAAAATATGCCTGCGGCCAGTCATCACTATTGCCCAGATCCTTGAAATCATGCAGGTGCATTATGTTGATATAGCCCTGATCGTGAGGACGACGCACGGCCCCCATTCCCACCTGAGATAACCGTTTTGCATATGCAAAAAGTGCCTTCATACGCGTATCCACCTGTTCTGGTGACATGCGTGGACGCATCAGCGTCCCTGATTGAGACCTGTCAATTCTCTCTATGGCAATGCGTATATCTTCTTCCTGTCCCCAGTCATAACTGAACTGGCGCAGCAGAATAAAATCGGCATCGGGGTGAAGCTCAAGCCAGTCCCCCTCGTAACCGGCAGGCCGCTCTGCACTGAAAATCACATCAAAGCGGCCATTTTCATCAAGGGTCAGGTGATCGATGTCGTAATTGCCAAAGCCCTGCCCCGGCGTATCACTCATCCCGATAATCCGGTTTCCTGTGGAAAGACCTGCAACCGGCGCATTGCCCCTGTTTCCGGTGATCCGATAAGTGCCTTTTCCATCCACCACGGTATAATAATATACCGCATCCGGGTTGGGCTGGAGCAGGAAAACGCTATTCTCGAAAGGCACAAATTCGGGGTAATCAGGGTCTGCATGAAAAAGCAGAAAATACCCTTGCGAAAGATTCATCGCAAACTGCCGCAAAAGGTCGGCCCGCAATTGCTCATCTTTCGGAGCCACCGCCTGATCAAGAATAGCCTCATGACCTTTTAACAAATCGATATAGTCATCCCAGCCTTGCATGATACATTCTCCTTCCCGCTATGTCCTCAGGATGCCAGCGAAACCAGCTTGGTATCCAGATAGGCCTGAAGCCCCTCAATCCCGCCTTCAGAACCATGCCCGCTTTCGCCTACCCCTCCGAACGGGGCTTCCGGTGTAGAGATTGCAAGCGTATTGACGCCCACCATGCCGGTCTTCATCCGGTGCATGACCTGACGCGAAGTATCGAGACTGGAAGTAAAGGCATAGCCAGCCAGCCCTGCATCAACCCCGTTGGCCAGCTCTATAGCTTCATCCACTGTAGAAAATGGCATAACTGGCAGAATTGGACCAAAACATTCCTCGCTAAACAGCAGGGAATCCGTGCCAAGTCCGGAAACGACCGTTGGCTGGAAGAAATTTCCGACATTACCATCGCGCCTGCCACCTGCCAGAACCGCCCCGCCATGGCTGCCCGCATCAGCAACAAACTGCTCCATCGCCTCTACCCGCCGTGCATTGGCAAGCGGGCCCATAGTAGTGTCAGGGTCCAGCCCTGATCCCAGCCTGAGTGAAGAGGCATGATCAGCCATGTCGCGTGCAAACCGATCCGCCAGACTCTCATGCACAAAGAATCGCGCCGGGCTGACACAGACCTGTCCTGCATTACGGAACTTGCCTGCCTTCAGCATGGCAATTGTCCGCTCATAATCGCAATCGTCAAAAACCAGAACAGGGGCATTGCCTCCCAGTTCCATGGTGGTGCGCTTGGCACCCTGCGCCGCCAGAGCCATGAGCTGCTTGCCCACCGGAGTTGACCCGGTAAAGCTGATCTTTGCAATTTCTTTTGCCGTTATCAGACGTTCCGACAATTTCGAGGATGGACCGAAAAGCAGTTGCGCACAGCCTTTGGGCAGCCCGGCCTCATCCAGCGCACGGATAATTTCTACTGCGCTGCCCGGTGTTTCACCCGATGCGCGAACAATAACAGTGCAACCGGCAGCCAGCGAGGCCGCGATCTTGCGAGCCGGACACAAAGCCGGAAAGTTCCATGGGGTAAATATAGCGCAGGGTCCGACCGGCTCCTGCAGGACGATATGGTCGGTTTGCGGGAAACGCGAACGGATAGTGCGGCCATAAACCCTGCGTCCTTCTTCTGCGCACCATTCCAGAATCTCGATGGCATGTGTCCATTCTCCCCTGGCTTCGGCCAAAGGCTTGCCCTGCTCCATGGTCATGACCGTGCACAAATGCTCCATACGGCTCCGCAGGATGGATGCCGCGCGCCGCAATATGTCACTTCTCTCCAGAGGGCTTGTGACAGACCATGTAACGAAAGCACGCTTCGAAGCGGAAAGAGCTTCATCCACTTCCGCATCCGTTGCATGGGGTAGCTGCGCTATGGCCTGACCTGTGGCCGGATCAAAAACAGCTTCTTCATCGCGGCCATTACCGGCAGCGATAAAACGCCCGTCAATATAGAGTTCAAGATTGGAATACATGGCACTCATCCTTTCCGGTCTGTCCGGATCATGTCGGCGGCCTTTTCGCCAATGGCGATAACGGCTGCATTGGTATTGCCTGAAACAACCGAGGGCATGATCGAGGCATCCGCAACCCGCAGCCCATCTACCCCGATTACCCTGAGCGAGCCATCCACCACCTTGCCCAACGCGGCGGTGCAACTGGCATGATAGATTGAGCCGGCTGTTTCACGGGCATAGGCCAGCATGGAAGCCTGATCGCTGATTTCTGGCCCAGGAATAAACTCGCTTTCAATATAGGGAGCCATGGCGGGCTGCGCCATTACGCCCCGTATTACCTTCATTCCGGCAACCACTTCGAGCTGATCGCTTTGCGTGCCCAGAAAATTGGCAAGAATCGCTGGGGCCTCTTCCGGATCAGGACTGACCGCATGGACATGGCCCCGGCTGGTCGGGCGTAAAGGGCAGGCAGATACAGTAAATCCGGAAAAAGGGTGAAGCTGATCGCCCATCTTGTTGGTCGAAAAGGTAATGAAAAGGCACTGGATATCCATCCGTTCATCACGCGCCGCATCCGAGCGGAAAAATCCGCCTGCATATCCGGCTGATACGGTCAGCGGGCCTTTTCGGGTGAGGGCATATTTCAGCCCTACTTTTGCCATGCGCAAAGGGTTGCGCATATCATCATTGAAAGTGATTGCCTTTTTTGATTTGTATACAAAACGGACCTGTAAATGGTCCTGAAAATTCTCGCCAACCTGTGGGTTGTCATGAACCACCTTCAGTCCAAGGCCCTTCAGGCGCTCTCCACAGCCAATTCCGGACAGCTCCAGCAATTGCGGTGTGCCGATCGCACCGGCCGACAGGATTATCTCGCCAGAGGTATTGGCTGTTTTTCGTGATCCGGCCTGATCATATTCAACCCCGGACGCCCGTTTGCCATCAAACACCACCTTTCTTGCCATGGCGTTTGTTTCAATGGTCAGATTAGGGCGCCTGCAAACGCGCGGCGTGAGATATGCTGCGGCGGCGCTACAGCGACGGCCCCTGCGCATGGTGGACTGATAATAGCCCACACCTTCCTGACTTTCCCCATTGAAATCGGAAGTTGAGCGATAGCCCGCCTGCTGGCCAGCCGCGATCCAGGCATCGCAAAGCTCATGAGGCTCGCTGGGGTCAGATACGGCCAGCGGACCGCCCTCCCCATGCCACTGGTTGGCCCCGTGCTGCTGGTCTTCAGATTTGCGGAACCATGTCAGCATATCCTGATAATCCCAGCCCCGATTGCCTGCCGCACGCGCCCAGATATCAAAATCCTCTTGCTGGCCACGAATATAGAGCAAGCCATTGATAGAGGATGATCCGCCCAGCACCCGTCCACGAGGCTGGTTGATGACCCTGTTCTCAAGGCCCGGCTCAGGCTCTGACCGGAAACGCCAGTTCAACCGCGGATGATTGAACAGCTTTCCATAACCCAGCGGGATATGAATCCACGGATTGCTGTCTTTCGGCCCGGCCTCCAGCAACAGGACACGGCAGTTTTCATCCTCACTCAGCCGCGAGGCCAGCACACACCCTGCGCTGCCCCCGCCAATGATGATATAATCCCAGTTCATGTCCCGCCCTCTGTCAGTCTGGCGACTACCAGATCGCCAATGGCCATAGATGCGGTAAGCCCCGGACTTTCAATTCCGAACAGATTGACCAGCCCTTCGCATCCATGATCTTGCGGAACGGAAATAATGAAATCAGCGGCGGGTTCTCCGGGGCCGGAGATTTTGGGCCGCACACCGGCATAGCCGGGCTGCAACCTGTCCGGGTCCAGTGCTGGCCAGATGCGCCGGGCTGCCTCGGCGAACCGGGTCTGGCGCGCCGGATCAACCGTATAATCCACTTCATCAATCCATTCGACATCAGGGCCAAAACGCGCCTGTCCGGCAAGGTCCAGCGTCAGATGCGTTCCAAGGCCACCAGGTTCTGGCACAGGGTAAATCAGGTGTGAAAATGGCACCCGGCCGGAATAGGTAAAATAGACGCCTCTGGCATAATGAATTGGCGGGATATCACTGGCATCAAGCCCTTCTGTCCGCGTAGCAAGAGCCTGTGCTGTCAATCCGGCTGAATTGACCAGAACGGGCGCGGATACCACTGCCTCATCCAGACCATCCAGCCAGACATGCCACAATCCATCCCTGCGAGTGATACGCTCCACCCTGCTGCCCGTTGCCAGCATCGCGTCATGCGCTTCCGCCTCTCCCAGCAAAGACAGCATCAGTGCATGGCTGTCCACAATACCCGTAGAGGGTGAAAACAATGCCGCCGCGCAGTCAAGTTCAGGTTCCAGCCTGTGTGCTTCCTCACGGTCCAGCATCACCAGATCCGTTACTCCGGCTCCGGCAGCCCGCCGGGTAATCGCTTCCAGTTCAACTGTCTGGCTTTCTTGATGGGCAAAAATCAGCTTGCCCAATTGTTGATGAGGGACACCGCGCTCCTTGCAAAAGCTGTAAAGCTTCTCTTTCCCCTCGACACAAAGCTGCGCCTTCAGCGATCTTTCCGGGTAATATATACCGGCATGGATCACTTCCGAATTGCGGCTGCTGGTCCATGATCCGTAATGCTGCTCTCCATCCAGCACCAGCGGTGGCTTTCCGGCCAGAGCCAGAGCACGCGCTATGGCAAGCCCCACAACGCCCGCCCCGACAACAATCGCCTCAACCCGGTCAACCATGCTCCATACTCAATCGCGTGGCGGCAAATGCCGCATGGTCAGGGCAGATCGGGCACAAAGATGGCGTGCGCCATCGCGCTCCACAAATGTCTGCGAAGCACAGTGGCTGATAGTTTTGCCAGCAGCGATCACTTCGCCCAGGGCTACCAGACGGTCCCCCGATGCAGGTCCAACAAATTGCACCGATTGCTCAATCACCAGATGCCCCCAACCTGCAGTGGCAGCGGTATTCCCGCTATAGCTTGCCGCCAGAGTAGCAATGGCACTGGTCACAACTCCCTCAAACCAGTCCGGAGCATGGCCGAGACTTTCCCTGTAAGGCAGGCCAAGCGTCACCGCTCCGGCCTTCGCTTCGACCAGTTCGAACCCGAAAAGACGCGCATATGGCTTGCGCAGCATGGCGCGCACACGTTCGGCTGCGTCATCCATGGCAGGCTATCTGCAACACCTAGGCTCCCTTATAGGCAGGCTTGCGCTTTTCCTTGAACGCATTGGTGCCTTCGCGGAAATCATCTGTCCATGTCATCAGTGCCTGCACGGCAGCTTCAAATTCCAGTGCATCATCAAGCGATTGCCCCGGCGCCGCCTCAAACTGCCGCTTGATCTGCGAAAGAGCCAGCGTGGGAGCGGTGGCAAAACCATCTGCCATTTCTCTCGCCTTTGCCATTGCTTCGCCTGCAGGCAAGGCCTCAAGGGCAAAACCCAGCCTTGCGGCTTCTTCACCACTGACGAAGCGACCGGAATAGGCAATTTCCTTGGCCCGCATTACCCCGATATGCCGCTCAAGCAACCACCCGGCCGCGCCATCCATGGCAAGACCAATATGACGGAAAGCAAACTGGAACCGGGTATTTTCCGCACAAATGATAAAATCACAAGCCAGCGCCAGGGCAAAGGCAACCCCGATGCACACACCCTCAACCGCAGCAATAACCGGCTTTTGCGTATGCGCCACCGCCCGCACCATACGATGCAGGGTGCGGGACTTGATCATATTGCCTCGCACCCCGCCAGTGCCCATTTCACCAACATCGGCACCGGCAGCAAAATCTCCGCCTGCTCCGGTCAGAATAATGGCGCGAACTTCATCATCATCCTGCAATTGCTGGAACACCTGCTGGAACTGATCACGCATGGCCATGGTGATCGCATTCTTGCGTTCCGGACGGTTGATTGTGACAATTGCCACGCCGCCATCAATCTGCACCTCTACAGCCATGCTGCATACTCCTTATAGCGGCAGTCCACCTGACCGGCCTTATTGTCCTGTGTGAAAAGACCTAGCATGTGTTTTGCAGCAGGTGACCCCCTGGCTCTCCAACCGTGCCGATTATCGCTTTTGTGATAAAATCACCGGAATATTGGCCAGAGCGTCTACCCGTCTAAACACACTGGACAATCTGTTTTGTTTTTTCATCATTGGACCTGCTGTGCAGACATTTGCAACCGAACCATTGAACTGGCCGGACACCGCGCCCGAACTGCGCCAGCAAGTGCGCTCCCTTGTTGCCGGGCATTTTGCTGCGCAGGGTGCAGGCAACCCGGCTGACCGGGCCAATTCCTGGGCCAAACCTGACCCGGCATTCAGCCGCAAGCTGGGCGCAGCAGGCCTGATCGGGATGATCTGGCCCAGTGCGTATGGGGGGCATGAGCGTTCTCCGCTGGAGCGTTATGTAGTTCTGGAAGAACTGCTCGCTTCAGGTGCACCGGTCGGCGCACACTGGATTGCAGACCGACAGACCGGCTCTTTGCTGCTGCGTTATGGCAGTGAGGAAGAAAAACAACGCTGGGTGCCCGGCATGGCAAAGGGGGAGGTATACGCCTGTATCGGCCTGTCAGAGCCCAATGCCGGCTCTGACCTTGCTGCTGTGCGGACCAGCGCGCGACGCGATGGGGACGACTGGATCATTTCTGGCCAGAAGGTCTGGACGACCAATGCCCATAACGCCCATGTCATGATCGCCCTTGTGCGTTCAGACCCTGACTCTGAACGTAATCAGGGCCTGTCACAATTCATCATTCCCATGGATGCCCCCGGCCTTGCCATTCAGCCGATTATCGACCTTACAGGGGGCCATGACTTTAACGAGGTGTTTCTTGACGATGTTCGCCTGCCTTCTACTGCCCTGCTGGGCGAAGAGGGTAATGGCTGGGCACAGGTAACAGCGGAACTTTCCCTCGAAAGGTCGGGACCGGAACGGTATCTGTCCTCCATGGCATTGCTGGTGGAACTGATCCGCTATGCCGAACTGCATAACTCCGAAACCTTGCGCACGCTTGTCGGCCGTCTGGTCAGTGAAACATGGACGCTACGACTGATGAGTGCATCTGTCGCCAGCAAGATTGCCCGCGGAGAAGATCCTGCGCTGGAAGCCACCATGGTCAAGGATCTCGGCAACAGTTTCGAACAGGCCATGCCGGAACTTGTCCAGGCGGCTGTAGAGGTAGACCCTGCCGGACCGGAAGCCCTGGGGCTGGTTCTTGGCCATCTGCTGCAAATGGCCCCGTCTTTCTCCTTGCGCGGAGGGACGCGAGAAATTCTCAGAGGTATTATTGCAAGAGGACTGGGCCTGCGATGAATGACGAACAGCGTATGCTGGCCGATATGGCAAACGAGCTTTTTGCCAGCCTTGGTCCTGATTCCTCCATGGAAAATGGGTGGCAATCCGTTGAGGATGTTGCCCTGCCCGGTCTGCTGCTCGATGAGGACAAGGGAGGCTTTGGTGGATCATGGGAAGATGCGCTGATCGTCTTTCGCCTTGCCGGATATCACGCCGTGGCCCTGCCTGTGGCAGAAGCCGCCATTGCCGCTGCGCTTGCTGGCCAGGCAGAAGGGCGCGGCACCATTGCCAGCGGCTCGGAAGGCGTGATTGAAGGAAATCGCTTTCACGGGACCATTACGGGCGCCTGCCACGCGGACGGCGCAGGATTCATTATTGCCCCTGCCCCTGATCATGGCTCCATGATTGTGCAAACAGAAGGCTCCACCGTGAATGCCGGACACAATATTGCCGGTGAATCACGCGACAGGCTGGTGTGTCACGAAATGGAAATCAGGCGGGTTGATGACAATATCTTTGCCCTTGGCGCTTTGGCGCGTGTAGCACAAAGTGCCGGAGCACTGGATGCCGCACTCGAAAAATCCGTCACATATGCCAATGAACGGCAACAATTTGGCCGTCATCTGGGAAAATTCCAGGCTGTTCAACAGGCACTGGCCAGCTTTGCAAGCGAGGCAGCGGCAGCCAATTGTGCGGCCATGGGTGCGGCTCAGGCCATGGAGCGTGACAATGGCCTGTTCGAAATCGCCTGCGCCAAATTACGCGCCAATCGCGCCATTGGTGTCGGCACTGCCCTTGCCCATCAGGTCCATGGAGCAATCGGCTTTACAGAAGAATACCCGCTCCACCTGCTCACCCGCAGACTATGGGCCTGGCGTTCCGAGTTTGGCAATGATGCCCGCTGGTCCGAACATATTGGCACTCGGATCATTGCTCGTGGTGCAGACAGTTTCTGGGCGGATCTCACCGCCCTCACCGGATAGTTATAAAGGACTTTTTCATGACAGAAGCCGTAATCGTTGCCACTGCCCGCACCCCTATTGGCAAGGCCGGGCGCGGTGCACTCAACCGACTTGATGGCCCCGAACTGGGCCGCCTTGTGATTGAAGAGGCCGTGCGACGGTCCGGGCTTGAAGGCCCCGAAATTGAAGATGTCATTCTGGGTGCTGCCCGGCTTGAAGGGCCGCAAAGTGGCAATGTTGGCCGTATGGCAGCACTGCGCGCAGGCCTGCCGGTTTCAGTGCCCGGCGTTTCTATGGATCGTAAATGCGCATCCGGCCTGAACACAATTGCCTATGCTGCCCAGCGTATCCTGTCAGGTGAAGGGCATATCTATGTTGCTGGCGGGCTGGATTCATGCTCTCTGGCCCTGCCAAATACCCGCACCGACGGTGCTGAAAACCCGTGGCTGTCAGAAAATATCCGCGGTATCTATGATTCCATGATCCAGACGGCAGAAACCGTCGCAAACCGTTATGGTATCAGCAGGGACCGTCAGGATGAATATTCCCTGCAAAGCCAGCAACGGATTGCTGCTGCCCAGGAAGCAGGCAGGCTTGATGCCGAGATCGTGCCTGTTACCACACTCAAGGACGTGAAGGACAAATCCGGCGCTGTCACGGGTCAGGAAGAAGTGACACTGACACAGGATGAGGGCAATCGCCCCTCCACCACGCTTGAGGCACTTTCCGGCCTCAGGCCGGTGATGGAGGGAGGCTGTATCACCGCAGGTAATGCAAGCCAGCTTTCTGACGGGGCCAGTGTCTGCGTGGTGATGAGCGATGCCGAAGCCGCACGCCGCAACCTTCAGCCAATGGGCATATTCCGCGGATTTGCCGTTGCCGGATGCGAACCGGACGAAATGGGGATCGGTCCGGTATTCGCTGTGCCCCGATTGCTCGACAGGGCCGGATTGAAAGTGGATGACATCGGCTTGTGGGAGCTGAATGAGGCCTTTGCCGTGCAAGTGGTCTATTGTCAGGAAAGGCTCGGCATTGACCCGCAGAAACTCAATGTGGACGGCGGCGCTATCGCTATCGGCCACCCCTTTGGCATGAGTGGATCACGTATGGTCGGTCATGCCCTGATCGAAGCAAGGCGCAGGGGAGAGAAATACGCTGTCGTTACCATGTGTGTTGCCGGAGGAATGGGCGCAGCCGGCTTGTTTGAAGTCGTTTGACCCCACAAACCCTGAAAAGGAACAGACAATGGATTTGAATGGCTATCTGGCACAGTTCGGCCAAGTTGAGAGCGTTGATACATCCAGTTTCCAGCGCGTGGTCGCAAAACGCCTTGGTGATGCCTGGCGGACCATCCCCCATGTCACCCATCATGATGATGTCGATGTGACTGCACTGGAACATTACCGCAAATCTCTGACCGCAGAGCAAAAAGTTTCACCACTGATCTTTCTGGTCAAGGCTCTGGTTTTGGCGCTTCAGGCTTTCCCTGCTTTTAACAGCTCTCTGTCAGAAGACGGCAAGACACTGATATACAAAAAATATTTCCACATTGGCATAGCCGTTGACGGCCCATTGGGTCTGCTGGTTCCCGTTCTGCGGGATGCCGACCAAAAGAGTATCGCGACACTGGCAGATGAACTACGTCAATTGAGCAACCAGGCGCGGGAAAAGGGCCTGCCGATGCAGGCAATGGAAGGTGGAAGCATGACGATTTCCTCCCTGGGCGGCATTGGAGGTACGGCATTTACTCCTATCATCAACCCGCCCGAAGTCGCCATTCTGGGCGCTACCCGCACCCGCACGATTGCGCATTGGAACGGCAAGGATTTTGAACCCCGTCAGATGATGCCTTTGTCGCTCAGCTATGATCACAGGGTTATCAATGGTGCAGATGCTGCCCGCTTTGTTGCACATATCGGTGAAGTTCTGGCCTCACCGGAAACACTTTGAAACTTGCCTCCAGACAGATAAGCGAATCCGCCATGCCCAGCCCGATTGCTCCGCTACTGACCCCGCTCACCATCCGGTCCCTGACCGTAACCAACCGCATTGTCATGTCTCCCATGACGCGGGAAAAAGCGGTTAATCGTGCCCCCGGCGCAGATGTCGCGGCCTATTATCGCAGACGTGCAGAAAACAGTGTTGGCCTGATTATCACCGAAGGCATCGGAATTGATCACCCCGCTGCCGTCGACATGCCCGGCGTCCCCCATTTGCACGGAGAAAATCCCCTGACTGGCTGGAAGGAAGTTGTCCGGCAAGTGCATGAAGGCGGAGGCAAGATTATCCCCCAGCTATGGCATCAGGGTGCAATGCGTGATCCGGCCATCAGCCCTGACCCGCATATTGCCCCGGTGAGGCCATCCGGTGTTATAGGGCCATGGGGCAAGGTCAGTCTGGAAGAAGACAAAATTGCCCGGCTCTCCCTGGATACCGAACCGATGACAGACAGCCAGATCGGAGATGTTATCAGCGCCTATGCACGTTCTGCCGCCAATGCGGCAAAACTGGGTTTTGACGGCATCGCCCTGCATGGTGGCCATGGCTATCTGCCCGATAATTTTATGTGGCATGGCACAAATCTGCGCACAGATCGCTGGGGTGGCTCCCATAGCCAGCGGGCACAGTTTGTGGTGGAAACCGTGCGGGCTATCAGACAGGAAGTAGGAGAAGACCTGCCGATTTTCTTCCGCTTTTCCCAGTTCAAGATGCAGGATTATAACGCCAGACTGGCAGAATCACCGGAAGAACTGGCACAGCTATTACAACCGATCGCAGATGCCGGGGTAGATGTATTTGATGGCAGCCAGCGTTTTTTTGACACACCCATTTTTGAAGGCTCCCCTCTCAATCTGGGGGGATGGGCAAAGAAGCTCACCGGAAAAATGAGTATGTGTGTGGGGGGTGTGGGGCTGGACAAGGGCCAGCGCGATCATCACATTGATTCCGGCTCGACGGCTGCCAATAACCTTGGCCGGGTCATCGCACGGTTCGAAAAAGGGGAATTTGATCTGGTTGGTGTCGGGCGTTCCCTGCTCAATGATCCGGCCTGGCTACAAAAGGCCATAGACGGAGAAGCCTTTTTGCCTTTTGACAATGCCAATCTTGACCGGTTGACCTGAGCCTTTTCCTGTCAGAAATACCAGCGCGCCAGAGAGGCACGAGAGCGCAAACGCATCGCATGATTGCGGTCTTGCGGCGTAATCCGGGCCGTGTCAGGTGGCAGACAGTCCTGCACCTGATCCAGCTTGACCAGATCTGCTTTCGGCCCTCCGGAAACAGAACCATCATACCAGCGGAACAGACACTGCCCCTGCGGTAATCCCATCGTATCCAGCCAGTTGGCAATACCCGGATCGCTGTGGGCGATGACAAAGCGGGCCTTGCCATCAGTATCAATTCTGGCCTGATAGCCGTTCAACCCGGTCTGATGATGGTTGAAATCCAGCGTATCCCAGAACGGGCTCATATTCTGGAGTGACCAGTATTTTGCCTCAGGGATTTCGCTTTCAATCACCAGAGCCTCATCCGGCGCCAGATTCCAGAAAGCGCAGGCATAGCCTGCACGCGGCGATGCGCCATAGTCGCGATTGTCTCCGCTTTGCCCCAGCACCTGGGAAAAGACATTTTCCCCGCCCGCCATTTTACGAACCATCTTGCCATAACCGAGCGCACGCAAAATCACCTGTTCAACCAGTCTCCCGGCCCAGTGCAAACGCTGGAGAAATTCATCTTGTGACCACAGCATTGTTTTGGGGCCATCATCAATCCGTTCAACATGCAGAATTGCGCCGGTTTCCTCTGCCCAGTTCCACCATGTTTCACGCAACTGGATCGCAATATTCCGGCAAGAGCGGTCCAGCTTTATCCAGTTTCCGGCCTGCGGATCGGCAGAGGCAATAATTTCGAAACTGCCGTCTTCAGCAATTTCGAAGCCATCCAGATCATAATTGCCCAGATCACGCATGGTTTCTGCCCCGAAATACCCGTCAAACAGATGAAAATCGGTAAACAGAACCGAGCCTCTTGTTCCGGTGATGCGGTAATCATACTGCCCATCAAGGAAGCACCAGCGATAGACCATATCCGATGCCGGTCCGCCCCAGGGAATCAAAGGCGCCCAGACAGCATCTCGATAAAAGATCGGGCAATCCTGTCGGGGAGCAAGGTAGAACTGGAATCCGGCTGCCACAAGCGAAGCAATGGCATAATTGGCCATGGCCTGCATTTCCGGTTCCTGCAACTCAGGCCTTGCCAGCAGGCGTTTGCGTGTTTCCTCAATATAGCGGTGATATTCACGCCACCCGTCTTCCACAGTGGCAGGATATAGTCTGTCAGGAGTTTCAGTCATCATCCATGCACCCTTTCACCCGAAACGGGAATCCGGCTCAACCCCGTAACGCTGGTAATATCCGCTGATTTTCTTTCGCAGGTCAGGAACATTGATAGCGAAATCTTCTGCGGCATAATCACTGGACTTGCGAGGTTTGGCATCATTGATGGTGACGTAATCCTGCATGGCCCTCACCGTTTCTTCGGGCAGGTCCAGCCCGGCGGACTCAAAAACCTGTCTGGCCGCTGTCAGAGGGTCGTTCATCAGATCCTTGAAATGCACTTCAAGAAAACGGAGGTCATTTTCTGGCTGATCTGCCAAAAGTCCGGAAACGAGCCGTTCGATAATTGTCACACAGGATTGACCCGCCGCATGTGGGTCAGGTCGATCCGTGCGGATACGCTGGCCATAGGCCGAAAGATTGGCAACGGAGGTCGCTGCCGTAACCGGATCACGCAAGGTGCTGACAAACAGCGCATCGGGAAAGACTGCCAGTAGAGGTCCGATCTGTTCCATGTGCTGCGGCGCCTTGAGCAACCAGCGGCCACCACCGCGCATCCATTGCAGTGTCTGCAATATCTGCCGGAAAAAACGATAGCCTTCTGTATGGTCCTGCCGGGCGAACCAGCTGGCATATTGGGGCATGATATAGACCCACTCATACACCATCGAGGCAAAGGCCGGCCCCAGAAGATAGATTTCTTCCTCCGGTTCATCAACCGCGAGCTGGTGCATCTCCAGCAGGCCGGGAGCATGTTCTCGCAACCCTTCAATATTCTTGCGTGCCCGCTCAATCAGCACATCATCTTCAGGCGGACGGATCGCCGGATCATGGTCCGGCAGCGGGCTGAGTTCTTCCCAGAATGGGGTGACCCGCATTCCGGCATCCTGCGCCAGCAATTGATGCAGGAAAGTCGTGCCGCTTCGCGGGAGGCCAACGATGAATATCGGCTTTTCAATCTTTTCGTCCAGAATCTCCGGGTGTCGCTTCCATAAATCGACAAACCGCAAACGCTGGATCAGGTGGTCAAGAATCTGATACCACAAATTACGGTGGCCAACCGGATTGAGGTCCAGATCTTCCCTTGCCGAGCGACAGATTACCGTCAATGCCTCTTCAAAATAATCCGGCCCGAAATCGTCAAGCCCTGTCTGCTCACGGGCTTTGGCTTTCAGCTTTTCCGGGTCAAATGGCCAGCGCTGCTCTACTTCCTTTGCCAGCCTGATGTTAACAGCACGCAAGCCTTCAGACGTTTGCGGAAAAGCATAATCCCTGGCCCTGTCGGTCAGATTATGGTCATCATACAGCTTGGTCTTCAGCATCACTCTCTCCGCTTTTTCCCGTTTGTTATGACAGTCTTTTCCCCATACAAAAGCCGGAGCTGATACAATCGTGAATGCGATTTGCACATAGCGGGTTGGATACAGGGCCGGGTGTGATAACCCGGTATCAGCAGGTATATTCCGGATCTGGATTGCAATATATGACACAAAGCGGGGATACAGAAACAGGCTATCGCGGCCCTGCATTGTTTGCCCCTTTGCAACACCACGCCTTCAGACGTATCTGGATAGCGAGCATACCTTCCAATTTTGGCCTGTTGATCAATTCTGTCGGGGCTGGCTGGGCCATGACCCGTCTGACAGACGCACCAGAGATGGTCGCCCTGGTCCAGACTGCATTAATGTTGCCCTATATGCTGTTTGCCATACCTGCAGGGGCCATTGCCGATACCTATGACCGGCGCAAGGTCAGTCTTGTTGCATTATTCATGGCCGTGATCTTCAGCTCCGGCCTGTTCATCCTCGCATGGCTTGGCCTGCTTGATCCGTGGCTCCTGCTCATCATGTGCTTCCTGAACGGGGCCGCAAATGCTGTTTTTGGTCCTGCATGGATGTCCTCGGTCAGTGAGCAGGTGCCACGCAAGGATTTACCACTGGGCATTGCACTGAACGCTATGTCATACAATATTGCCCGCGCCTTCGGCCCTGCCCTTGGCGGGTTTCTGGTCTCTCTTGCAGGAACCGTTGCCGCATTTGGCACCAATGCGGTGTCTTACCTGCCGATGATATGGGCACAATTACGCTGGAAACGTCAGAAAACAGAACCGCACCTTCCTCCCGAACAGATCGGAACCGCTATTCTGTCGGGACTGCGCTATGTGGGCCATTCACCGCAAATGCGTCGCACACTGGGGCGCACAATCATGTTCGGTATTGCCGGGGCATCCCTTCAGGCACTGCTGCCGCTTGTCGCCAACCAGCAGCTTGAGGGCGGTGCCAGCCTTTATGGCCTGCTTCTGGGTATGTTTGGTGTAGGGGCAGTTCTGGGCGCCTGGCTTGTTGCCTGGACACGTGAAAAAGTTTCTCTCGATAACCAGATCACGCTGGCATTGCTGGGGCTGGCTGTCATTACTGCGGGAATTGCCCTGTCTCATACGGCATGGCTGACCGGCCTCCTGTTGCTGGCGGGAGGCATGGCATGGATGCAGATTACCAACACGCTCAATATATCCGTTCAGGCCCGTGCACCACGCTGGGTAACAGGGCGCGCTTCGGCAACTTTTCAGGCTTCCGTCGCCGGAGGAATAGCGCTGGGAAGCTGGCTATGGGGGTCTGTTACAGAGGCTCTATCCCTTGAAAGTGCGATAGGTCTGTCTGCTCTGGCAATGGCGCTGGTAGCGGTCATCGGCCGTTTGACCCCCATTACTGCTATTGATGAAGCTGATGATACGCCCGCCCGGATGAATGACCCGGATATTGCCCTTGATCTGAACGGGCGCAGCGGTCCGGTCATTATCACGATCGAATATGAAACGCCCCCAGAACAGATGCAGGATTTTTATAAAACCATGACCCATGTGCGCAGTATTCGTATGCGCAATGGGGCCTATGGCTGGTCACTGTCACGCGATATTGCTCACCCGGAAAAATGGCTTGAGCGTTTTCACACACCGACATGGGATGATTATATGCGCCAGCGTGAGCGGATGACAGAAGCCGAGCGTCAATTCATGGTCACCATGCTTGGCATACCTGTTTCTGTGCGACGATTGCTGGAACGGCCTGTCGGCTCTGTGCGAGGGCAAGGAAAGGACGATGATTCCCGGATTATCCTGCCTTTCACCCGGACAAATTGATTATCAGGGCTGTCCCGTCACTTTTGCAATATCATCGGCAGTCGAGCGGCTCCAGAAGCCTTTCCATGTCGGGAAATCCTGCGGCAGATGTGGTAAACGGTCCGCCCATTTGTCCCACAACTGGAAAGGCGGCTGTGGGCGGTTCAGCGCATCGGCAGAATACCAGTGCTTTTCGCTGCGCTTCTCAAAATACCAGTGGCCGTCACGGCGCACATAACGGTCAAAATAGACTATCGCCATTACCACCCATTGATCACCATCTTCATGTTCAGCCCGGCAATAGACCGTGCCTGTGGCGGCATCGTCGCTTTCAAAGTCAACCACGTGACCGCAAATCAGATGAACAGAGCGATAAAATGTGCGCACTGCAGGGTCGATAAAGCCCTTCAGGGCCTCCCGTCCCTTGCCATAACGGCCGCAATCGACATCATCCACAAACAGGTTGACCCAGCCATCTATATCGCGCCCGTCAACCGCGCGGGCATATCGTGCAGGCAGCTCACCAATTTCCATGCGTGCTTCCAGCCGCGCAAGGCGCTGTTCGATAGTGTGGTTCTCTATATCATCTGTCATATACAATCCCCGGAGTTCCAGTAATCAGTGCAGTATCTGGCTTGCGCAATCCTCGATCATCAGTTCGGCTGCCCGCTCCGGCAATGATATAGTCATAATGGCGCAAGACTCAGTCCCAACGAACTGGCAGGCTTTTGCGGCCCCAATACATCCAGGTATCAATACGATCGCCATCGCCATCCAGTCTCATTGCGGGAAAGCGTTCCAGCAGCATGGTCAGGGCAATCTGCGCCTCCAGCCGGGCTACAGGGGCACCCATGCAAAAATGAATCCCGTCTCCGAATGAAAGATGTTTTGATACTTCGGAACGCTTGCGATCAAGCCGGAAACTGTCTGGATCAGGAAATCTTTCGGGGTCACGATTGGCACCTGCTATGGAGAACATCAGCTTGGCATGATCCGGCAGGCTATGCCCGTGCATCTCGACCGGATGCAGGCTGGTGCGGAAATGGGCCAGAACCGGTGGGTCAAACCGCAGGCTTTCCTCGACTGCAATTTTCACCAATGACGGATCAGCCAGCAATTGTTCCCACAAATCCCTGTTTTGCAAAAGCCTCCACAACATATTGGAAAGCAGATTGGTCGTGGTTTCCTGTCCCCCGGTCAGAAATGTCGCGCAGATATTCACGATTTCCATATCGGTAAGGCGTCGTCCATCCACACGGGAAACGACCGCACGCGACATGTAATCATCGGGCACCACATCGCCCAGATGGGATGTATCGGCATCCTCAATACCAGCATCGCGCAACATGGTCCGGCGCTCTTCAACCATGATCATGCAGTGATCATAGATCTCCGCAAATATCGTCTTGTGTGAGCCGGGCTGCGTGTCGTGGAACATAAGTTCCTGCAATTCATCCGCCCAGGCCTTGTATTTGCGATATTCCTCCTGCGGGAGACCCAGCATCAGGCACATCACCCTTGCGGGCATAGGCAAGGCAAGGTCATGATGAAAATCGCCCCCGCTCTTCCCGGCCATCACATCGCATAGTTCCGTTGCGATAGCTTCAATTTTCGGGCGCAGCACTTTCATGGCAGAAGGGGTCAGGCCCGGCAGGAGAATATTGCGGAACGCCATATGAAAAGGCGGGTCGGTCACAATTCCGGTATCATGGGCGGTGTCTTTCGCCGCATTCCCCCATTTGAAGGACCAGTCCGGATTGTCCGCCAGAATATTCCGTTTGATTTCATCATAATCACTGGTGATCCAGAACTGATGCTTGTCCGTTTTAAGGGCATAAAACGGACAACGACGCGCCAGTTCGCCATAACTTGCCCCCGGATCAGACAGGGCTTCTGCAGAAGTAGGGTCAAAACTGTAATCTTGCGTCAGGTTTTCCATGTCATGGTTCCTTGCTTCTTTCTTTCGGCCAAAGCCTCGCGTTCGATGTCGATTGCCTCGGCCAGAGTAGCCTGCGTCCCGCGATCCACGACAGATTTGGCGATCTGCGCCAGCTCCGGGTCATGCCCGGCAATCATACCTGCCAGTTCAACCGCTCTTGCAACCAGCCTGTCCTGAGGCACGACTTCATTGACCAGTCCGATACGCAAGGCTGTTTCGGCATCAACAGGAGCACATGTCAGCATCATCTGTTTGGCCCAGTGTGCACCCACCGCCCGCGGCAATCGGGACCCCATACCACTTCCCGACAAGGCTCCGATTTTTGCATGTGTATCAGCAAAACGGGCTTCTTGAGCGGCAATCGCAAAATCACAGGACAGCACGATTTCCAGCCCGCCTGTATATGCCGCACCATTGACTGCAGCAATAATCGGCTTGCCAAGGTCAGGCAGCGACGTCACCACTTCTGTCACCTTGTGGCGGGGCGCATCGGGCGCAGAAAAACTCCTGAGATCCAGTCCTGCGCAAAAGGCTGGCGGGGCACCTGTCAGGACCGCAACACGCCACCTGTCATTATCACGAAAATCCGCCAGAGCACCTTGCAGCGCATCCGCCAGTTCCAGGCTGATTGCATTGCGCGCTTCTGGCCGGTTCAACCGCAACAGCATGACATGCTCTGCGGCCTCTTCAATATGCAACACCCCGCTCATGCCAGACCTGAAAAGAAGGCAATGACATCTTTGGCAAACAAATCCGGTTCCTCCATGGCAGCAAAATGTCCACCTCGCTCCATTTGGGTCCAGCGGGCAAGGTTATGATAGGCCTGTTCTGCCAGTTGGCGGCTGGGCATCGGGTAAAACTCAGCAGGAAAATGCGCCAGGGCAGTGGGAATCTTTACCGGCCCCGGAACAGGCTTTTCCTGCCTGCTGCCATAATAGAGCCAAAGCGATGAGATCACATTATCCGTAACCAGATAGGTCATCAGATTGGTGATCAGGTGATCTTTCGAAAAGCGACTTTCAATGTCTCCCCCCGTATCTCCCCAACGACGGAATTTTTCCAGCACCCAACTCGCCCAGCCTACCGGGTTATCATGCAGGGCAAGACCAAGTGTCTGCGGACGGGTCGCCTGCTGGTGATGATAGCCGGATTCTTCCTGCATCATGACATTCACAGCCTGCCAGTATTCTGCCAGCTCCCTGTCATCAGAAGAGCCGGGCGGCGGCCCCATAAAGAAATTCATGTGAACGGCCGCAGTGACATCAGAATGACTGACGGCAAGCTGATGCGTAACGGCATGGCCAAAATCGCCGCCTTGCGCATAGAAACGCTCATAACCCAGTGCTTCGGTCATCAGCTTGCGCCACAGGTTTGCAACACCGGGCGGGCCGATCGGGGCTGCAGGGCGGCCGGAAAAACCGTATCCGGGCAAGGATGGAACCACGACATCAAAACCGGCAGCGACCAGTTGCGGGATGACCTCCAGAAATTCCACAACAGAGCCGGGCCAGCCATGTGTCAGCAGAATCGGCAATGTTTGGGTGCCATTCCCCTTCACATGATAGAAATGAATAGAAATTCCATCAATTTCAGCAGTGAATTGCGGATAGGAATTGAGCAATTTCTCTTGCTCGCGCCAGTCATATTGATCACGCCAATAGGCGATAAATTCTTCCAGATAATCCCTGTCCGTGCCCCAGTTCCACCCCCCACCGGCAGGGGCATAACCAATGCGTGTATCGACCAGTTTCGATCGTATACGCTCCAGCACCGCTTCAGGGACATCGACATGGAAGGGCTTAATCATAATGGACATAAACAGGATAATGGCATGTCCGCCTTCAATGGCGAACAGGGCCTGCTTTGGATTGCCCCACTATCACAAATGCGATCATCCCACCCTTATCTGACAACGCCTCTTCAATTAAAGTATAACAGGTAATCAAGGGAGCATTGCATGAGTATTGTTGTCCGGTTTCCAAAATTTGATTTCAGCAGGGTTCCCAGGTTCTGGGCGCGAAACCGGGCTTTTGTCTATGATCGCTGCGCCACCTCCCTGATCCCTACCCCGGTAGAACCGTGGCTCATCCGTATCTGTCAGGCGGCTGTGGAGCAGCTTGGCCCGGAAGACGAGGTTCTGAAAGAGGAAGTCAAGGCATTTATCGGGCAGGAATCCCAGCATTTCCGTCAGCATCGTCTGTTTAACAAGGCTATTGCCGAAAATGGCTATCCGGGGCTGGCCGAGATCGAACAAAGACTGGCTGATGATCTTGCGGATTTCGAAAAGAACCGCTCACTCAAATTCCTGCTGGCCTATGCTGACGGGTTTGAATCCATGGGCGCTGTTTCCGCACAATTATGGTTTAATGAATTTGACGAGTTTCTGGACGGGGCGGACCCCAACGCCGTCGCATTGTGGGGGTGGCATCTGGCCGAGGAGTTCGAACACCGCGAAGTGATGTTCAAATTCTATAAAGCCCTCTTCTGCCGTGGTTTTGTGAATTCCATTATCAATGGCTATTTCTATCGTATCTATGGCCTTTGGTTCGCCATGAAGCATTTGGGCGGTTATACAGGCAAAATGGTCCGCTATATGGTGAAGCAGGATATGCCGGACATGACAGAAGATGACCGCGCAAGGTTGAAAGCAGACCGCGAAATCTACATGAAGCAGTATAAAAACGCTATGCTGCCCAAACTCGCCCGCAACCTGCTGCCATGGTATAACCCCGGCAAGAAAACCACGCCAAAAGGGCTGGCGGCTTATCTGCGCCGGTTTGAACCGGGTGGCGATATGGCGCGAACCGCAGCACGACCTTCCTCCGGCTCTGCCCCGGCATAAAACAGGAACTATCGCAGGCATGATGGGCGCAGCTCTCCGATTGGCGAACAGCCGTCCATTGCCTATCGCCAGTCATCTTTCAGCTAATCGGGACACCGCATGATAAACGACCTTTCCGGCCGCACTGTTCTGGTAACCGGAGCATCCTCCGGCCTTGGCAGGCATTTCGCACTGGCCGCCGCACAAGCGGGTGCCAGAGTGGCACTGGCCGCACGCAGAACAGACCGCCTGACACAGCTCAAGGCCGAAATCGAGCAGGGCGGAGGAAAAGCCGCAGCCATCGCCATGGATGTTTCTGACGAAGCCTCGGTTATCGCAGGCTATGATGCAGCGGAAAAGGAACTGGGCGTTGTCACATCGGTCATTGCCAATGCCGGGATGAATTTCCCCTCTTCTGCTCTTGGGATACCGGCAGAGGAATTTGACAAGGTGGTGGATGTGAACCTGACGGGGGTTTTCCTTACAGCGCGCGAAGGTGCCAGACGCATGATCACCAATGGCTCACCGGAAAAGGGCGATGGTCGCATCGTCCTGATCGGGTCTGTCGGATCGCACCGTGTGCTGGACAAGCTCGTTGCCTATAACGCAACCAAGGCCGGAGTGCTGATGATGGGCAAGGCTCTGGCCAAGGAGTGGGCGCGCAAGGGTATCAATGTCAACACGATCTGTCCCGGCTGGATCAGGACCGAACTGAATACTGAATGGCTGGACAGCCCCGCCGGTCAGGCCCTTATTGACAGTTTTCCGCGTAAACGTGCGATGGAACCGGCTGATCTGGCTCCCATTGCACTGTATCTCCTATCAGATGCCAGCCGCGCCATAACAGGCGGCGGATTTGAACTGGATGACGGCTCTTCACTATAAACCCGGTCCGGATCACAGGCCTCATACCCAACTGCCATGAAGCTGACGCATCATGTAGCCTTAGAGCGGGATGACATATGACAGAATCACATCCCGCTCTTTATACTTTTGTTGTCGTGTGATTTTTTGACAAAAACCGGTGCCCACTTTTTGTCACCACACTCTAAACCTGTAGCATCACGAGACAATATTGAGCCACGGATGATGCTATATTTTCTTGTTTTCGCATTGCTTTTGCGGAAGCGAAGCTGGCCATAGGTCAAAAAACCGGCATATACTTTGTCGCGAAAAGCTGTATTCTGGCATTACTGCCTGTTTTTATTAATGTAACGCGTCACGTTTTTCGCCATGACATCCAGAGGTGCGTTTCCACCAAGCACGACGGCATCATCAAAATCCCGTAAATCATAGGCGCCGCCCAGTCCGGCAATGGCCCTGCTGCGCTGATTGTCGATCTGGCTGTGGCCGAGCTTGTAGCCACAAGCCTGACCGGGCCATGAGCAATAGCGGTCTACCTCGCTGGCGACTTCTTCCGGCTTTGAGCCATTGCGCTGGACAAAGAAATCTATGGCCTGCTGCCGGCTCCATTGCTTTGAGTGAAGCCCGGTATCAACCACCATCCGGCAGGCGCGGAAGGAGAGCGATTGCAAATAGCCCAGACGCCCGACTTCGTAATCATCATAGGCCCCCAGCTCGTCTGCGAGTTGCTCGGCATAAAGCGCCCAGCCTTCGGAGAATGCATTGAATGCAAGTATGGAGCGGATCAGGGGCAATGTATTGGAATATTCCCCCTCCCACACATGACCGGGAATGGTCTCATGATAGGTCAGGTCTGCCAGATCATATTTACGGTGCAGGTCGGTGCTGCGAAGATTGATCCACATCTTGCCGGGCACCGTCCCATCCTTGCTTCCCGATCCGCCATAGGCGCCGGGTGCTCCTGGTTCTTCGGCCAGAGGAAGGCGCCGGACCTCGACATTGCCTTGCGCAAGTGTCCGGAAGGCGCGCGGCATTTGCGCCCTGATCCAGTCAATCCGGTCCTGAATAAATGCCATGATTTCTGCGCGGCCTTCATCGCCTTCGGCAAATTTGTAACGAGGATCTTCGCCAAGGGCTGCCATGCGTTCCCCGACTGACCCGCTGGTATAGCCAATTTTTCTGAGGATCGGGTCCATCCGTGCGTGCAAGGCTTCCAGTTCTTCAAGCCCCTGTTCGTGCACTTCATTGGCGGACAGGGGAGTTGTGGTGCTGGCACGCAGTGCCCAGTCATACCATTCATCACCGCGCGGCTGGCTCCACATGCCCGGATCACTATCGGCAATGGTGCGTTGCTGTTTCAGGACATCAAGCTGGCGGGCCAGAGCCTGAGTAACCGGGCCTTTGACAAAGCCCTGAGCATGGCTGACAGACTTTGTATCCAGCCCTGCATCGCTGATACGTTCCCGCAATGCGGGAATAAACAATTCCCCGGCACCTGTTGCACGAATGGTCTGCTCCATCTGCAAGATTGCCTTGTCGAGCAGGAAATCTGGCGGAACAACGCCGATAGCAGCAGCGGATTGCATCCGTTCTATCTCGCCGTGGAGCGAGTGTGGAATGGTGTGAAGCCGCTCGATCCAGCTCTCGACATCCTCTTGAGTGCGAATGGGGTGGTCAACATCGAGGAAACGCGGCAGGTCAATGTAACTGCCGACATTCTGGATGACGACATAGGGGGCATTGCGATAACTACCTACAGCAATATCGCCATAGGGCAGCGCAAAGCCGTCCAGTGCGGTGGAATAGGCGCTTTCCACCACCTCAAAGCTGGTTCTTGTGGCATCATCCAGTTCTGACGTATCAAAGGCGCGTATCCGCTTCAGGTCAGCATCAAGCGTTTCTGCATAGGCTGACTGGCCGATCCGCGTTTTTTTCTCCAGCTTGCCACGTAGCGCCGAATGAGCGTCAATATCGACGCCCAGAACTGTAGCCCGTTCAGGCTCATGACGAAGCAGGTTCCAGGCGACATCATCCAGCAGTTCCGCCCCACGATCCTGAGCAGACAGGGCGCGGGTTTTGGCAAAAGCTACTGTCGGGATAGCGGCCAGTGCCGTCGTTGCACCAAGGGCAGCGAGTGTTTGGCGGCGGGAAAGTGAAGGGGTGATTCTGGTTTCTCTGGAAATCTTCATGCCCGGACATTTGCCGTGCCTGTGCTTGCTGTCAAATGAATCGGCAGTGATTTTGCAGGATAAAATCTGGATAAAATACAAGGCGCGAAGATTTGATGTTGCGGTGCGTAAAATCGCGCGGCATGAGTTGCTTCATGCTGGAGAGACTCAACCAACAACCGCCCGATGCGCTTCTTGCGCTTATCAAACTTTTTGCGGCTGATCCGCGCGATGACAAGATTGATCTTGGCGTGGGTGTCTACAAGACAGACGATGGGCGAACCCCGGTTTTTCGCTCAATCAAACATGCGGAGCAGGCCTTGTGTGCGGGTCAGGATAGCAAGGCCTATCTGGGGCCGGAAGGCGATATGGGGTTTGTCCATGCCTTGATGCCGCATATCTTTGGTGATGACCCGACCAGAGGCGGACGGATTGACGGGATGCAGACACCCGGTGGCACTGGCGCGGTCCGTCTGGCCATGGCTCTGGCAAAAAAGGCAGGCGTGGCGCGCGTGTTTATGGGCACGCCAAGCTGGCCAAACCATGCACAGATTCTGTCGGATCTTGATCTGGAAATGCTGCCTTTCAACCATGCCTCGGATGACGGAACAGCCAATCTGGACAATGTTCTTGCCGCTATTGAAAACGGGCAGGCCAGCGATGCGGTTCTGCTTCACGGATGCTGTCATAACCCCACAGGCATTGATTACACACAAGACCAGTGGAAGGCTATCTCCTCGGCTCTGGCAGATAGCCCGGTCATGCCTGTTATTGATCTGGCATATCAGGGACTGGGCAACGGAATGGACGAAGACGCCGCAGGTATGCGCTGCGTGCTGGATGCCGTTCCCGAAGCTCTTGTCGCCTATAGCTGTGACAAGAATTTTGGCCTGTATCGCGACCGGGTCGGCGCTTTTTACATTATGGCGAGGGACACAGATTCGCTGAATATTGCCCTGAGTAATGGCGCATCCCTTGCAAGAGCCAACTGGTCCATGCCGCCTGACCATGGAGCGGCGGCAGTGCGCATGGTGCTGGAAAATGACAGTTTTACCGGAGAATGGCTGGATGAACTGAGCGAAATGCGGGCGCGTATCCGCCAGATGCGGGATTATCTTGCCGCTGCCGGAACCGCAGGGACGGTGGATTTGCGTCCGCTGGCCAGCCAGTATGGCATGTTTGCCATTTTACCGCTCGGCAAGGAACAGATTCTGCAATTGCGCGAAGATCACGGTATTTATATGGCTGGTTCGGGACGGATCAATATTGCCGGCCTGCATATGGGCAATATTGACAAGTTTATCGGTGCATTGAAACAGGTGACGGGCTGAGAGTTTTCCGGCCTGTTTACTTTTGCAGGCTTTGCATCCGTTGCAGATAGCGGGCGAGCACGTCTATCTCCAGATTGACTCCGTCCCCTTTCGACAGGCGGCCCAGTGTCGTGATTTCTCCCGTATGCGGGATTATATTGAGCATGAAATCGCACGCGCCATCGGGCTGGTCTGACACCTCGTTGACAGTAAGCGAAACTCCGTCAACCGTGATCGAACCTTTGGCTGCGATATAGGGCGCTATAGCGGCAGGCGCGCGGATAATCAGCCTTGTGGAGCCGCCGGCTATATCTGCTGAAATAACCTTGCCAACCGCATCGACATGGCCGGTTACGATATGGCCCCCCAGTTCATCACCCATGCGCAGTGCCGGTTCCAGATTGAGGCGGTGGCCCTTCTGCCACATGTCAGGGACTGTTCGCGCAATGGTTTCGCCAGATACGTCAACGGCAAACCAGGCATTACCGGGCGACCCGCCTCGCTCAACCACGGTGAGGCAGACGCCGGAACAGGCAATGGATGCCCCGATATCAATGGTGGAGGTGTCCCACGGGCAAAGAATCTGCAGCCGCATATCCTTTTTATCTTCCACCGATCCGATTGTGCCGATGGCGGTGATAATGCCGGTGAACATGGGTGCCTGTGCTCCTGTCAGTCGATGCGTTCATAGGTTGTGTAGAGATCTGCGCCAAGTGGTCTTTGGTCACGAAGACGCCAGCGGCCATGGGCTTCGTCCAGACTGGCAAGGCCGATATCTCCTATAGCGGCTATCCCTTGACCGATGATAATGGGGGCGCGGTAGATGTCGATAGTGTCCACCAGATTGGCGGCGAGAAAAGAGGCAGCAGTTTGCGCGCCTCCTTCGATATAAAGATACTGGATGTCGTCCATCCGGATAACATCCTCAACTTTGGCAAGGGTATGGATGCCTTCAGCCACAGGCTGCGATGTCAGCACCCATCGCTGCGGGCTGCGCTGTTCAATACCTGGCAGGCGGACATTCAGTTTCGGTTGATCTATCCGCCATGTCGCGCCTCCTACCAGAATGGCATCGCTCTGGCTCCGGCGTAAATGGCAGTGATTGCGCGCAATCGGGCCGGTAATCCATTGGCTGCAACCATCTGCCTGCGCGATGCAGCCATCCATGGAAGTGGCAAGTTTAAGCGTGATATGCGGGCGCCCGGAGTGGCTGCGCATCAGATAGCCTTCAAGGCTACGGCGTGATGCCCTGCATTCCAGCACAGATACGTCAATTCCCGCTTCGCGCAGACGTGCAATACTCTTGCCGGATGTTCTTGGGTCCGGGTCAGTCACACCTATAATGACCGAGGCAATGCCAGCCCTGATCAATAGGTCGGCACAGCAAGGGCCGCGCGGTGAAGCATGTGCGCAAGGCTCCAGTGTCACATAGGCTGCTGCGCCGCGCGCCTGCTCACCGGCCTGATCCAGAGCCATGGCCTCGGCGTGTGGACGGCCTCCTTTCTGGGTCCATCCACGGCCGACAATCCGCCCATCCCTGACCAGCACACACCCTACCGCCGGGTTGGGGTGGCTGAGGGGCCGTCCACGGCCCGCCAGAGATGCGGCCATTTCCAGCCAGCGGGAATTATCCTGCAGGCTGGTCAACCTGTCCCTCTCCGGCGTTTGCTGGTTGGGTCAACTGACGGGATTTTTCTTCTGCCGCTGCATTTTCCCGTGCCTCATCTTCTGCAATCTTGCGTTCCATTTCATCAACATCCAGCCCTGTAGCACGGCCCAGTGCGCGGTAGATCTCCTTGCGCCTTTCTATTCGCTCTTCCTGTTCGGCCTGCAAGCGGTCCTGCAATTTCTGGTTCTCGATATTGGATTGCCGGATTTCTTCATCCGTCCGGCCAGGAGCGAATGACGTGATATAGGTGATTTGCGGCCTTTCGGGCGGAATATAGACACGTTCCTGCGTGAAGGCATACATCAGGCAGAATGTGAGCAGCATGGATACGCCGATAATAGGCCAGCGATAGGGGGTGGGGCGCTTGAACTCGCTCCAGAAATCGCTCGCTCCGGCAGTGGGGTTAAGATGCTTGAAATAACGCATATGCACAAGATAATAGCTCTGGCTTCATTGTGCCAGTGCAAGCATTGGCGCAAAAACAATAATTCAGTCGTAACTGACGCTGATGGGGATGCGCCCGCGCAAATCTCCCCCCTGCGGCGTATTGGCAATGAGCGTTCCGGTAAAGTTGAACTCCAGCGTTCCGTGTGCATCCAGCACCGGCATGGCAGGCAAATCTGTCTGGAAGTTTCTGAGGGTTGCCTCTCCCCCGATCGCATTTCTCATCAGGACAGAGTCAGGAAAAACAACCCGCACCACGCGCATGGGCCTGCCGGTAATGATCGCATGTCCTGCCATGGGAAAGCCGCCCAGTTCAGCGATTTCTCCGCTGGTAATCCGCTGGCCTGTCTGCATATCTATAATGACCTGCCCCGCCCCGGAACCGGATATAACCAGCCGTCCGAAATCGAGATCGGTTTCAATTTTCAGTTCCGCCTTGTTACGGCCATTTCCTCGCTCTCCGGGAGGCAAATCACATTGCGGACAGGCGCCTTGCGCCCATGTAGGGCTGGCCGTGAGCGTCCATACAGCCAGGCAGACAGCACCGGCCTGCAAGGTGCCAGAAAAAGGAAACGGTCGCGCCATACCGCACTTTTAGCATAATCTAGTTAACACTCTGTTGGTGCTATTTTTGCTGTTTTTCCAGGGGCGGCCTATCCGAATTGCAGATAGAGCGAGGGGCCATGCGCCTTCAGCCAGCGATCGGCAGATTTCACGTCTGCTTCAAAAATATGATCAAGAAACGCATGGAATTGCGGGCTGTGATCAAAATGAACAAGATGAGCAATTTCATGTGCCACAACCGAGCGCCTGACATCATCAGGTGCCTGAACAAGTCGCCAGTTTATGCGTATCGTGCCAGAACTGGAACAGCTCCCCCAGCGCCGCCGTGCACGTGACAGGCCCACTTCGGGGACGGACAGATCGGCACGCTTTGCGTAAAACGCGGCATCCTTTTTCAGCAAGGGGATTGTCTGTTGTTGCAGCCACCGGCCAATTCGCTGCGCCAGATTGTCTTCAGGGCCACCAACAATCAGCTCATTATCTGTCAGGCGCGGCTTGCGAGGGGCGTTTTCCTGCCAGCGCAGTATGATTTCCTGATTCCTTAGCCGGATAGTATCTCCATCAGCAGGTGGCTGGTGCTTTATCACCTTGTCGAGCTGGTTTTTCAGCCATGACCGGCGCGATTCCACAAATGTCATCGCGGCGTCTGTCGAGCACCAGTCAGGAGCACTGACACGCACCTCCCTGCCTTCTTCCCCCAGCCGCATGGTCAGCCGGCGGGCATTGCGGCGGCGCGTAATTATAACGGGGAGGCTGGTTTCACCAATCTGGATTGTCGGGTCGGATGTTGGTTTTCGTAGCCAGTCGATCATGGCTCAATCCAGTCAACGATGTGATGTTCAAGCGGGCCTGCTTCATCTTCGCTTACCACACGCCCGGCAACGCTGTGCCCCGTTTCAAGAATTGTATCAGGACTGCCGGAGAGAAGGTAATGCCATTCAGGCAAGGGCTGGTTATCAGCCCGCAACCGATAGGCGCAGCTATCCGGCAACCAGGAAATTTGCTCCAGCAGCCGCGGCGTCAGGCGCAGGCAATCAGGGACAAAGGCGCGCCGGTGACGGTAATTGCTGCATCGCGCAGTTTGTGTATCCAGCAGACGACAGGAGACATTGGTAAAGGCAATGTGGCCAGTATATTCATCTTCTATCTTGTGCAGGCAGCATTTCCCGCAGCCATCGCACAGCGCTTCCCATTCCTCGCGGTCCAGTTCATTGAGGGGAAGTTCCCAGAAACGGTCTCTTATTTTACCCATTTTTCCAGTTCTGCAGCGACAGCCTGTGCGTTGTCATTGGTCGGAAGGGTGGCCAGTGGCTTTCCATCAGGATCAAACAGAAAGACAATATTGGAGTGATCCACCAGATAGCCGCCGCCCGGTTGTGGATCGCCTTTTGAATAAAAGACCCGAAATGCGCTGGCTGCTTTGTTTATCTGCTCTGGCGTTCCGGTAAGGCCAATCAGGCTGTCGGAAAAGGCGTGGGTAAACTCGTCCACAACAGAAGGCGTGTCCCGTTCCGGGTCCACGGTGATGAAGATGGGCTGGATTCGCTCTGCCTGCTCAGGGTGATCTCTGGCATAGATTTTCAGCCCCTGTGTCATACGCTGCACATCGGTCGGGCAGACATCGGGGCAATAGGTGTATCCGAAATATACGATCCGGTATTTCCCTGCAAAATCAGACCAGTGAATATCTTTCCCCTTGCTGTCGATCAGGGTGAAGGGGCCGCCAATACTGGCTCCGGCAAGCGGAGGCTGCTGAGAGGCTTCCCCGTTCGGATTACAGGCAGAAAGGCACAGAATGAGGATGGCACCAAGGCCAGGGAGAAGACGAAACATGGTAAGGCGGTTCATGCTCTGCTAACCAGGGATGATCAAGGGCGAATCTGCCCGATTATGCTGATGCCGTGGCATAGAGTTCAAAGTGAAAGGCAGGCTGGATGAAATTCGTCATTTTCCGCAGTTATGTGATTGTGGCGCTATGTGTCGCAACAGCCCTTGCCGGGACTGCGGGAGTGCCTGCGTCGGCGCAGATATTTTCTGAAGGATACAAGTTTCTGAAATCGGTGAAAGACCGCAATGGTCAGGAAGTTACCGATGCGTTGAACCAGCCCGGCACGACTCTGATCAATACTCGTGACGTCACTACCGGGGAAACAGCCCTGCATATTGTCACGGCTCGCAGGGATGCAATATGGATCGATTTTCTGGTTTCCAAGGGAGCTAATCCCAATGTCGCGGATAAACGCGGAGTAACGCCGCTTATGGTGGCTTCCAATCTGGGTTTTTTTGAAGGTGTGGAGAAACTGGCCAAGGCAGGTGCGCGCGTGGACGTGGCTGATGCGACCGGGGAAACTCCCCTGATTGCCGCGGTTCACCGGCGGGATCTGCGCATGATCCGGCTTTTGCTGAAGAATAGCGCAAACCCCGACCAGACTGATAATTCCGGACGCACCGCACGGGATTATGCGGCACTGCAGGGCCGCAATTCATCTGCGATGACAGAAATTGTAAAAGCCGATGAGGATCGCAAGACTTCAGCCGGTGGAAAAAGCTATGGGCCGAGCTTCTGACTATAAAGTGATGATATAAAAATGGATAATGTGGATTACACTCTGGATGAACTGCGCATTTCACTGGCTCCTTCCATAGCAGAAGGGGCGGTGTTTGATGGCTGGGGGGATCAGGCGCTTGAAGATGCCGCCCGTGCCAATGGTGTGGACCCTGCAGTGGCTCGTCTGGCCTATCCGCGCGGCGCGATCGATATGATCGACGCCTGGATCGTATCAATTGATGAAGCCATGGCTCAGGCACTGCCGCAATCTGTGCTGGCGGCCATGCCCATAAGGGAGCGCATACGCGCGCTGGTGCAATTTCGTCTTGATGCGGTTCTGGGAGAGGAAGAGGCTGTCAGACGGGCATTGGCAATATTGGCCATGCCTAAACATATACGCCGTTCGCTCAGAACCGGATGGCACAGTGCGGATGTGATGTGGCGGCTCGCCGGGGACACCGCGACCGATTACAACCACTATACAAAACGCACACTTCTTGCCGGTATATACAGTGCAACCCTTGGCGTGTTTATAGATGACGAGAGCGAAGGCAAAGCCGAAACCCGCGATTTTCTGGCCCGCCGGATTGAAGGCGTGATGCGGTTTGAAAAGGCCAAGGCGAAATGGCTTGGCAGTTCCGGCGAACATTTCAGTATGGTCCGTTTTCTGGGGCGCCTTCGCTATCCGGCGCGCTAAAGCTTTTGAAGCTGAAGTTCGCCTCATTGTTCAGCAAACGCCAAGTGAACTTCAGATTCCGGTCACCAGGGTCAGAATTCCAGGAGCATCTGACCCGACACTATCCGGCAACGATTTTTATTGATAAGCAGTTGCAATTACGCTCTCGCTCTGGCAGCGAGCAACCATGACACTTGATGAAATTGAACCTGGCAAACATGCCTCTATTGTCGAGGTGGACTGGTCCAGCCTTGCCGATGATGAGGGCAAGCGTTTGCGGGCCCTTGGCCTTGATTCCGGGGCTGATGTCATGGTGGTGCATCGCGGTGTTTTTGGTGGTCGTGATCCGCTGGCCATTGTGGTTGGACGGATGACCATAGCTGTCCGGCGTGTCCATGCGCGTGCGATGCACGTGACAATGAGCGGGTAGGCCGGGCATGAGTGGTTTCCGCACAGCGGCTCTTGTGGGCAATCCCAATGCAGGCAAATCAGCACTTTTCAATGCCCTGACTGGTGCAAATCAGAAAATTGCGAATTATCCGGGCGTAACTGTCGAGCGCAAATCGGGGCGTATGGTCCTGCCTTCGGGCGAGCCGGTCGAATTGATAGATCTCCCTGGCAGCTATTCCTTTGATACGACCAGCCCGGATGAGGAGGTCACGCGCAAGGTGGTGGAAGGGGCTTTTCCCGGAGAAGCCGTGCCGGATGTTCTGATTGTCGTGGTGGATGCCTCGAATCTTGAGCAGCACCTCGTATTTGCGCAGGAAGTGCTGGCACTGGGCCGCCCGACTGTGATTGCGCTGAACATGATGGATCTGGCTGAGCGGGACGGGCTGGTGCTGGACGCGGAAGCGTTGTCGAATATTCTGGATGTGCCCGTTGTGCCAACTGTGGCCGTGCGCAAACGCGGACTGGATGGCCTGCGTAGCGCCGTTGCCAATGCCCCGGCCGGTTTGACGCAAGAGGGTCAGGAGCAGTTGGCCCGTCCGAATCTGACCTTGCCCGAACGTCGGCTGGAAGCGCGCAATATTACCAGAGCAGTGATTCTGGCGGAAAGCCGCGAACATGTGGTGAAAGCCCGGCTGGACAAGGTGTTGTTACACCCGTGGCTGGGGCCACTTATTCTGTTTGCCATGTTGTTTGTCATGTTTCAGGCGGTATTTGCCTGGGCGACCCCTTTTGCCGATGCGCTGGATAGCGGGGTCGGGCAGGTTTCGGCGTGGGTAACAGCCAGCTTGCCTGATAGCATATTGCGTGATTTTCTGACTCAGGGTGTGTTGGCCGGTGTCGGGTCGGTGGTGGTTTTTCTGCCGCAGATTATCGTATTGTTTTTCTTTATTCTGCTGATGGAAAGCTCCGGCTATATGGCGCGGGCGGCCTTTCTGATGGACCGGATGATGGCGTCTGTCGGGCTGTCAGGGCGCAGTTTTATCCCGCTTTTGTCCAGTTTTGCCTGTGCCATTCCCGGTATTATGGCCACACGCAGTATTGCCGATCCGAAAGACCGGCTGACCACGATTCTGATTGCGCCGCTCATGACGTGTTCGGCGAGGCTCCCGGTTTATGCGGTGATTATTGCCGCATTCATTCCGGCGCGTTCTGTCGGGCCGGGAATAGGCCTTCAGGGTCTGGTGCTGTTTGCACTCTATCTGGCCGGCATTGTGGGGGCCATGATTGTGGCGCTGGTTCTGCGCCGTTCAGTCACCAAGGGAAATGCCAGCGGTTTTATCATGGAGTTGCCCCGCTATCAGTGGCCCAATCTCAAGGATCTGCTGATTGGTTTGTGGCAGCGTGCATGGATATTTTTGCGTCGCGCAGGCACAATCATCTTCATGGTTACAGTAATCCTGTGGCTGCTCCTGTCCTTTCCCAAGGCAGAGCCGGGTGAAAGTCAGGTCGATGCCTCTGTAGCGGGAAAAATCGCCAATGGTCTGGCGGTTGCTGTCAAACCGATCGGGTTTAACCGTGACATGGCCCTGTCACTCATCCCCTCCATGGCTGCACGTGAGGTAGCTGTTTCATCGCTGGCAACGACCTATGCGGTTGATACCGATGATGAGGAAGAAATGGAACAGGGCCTTGCAGAAACGCTTTCCTCGCGCTGGACATTGCCTATGGCGCTGGCCTTTCTGGCATGGTTTGTGTTTGCCCCGCAATGCATGTCCACCATTGCCGTAACCCGGCGCGAAACAAACGGGTGGAAATGGCCGGGCTTTATGTTGGCATATCTGTTCGGCCTGGCCTACATCTTCGCGGGAATCACCTATTGGAGCGCTGTCGCTCTGGGATTGTAAGCGAAGGAAAGACACAATGGCCGGATCTCTCAACAAAGTCATGCTGATTGGCAATTTGGGGGCGGACCCGGAAGTGCGCTCATTCCAGAATGGCGGACGTGTGTGCAATTTGCGCATCGCGACAACCGAAAGCTGGAAAGACCGTAATACCGGAGAGCGGCAGGAACGGACAGACTGGCATAGCGTTGCCATTTTCTCTGATGGTCTGGTCGGGGTGGCAGAGCGGTTTTTGCGCAAGGGCAGCAAAATCTATGTCGAAGGCCAGCTTCGCACCCGCAAATGGCAGGACCAGAACGGGAATGACCGCTATACGACCGAAGTTGTTTTGCAGGGGCCGGGGTCTACCCTGACCATGCTTGACGGACGTGGTGGCGGTCAGGGCGGAGGCGGCTCTGGCGGTGGCTGGAACCAGGGTGGCGGCGATAATGGCGGTTCTGGTGGTGGCTGGAATCAGGGCGGAGGTGGCTCTGGCGGCGGAATGTCCGGTGGATCTTCCGGTGGTGGATCAAACTATGATGATCTGGACGATGATATCCCGTTCTGAGCTGTCCCGCTCTATAGCTCAACCCCGTTCGCAATAGCTTCCAGCTTGCGGATGCGCTCTTTCAGATCGGCAAGCTCTATTCGGGCGCTGCCCATTGCGGTTACGCCTTCTATTTCCCGTGGCAGGTGATCCAGTTCGTGTTCTTTCAGCTTGAGCCAGCCTTGCCAGCAGTGCAGGGCGGTGTAAGCCAGAATGGCAGTGCCCAGAAGGGCGGAAACGGCAATAATGGCGGTTTCGCTCATGTCTGTATCTCTTTTCTGTGCCCCTTGTTTGCGCAATAGTTGTCTGCACAACAGGCCTGGGAATCAGTCCCGAAGTTTTTCGATTTCGGAAGAAATCTTCTGGGTTTCACGGGCCTGAAGGGTGTTGGCATCGGTGGCAATCCGTTCAAGAACCTTCACCCGCTCGCGCAGTTCTTCCAGTTCCTGACGCTGGGCCTCGGATTCCGTTGAAGGAGGAGAGGCAAACTGATTGCCATCTTCATCTGATAGAATCCCGTGTCTGGCACGATACATTTGCACCACGCCCCATATGGCGACAATAATGACGGCGGCGGTCCAGAAATTCATTGGTTCTACTCCTCAGTATCCTGTGTTAGCGCAGGCGTTCAATTTCTGCCGACAGGCGCGGATTGCTGGAGACGTAATATTGCTCGACATCGGCCAGACGCCGATCAATATCGCGCATACGGGACCGAATTTCGCGGGCGGTTCGCTTGGGGCTTTGCCGCACACTTTGCCAGTAGGCGGTTTCCTGCTTGTCACCGTAGAGGCGCGCCGGTTTCTTATCGAGAATAATGGCGGCGATAATATATAGCGGAATCGTAAATCCACTGACTGCGAAGGTCAGGAATACTGCGCCAAGCCGTACCCAGAATGAGTTTACTCCGGTATAGTCGGCAATTCCGGCGCATACGCCAAAAATCTTGCCGTTCATCTTGTCACGATAGAGTGTGGTGCGGGGCGTGCTCATTGTTTCGCTTCCTTTTTCCGGGCGAGTCTGCCTTCCAGATCGCGCAAATGTTCATTGTCCTGTTCATTGTCCTGAGCCAGCCGGGCGGGTTTGAAATCAGGGTTGTCGCTGGCAACCAGCCGTTCAACCGTGTCCATCCTGTCATCCAGTCGTTTGGCCAGCTGGTAAAGCTCTTCCAGCAGCACCTCGTCATCACTGGTGATGGAGGCTGACGTTTTCCACTTTGTAACATAATGCAGGACCAGCCAGGGCAGGCCAATAAAGAGAACGGGAACTATGATGAGTTCGGAACCCATAATGATTATCCCTTCGCTTCTTTGCGGCCCTTGTTCATGGTGTTCAGGGCGCGTTTCATTTCCTCAATCTCTTCGTCAATCTTGTCGCTGCCTTCAAGTGCGGCAATTTCATCGGCAAGGCTGGGTTTGCGATTGCTGTCTTCGATGGAAAGGGCATCGGCACGACCTTCGGCATAATCGACTCGCCGCTCCAGCTGATCGAACCGGGCCATGGCGTCATCAACCCGCTCGGCAGACAGGAGAGTGCGTAGCTTTACGCGGTTTTCTGCGCTTTCCAGCCGGGCGGCAATAGCCGTCTGGCGGCTGCGAGCCTCGCGCAGTCGGTTTTGCAATTTGTGAATATCCTCCTCATAGGCACGCAGCGCGTCATCAAGGACAGCAATTTCCGCATTGAGTTGCTCTGCCATATCGCCGGCGCGTTTCTTTTCCAGCAGGGCAGCGCGGGCAAGATCTTCACGATCCTTGCTGAGAGCAAGCTGGGCCTTGTCTGCCCAGTCGGCCTGCAATTTGTCCAGCTTTATTACATGCCGGTGCATTTCCTTCTGGTCGGCAATGGTGCGTGCGGCACTGGCGCGCACTTCCACCAGTGTTTCTTCCATTTCCATGATGATCATGCGGATCATTTTTTGCGGATCATCCGCCTTGTCCAGCATGTCATTGAAATTGGCAGCGATGATATCACGGGTGCGGCTGAAAATACCCATAAGAGGTGCTCCGGAAAATGAGGGTGCAGAAGGTGCAGTGGCGAGAAATGGCACTGGCTGTTCGGGACGCAGAATTGTAGTGCGTCGGGCAGAATCGGGACTGCGGGGCAGCCTTTCGATCTCCGCATCCAGCCGTAAAGGCAAGGCAGAAGCGGGAGTGTCTGTATCAGGAGTCCTGACTATATCGGTCATGCCAGATCCACATATTCTCCCGGCATGGTGACGGCAAAGATCACGTCTGGCGCCGGATTGGGTTCAATATGATTGCTGAGGGCAATAAATACGATCATCGCAAGAATGCTGGCTATTGCAGCCTGCCCCAGCTTGCTCTCGAAAAACTGACGATCATACATGGTGATGTCTCCTGAAATACGTTCGCTTACCTATGAGCAAGCTGCGTGCCAGTTAGCGTAGAGGGCAGAAATCCTGCTGTTTTACGGTTCTTCACCTTTGGCCCAATGGCGTGTATTGCTAATATTTAGTAATTAATGCTATATATTGGCAAATGGATCGTGGAAGTCAATTTGTTGGCCAGTCAGGGGCTTTTCTGGATGCGGTGGAGCGCGCCAGTCTGGCTGCGCCCATGCGCCGTCCGGTTCTGGTGGTCGGAGAGCGTGGCACGGGAAAAGAGCTGATCGCCGAGCGTTTGCACCGGCTTTCATCGCGCTGGGATGAGCCTCTTGTTACCCTCAATTGCGCGGCTATGCCCGAAACGCTGATCGAGGCAGAGCTGTTTGGTCATGAGGCGGGGGCCTTCACCGGGGCGACAAAGGCGCGGGCCGGAAGATTTGAGGAGGCGGATCGGGGGACGTTATTTCTCGATGAGCTGGGCAGCCTGTCCCTGGGGGCGCAGGAGCGCCTCTTGCGGGCGGTGGAATATGGCGAAATAACCCGTATCGGCTCTTCGCGGCCCATGCGTGTGGATGTGCGAATTGTGGCGGCCACCAATGAAGATTTGCCTGCATTGGCTGCAAAGGGTGAGTTTCGGGCCGATTTGCTGGACCGGCTCAGTTTTGAAGTCATCACGCTGCCACCGCTACGGGTGAGAGAGGGCGATATAGCCGTTCTGGCGGATTATTTCGGTCGACGCATGGCAACCGAGCTGGAATGGCAGGCATGGCCGGGCTTTGCGCCGGATGCTGCGCAGCAGATGGAAGATTATGTCTGGCCGGGCAATGTGCGCGAGCTGCGTAATGTAGTAGAGCGTGCTGTGTATCGCTGGGGGGATAGTGGCAGGCCGGTTGGCGATATTATTTTTGATCCGTTTGAATCGCCCTGGAAGCCGGTGCAGGGCAGCAGGCAAGCTGAAGTTTTGTCAGAGCAGATGAATGCCCGCGAAATTGATGTGGCGGATACGAAAGCAGATACGAAAGATGCCAATTCGTTTCACGATATTGATGATTTGCGCGGGGCCGTGGATGCACATGAATGCGCAATTCTGGAACATGCTTTGGGGTGCAACCGCTGGAATCAGCGGCAAACCGCCAAATCTCTGGGCCTGACATATGATCAGTTGCGCCATGCCATAAAAAAGCACGGTCTTGCCCAATAGTTCTGACGCGGCAGGATTTGCCGGGCTGCTCCATTGGGGCTTGTCAAAAGGTATCGGGGCGCCTATATGCGCGTTCATCCCGACATTGTCATATCTCTGAAGGGCTGGCGCCAGCAGGGGCCGGTGCAAAGATGTATGGCAATTGCTGTTTGGTTGTTGTCTGATGCGGTTGTTTTACTCCGGTTTTTACACCGATTTTTTACCGGGTTTTACGCTGGTAGGTTTTTGAAGGTCTGATGGCTGATATTGCACGTCTTGCAGAAGTGATTGAACCCGAAGCCGTGGCTTTGGGGCTTGACCTTGTGCGCATCAAGATGATGCCTTCGGAAGCGGGCGATGGTGGTGAGGCGCTGCAGATCATGGCAGAAGACCCCGCGACCGGACAATTGATTATTGATCAATGCGCTGCACTCAGCCGCCGTATATCGGCCCGGCTGGATGAACTGGAAGAGGCCGGAGAAGTGCTGGTCCCAGGGGCCTATCATCTGGAGGTCAGTTCGCCGGGTATTGACCGTCCACTGACCCGTCCAAAGGATTTTGCCAGTTGGGCCGGGCATGAAACCAAAATATCATTATCGGAAAAAATAGACGGGCACCGGAATCTGCGTGGTATGCTGCGCGGTATTGATGGTGACCTGGTGACGATTTCTGACCGGAAGGCGGGGGATATGACGATCCCGCTATCTGCCATTCATTCTGCCAGACTGGTGCTGACGGATGAGCTTATTGCTGCTACTGGCGCTCTGGATGCTCGCGGGGCGGATGAAATTGAAGAAATATCTGAAGAAGAAAAGGCAAGTGACTGATGGCCAGTGCGATTTCTGCCAATAAAGCCGAGCTTCTAGCGATTGCAACTGCTGTCGCTTCGGAAAAAATGATCGACAAGTCGATCGTGATTGAAGCGATGGAAGAAGCGATCCAGAAGGCGGCGCGTGCCCGATACGGTGATGAAAATGATATCCGGGCCAAGCTTGACCCGCAAACGGGTGATTTGCGGCTGTGGCGCGTGGTGGAAGTGGTTGAAGATGTAGAGGACTACTTCAAACAGGTTGATCTCAAGCAGGCCCAGAAACTTGAAGCCGGCGCAAAACTGGGTGACTTTATCGTTGACCCGCTGCCCCCGGTTGATCTGGGCCGGATTGATGCGCAGAGCGCCAAGCAGGTGATCTTCCAGAAAGTGCGCGATGCCGAGCGTGAACGCCAGTATGAAGAGTTCAAGGATCGCGCCGGTGAAGTGATTACCGGAGTGATCAAATCGGTTGAATTTGGTCATGTGATTGTCAATCTGGGCCGGGCTGACGGGGTT